>NZ_JAOQJM010000006.1:69319-212672 GCF_025566865.1 Blautia acetigignens
ATGCGGAAATAGAGCATGTATATCAGGAACTGTATACACATCTGGATCGTCCGTCTCTGCCCTTTTTGCGGCTGAAGATTTTGGAGCTCCTTTATCATTTCCAATTCAGACAAACTCTTTTTGAGGAGAACCAGCACTATATTTCGGGAGTGACCGTGAAGCGGATCAAGCATGTCAGGGAGCATCTGGTACAGGATATGGAACACCGGACCAATCTGAAGGAACTGGCATTGGAGCACAATTTAAGTCTGACACAGTTAAAAGATGGATTCAGGCAAATTTATGGCGAATCACCTTATGCATATTTGCGTAGTTACAAAATGCATCGGGCGGCACAGCTTTTGCGCCAGTCAGATAAAAAAATCAGCGAAATTGCGCTGGAAATGGGTTATCAGAATCCAAGCAAATTTTCAGAGGCATTCCATGCGGTGATAGGCTGCAGACCAAGTGCCTATCGAAAGGAAAAAAAGTAGAAGAAAATCATAGTGACACCTTCCGAATGGAGGTGTCATTTTTTGGCTTTTTGGAGCATTTTGCAGAAGGCATGGCTTTTCGGAGTGGCAAAAGAATCTTTCACATGGTAATATGTACGAGTTAGTAAAGACTAACAAAAGATGCAGAAAGGAAAGAAATACATATGAAAACAAAACTTACAACAAAGGATTTAATTACCGCAGGCGCCTTTGGTGCAATTTATTTAGTGCTGCTCACGGTGTTGTCTTCAGTCCTGACCATTGTTCCAATCCTCTTTCTGGCAACGCCGTTGATTGCCGGCATCATACTGGGAACTGTGTATATGCTGTATGCCACCAAGGTGCCGCGCACCGGTGCAATCCTGGTGCTGGCGCTCCTGGTGGGGCTGATTACGTCCATGGCAACCATTTATCCGCTGATTTTTGCAGTTGTATGGGGATTAATCGCTGAACTCATTACCGCAAAAAGACGCAAATCTGCAGGTGCTCTGGCAGTCAGCTACTGTGTGTTCAACCTGACTTCTATGGGTCCCTTCTTTGCCCTTATTCTGGCAAAGGATGCCTTCTTAGAAAGTTGTGCAGGGTACTATGGAGAAGAATATATCGCAACGCTGGATAAGCTGACGCCTAGCTGGATTGTTCTTGTGCTGATTGCTTTGGCTTTGGTGGGCGGATTGCTTGGCGGTCTGTTTGGAAGAAAGATCCTGAAAAAACATTTTGTGAAAGCCGGTATTACAGCGTGAACCGCGAAAAGATTTCCAGTGGTCTTTTGGATCCGAGAAGTAAGCTGGCGGTATTTATTGCCGCCTGCCTTTCGGCATTTTCCGGGTTGACACATCCGCAGGAATTTGTCCTTCTTGCCCTGTGTGTGGGGATAACGCTTCTGTGCCAGAAATGGAAGAGGGCTTTTTATACCGGTCTTATCTTTGCAGTTATGTTTTTTTGCGATCTGTTTCTAGCACCGCGATTGTCAGGGATACTGCAGAATATCATCATGCTGGCATGTCATTTCTGCCGGTTTATTTTACCGATGTTTGCAGCCTTTTATATTGTGACACAGACTTCCAGGATTGGGGAATATATCAGTGCATTTACTCAGATGCATCTGCCAAACGAGGTCATCATTCCTCTGGCGGTGATGCTCCGTTTTGTCCCGACTATCCAGGAAGAATGGCAGATGGTGAATCAGGCGCTCCGATTAAGAGGGATGGCGCTGACATGGAAAAATGTTTTTCGTCGTCCGCTGCAGATGATGGAATATATGCTGGTTCCCTTTTTGCTGCAGTGCTCGGTTATCGTGGATGAGATGTCAGCTGCTGTTATGGCGCGGGGGTTTGACAAAAATATGCCGCGAACCAGTTATGCGGAGGTTCAGATGAAGGCTCTGGATTGGTGTATAATAGCTGTTTCTGCCGGACTGCTGTTCTGGAATCTTTGTTTCTGAGGAAGGGAGGAGATGTTTTGATCAAACTGAATCATGTTTCCTTTTCTTACCAGAACGGGGAAGCAAATGAAATGCAGGTGCTGTCTGATGTAAGCTTTCAGGCATCACGCGGAGAATGTGTGGTACTTTGTGGGAAAAGCGGATGTGGGAAGACGACCATGCTTCGCCTGGTAAACGGTCTTATCCCACATTTTTATGCCGGGAAACTGGAGGGGAATGTCCTTGTAGGCGGACAGGAAATGCAGCAGACACCGTTGCCCCAAACGTCCCGGATTGTGGGAAGTGTCTTCCAGAATCCCCGTACCCAGTTTTTCCATCTGGATACGACCGGAGAGATGGCTTTTAATCTGGAAAATCAGAATCTCCCCCGCCCGCAGATGAAGAAGCGTCTGGAGGAGGTGTCCTATCGTCTGAACCTGCAGGAGCTGATGGACCGGAATATTTTTGAACTGTCAGGCGGCGAGAAACAGCAGATCGCCTGTGGCTCCGTTTATGCGGCTTTACCGTCGGTCATCGTTATGGATGAGCCTTCTTCTAATCTGGATATGGAGAGCATCCGAAAACTGCAGAAGTTGATCCGCATGATGAAGGATGAAGGAAGAACTGTGCTGATTTCAGAGCATCGGCTGTGGTATCTGGAGGGAATCGCTGACCGTTATGTGCTGCTGGAGGAGGGCCGGATCAGGCAGGAATTTACGCCGGAAGCAGCGGCAGGTCTTTCGCTGGAGAAGCGCAAAGCGTTGGGACTCAGGGCAGTAAAGCAGGAGCAGCTTTATGAGCTGAGGCCCGATATGGGGCTGATAAAACAAAAGAGTACCGGGCTGGAAATAGATTGGCTTCAGTTTAGCCGCCAGATGCGCCAGGTACTGAATGTGCCGCATTTAGAAATACCGTCAGGGGCAATCGTAGCGGTGATCGGAGAAAACGGTGCCGGGAAATCCACTTTCAGTCTTTGCCTGGCAGGTCTTTTGAAGCATACGGGTACAGTACGGATCGACGGCAAGAAGATCGCGCATAAAAAGCTGCCGGAGCAGGTCTACCTGGTCATGCAGGAGGCAGGACATCAACTGTTCAGCGATACGGTATTGGGTGAATTGACCTTGAATAATCCGGCACTGTCAGAAGAAAAGGGCAAAGAGGTTTTGACAACGCTGGGCTTAAATGGTATGGAGAACCGTCACCCTGGCTCCCTCTCCGGAGGTCAGCAACAAAGGCTTTCTCTGGGAACAGCTCTTTGCATGAAGCGAAAACTGATGCTCTATGATGAGCCGACCAGCGGTCAGGATGGAGAAAATCTGCTGCGGACAGCGGAACTGATCCGTGCAGCCAATAAACAGGCAGCCAGTACCCTGATCGTGACACATGATCCGGAGCTGATCTTGCGCTGTGCGACCCATATTCTGCATATCCACGCAGGGGAAGTAAAGAAATTTATACCGCTTGATGAGAGAGGAGTGATTTATATGAAGAAGGTATTTGGAGAGGATGCGCAGACAAAGAAGCCGCAGAAAACCGGTATTCCGCGCCTGTTAGAGTTTACAGGACGGCATCGTCCCCTACTGGGCGCTGCGCAGTTGTTGTCCGGCATCAGCGCCTTGTTCCTTCTGGGACCGTTTGTGTGTGTTTATTTTGCGGCCCGTGTGCTTTTAACAGGACTGACCGGAGGAGGTTTTTCTATCTCGTCCCTGGTGCAGTGGGGCGTGTGGGCATTGGCGCTGGAACTGGCCGGGCTGATCATTAATTTTGCGGCACTTATATGCTCCCATACCGCAGCTTTTCATACAGAAAAGAATTTAAAAATGGCAGCGCTCCGTCATTTGTCCAGGATGCCAATGGGGTATTTTGAGGAAAATCCCAGCGGAAAGCTAAGAAAAATCATTGATGAAAACAGCGCCCAAATGGAGACTTACCTTGCCCATCAGCTGCCGGATCTGGTGAGCGCTCAGGTCACGACGGTTGCCAGCCTTGTGCTGATGCTGGCTATGGACTGGCGCATTGGCCTTCCACTGATCGTTCTGATGCTTGCAAGCTTTGCCTGCCAGATGACAATGATGGGCGAAAAAACCATGAATTTCATGAAGCGCTATCAGGACGCTCAGGAGGAAATGAACCACGAGGCGGTAGAGTATGTCCGGGGAATCTCCGTGATAAAGGTATTTGGACAGTCGGTACATTCGATACGGCGCTTCAAGGAAGCGATCAATGCTTATCGGGATGACGCACTGGCCTTTACTATGGCCTGCAAGCCCGGATATGTGGGCTTCAATACTGTGGTCAATGCCGCTTTTCTTGTGCTGATCCCTGCCGCACTCATCGGCATGACTTCGGCGGGAGATTTGACTGCCTTTATAGAGAATTTCCTGTTTTATCTGATTTTTGCACCTGCATGCGCATCTGTTCTCAACAAGATCATGTACATGAGCAACTATAAGATGCAGGCTATGGAATCTATGCGGCGGATTGACACAATTCTGCTTGCCAGAGAGCAGTCAGAGGCACAGGAGCCGCAAATGGCACAGGGCAGCGACATTTGCTTTGAGCATGTGACCTTTACCTATCCCACAGGAGAACAGCCTGCGGTTTCAGATGTCAGTTTTACAGCAAAAGCCGGAACCGTTACGGCACTGGTGGGACATTCCGGCTCCGGCAAGACCACCATCGGGACCCTGGTCCCCCGCTTTTATGATGTGCAGGAGGGGCGTATTACGCTGGGCGGCGTGGAACTTTCTGAGATTTCCCGACAGGAAGTCATGGGAAAGATTGCTTTTGTCTTCCAGAATCCCAAATTACTGAAAACAACACTGGAGGAAAATATCCGCGGCGGCTGCAAAAATGCCAGCCGGGAAGATATCCTGCGGGCAGCCCGTCTGGCACAGTGTGATGATATTCTGGCAAAGCTGCCGGAGGGCATTGACAGCATCGTGGGCGGGAAAGGCGTCTATCTTTCTGGAGGAGAAGTACAGCGGGTGGCTATTGCCAGAGCAATTCTGAAGGACGCACCGGTCATCATTCTGGATGAAGTCACGGCATTTGCCGACCCGGAAAATGAGATACAGATTCAGGCAGCCCTGAAGGAACTGACAAAGGGAAAAACAGTCATTATGATTGCGCACCGGCTGTCCACCATTCAGGATGCGGATCAGATCCTGGTAATGAAAGCAGGGAGTCTGGTAGAACAGGGAACGCATCAGGAACTGCTTGGTAAGAATGGCGAGTATGCCCATATGTGGGCAGATTACAATCAGGCAATCGCCTGGAAGATTGACCGGAAAGAGGAGGTGAAACCATGCTGAAGAAATTATTCGCATTAAGCGATCAGGGGGAACGGGAATTAAAGCACGGGATTGTGGCAACTACGATAGGACATTTGTGCATCATGGCTCCCATTTCCCTCTTGATGCTGGTGACCATGGGACTTCTGAACAGGCTCTGCGGGGAGACTGAACTGACAATGCAGCCAGGAGTGATAGTTCTGATGGCGGCGGTTCTCTTACTTTTGATCTTCATAACCCAATGGGTTCAGTATAACCTGACTTATAAAGTGGCTTACGAAGAAAGCGCTAACCGGAGAATTACCCTGGCGGAAAAGCTGCGGCGGCTTCCACTGGCATTTTTCGGTCAGCGTGATCTGTCTGATCTGACAACAACCATGATGGGTGACTGCTCTAAACTGGAAAGAATTTTTTCCAATGCGGTTCCCAGTCTCTTTGGAACAGTCATTATGTTTGTGATTGTGTCCGTGGGGCTTTTGATCATGGATTGGCGCATGGGGCTGTGCATTGTTCTGCCGGTACCGGTAGCTACGCTTATTTTGATAGCGGCCAGAAAGGCCCAGACAAAAGCGGAAAGCCGCAATTATGACGCTCACCGTGCCGCTTATGATGGGGTGCAGGAATATCTGGATACCATACAGGAGCTTCGCTCCGCCGGTCTGGAACAGGAATACCTGGATGGAGTTGAGAAAAAACTGGATTATGTGGTAAAGTGTGCGTTTCGTAATGAGCTGGCTCCAGGTACTGCTGTGACGTTGGCGCAGCTGACAGTACGCTTTGGGCTGGTGGCAGTTCTGCTGGTTGGAGGTCTGTTGGTAGCTCAAAATATGCTGTCCGTCAATATGTTTATTCTTTATCTGTTGGTAGCAGGCCGTGTTTATGAACCCTTTGGTTCCTGCTTTATGCTGATGGCGGAACTGTTTTCTGCATTTGTCAGCATTGAGCGGACGAAGAAGATGGAAGCGACAGTGGAGCAGACTGGTCAGCCTGTTTGTAAGAACAATGGGTACGACATTGAGTTTAAGGATGTTTCTTTTTCGTACAATGATGAGCTTGTACTCAATGGGATTTCCTTTGTAGCGAAACAGGAGCAGATCACTGCGCTTGTAGGCCCTTCCGGCAGCGGAAAATCTACTGTTTCCCGTCTGGCAGCCCGGTTCTGGGATGCAGATGCCGGTCAGGTACTGCTGGGTGGCGTGGACGTGACGACTGTGGAGCCGGAAACGCTGTTTAAGAATTATGCCATCGTCTTTCAGGATGTGACCCTTTTTGACGATTCCGTTATGGAGAACATCCGCCTTGGTCGGGCGGGGGCGACAGATGAGGAAGTGCTGGCGGCAGCCAGGGCAGCTCAGTGCGAGGAGTTTGTTTCCCGTCTGCCTGGCGGCTATTACAGCAATATCGGTGAGAATGGCTGCGCCCTTTCAGGAGGCGAGCGGCAGCGTATCTCTATCGCCCGGGCGATCCTGAAGGATGCGCCGGTAGTTATTTTGGACGAAGCCACAGCTTCCATGGATGCGGAGAATGAGAACTTGGTTCAGCAGGCACTGTCCGTGTTGCTGCGGGGGAAAACTGTACTGGTTATTGCGCACCGTATGCGGACGATTGCAAACGTCGATAAGGTTGTTGTCCTGGAACAGGGCCGCGTCGCAGAGACGGGAACGCCGGAGGAACTTCTGAATCAAAAGGGATTGTTCTATCGTTTGGCTGAAGCACAGACGGTACATCGATAGAGCTTCGGGAATCAGAAAACAATGCAGACAGGTATGACAAAGGGAGTCAATGAAAATGAATCAGATGAGTGTACTCGTAACAATATCTTTTGCGATTTATTGACGAGCCTCGGTGTGGATGAAAAAACCGCTATGGATGATGCCTGCCGTATGGAACATGCTGTTAGTAAAAAGAGTTTTTTGGCCCTTATGATGCTTGCTGAAAATCTCTCCAATGTTTGAACAGAACAGTTACAGACAGCTAATAAAAGAGTAAAAGATGGCCGCCTATGAGGAAATTATCCTTTTTAGCATCCTCCCCAAGAAGGAGGTCTACATAATCGAATACTCTTGCCCGATAAAGGGGCGTGGATAGTCAAAGCACTGTCCACGCCCCTTTTTGATTCGACAGCTTTCTTCAGCATTTGCTACGACATTTTGGCAAGTGTTGAATGAACTTGAACAGGACAACAATCAAGCAATCTATTACTTCAGATATCCTGTATATACAAAGAGAAGAAAAATAAGTGCTATAATATTAACTGTGTTGAAAATGTAGGAAAAAGGTGTGTGCAAGATGAAAAATGTGCTTTTTATATTGCGGCTACAGAGAAATTATCTGAATCAGAAAAGCATGAAATTGAAATGGATATAAAGAATGCAGAGATTTATCTTAGAAATAGTGAAAATGAAAAGCACAGAAAAATCACAACGACACAACCAGAATACTTTGATGGGATAAGAAGCATTCCTATAAATCAAATTGAAGTTCCACCATGTTTTAAAAAGAATAGGCCAGCAGAAAAGAAAATTGATTCTATGATTGAATATTATAAAGAACGTGGACATTTTGATAAGCCTGTCACGGTTGTATTTCGGAATGATAAGTATGTATTAAAAGACAAATTTTTACGATACTATAGAATGGTTCAGAATGGAAAGTCAGACCGACCAATGAAAAGAAAAAGAAACTGAAAAAGAAGCTGAGCGAATATCTGAAAAGAGGAAAAGCAGTAGCGAGACCACTTGCAGTTACAATTAAAAGGGTAAACGAGATTGTACGAGGGTGGATAAATTATTTCAGAATTGGAAAGATGAAACAGTTTGTGAAAGAACTCGGGGAATGGCTGAGACATAAAATCAGAGTAATTGTCATGAAGCAATGGAAGAGACCCAAAACCATTTATCGGAATCTAAGCTATCTGAACTGGAAACATAAGAACAGATTTAGCAATAAAGAAATATTTAAAGCTGCAAATTCGAGACTGGGTTGGTACAAAAGAAGCGGAATGAACGTGGTGAATTTCATTATCAGCAAGGATTTACTTGAAAACAGGATAAAAGATGGAGCTGGTCTGCTCAATCCCTTATCCTATTACTTAGTTAAAGTTGGAATATAAATTGTAGAGCCGTATACGAGACCCGTACGTACGGTTCAATGGGAGGGGCGAAAATATTTATTTTCCCTCTACCCTATTTACGATATAGTTTCTTTTACCGCGGCAACAGCGATTACCGGTTACCAGAATTCCAGCGTCTCTTTCTGCAACACTGCACCCCCTTTTGATTAGCGTTTTTTTTCTCCGCACCTCTTGCAAACCAGAAAGAAGCGCGGTATAATATGACCAGAAGAACCGAAATGGTCATATTTCAGGGAGGGTGCGACCTTGGCTTTTACCGATTACGAAACTGAGCAGCTCCGCAAGGCGTTGCTGAAGGAAACGAGACATTGTGCTGTCACGCTGGGGATGAAGAAAACCTCCGTAGAGCAGCTGACGAAGGCGGTCGGCATTTCAAAGGGCTCGTTCTATAAATTCTACGAATCCAAGGAAATGCTTTTCTTCGCGGTTTTGGAGAACGTTCACTCCGATCTTTACGGAGTGGCTGACCATGCACTGAGCGAAGCAAACGGCTTGCCGCCGTCGGAGCGTGCGGCAAAGGCGGTTCTTGCCGTCTGCCGGCGGCTGTCCGATACCGGCGACATGGTTTTCATTGAAAACGATGCGAAGCTGCTTTTGCAGAGACTGCCGGAGGACATCAAAAATGTCCATTACCACGATGACGAGACGCACATTCGTCTACTTTTGGAGAAATATGACCTTGCGCCGAATCGCGGCATCTCTTTGGCTGCCGCCACGGTACGGGGACTGATCTTGACTGTTTCCCACAAGGAGCAGATTGGAGAACTGTACCCGCAGGTGCTGGAAACGCTGGTGTACGGCGCTTGCAGGGAGTTATTTAAATAAACGGAAGGCCGCAGAGATGCGGCTTTTCCGAAATACGGCGGTTAGCACTCTCTAACTACGCGACTGTGCGTATCGGTTAGGCGAATCTAATATCGAAAGGAATGATAGCGATGCCGGAACACAAGAACTTCTGGGACAAAAATGCCGGTCGGTACGACCGCTTTATGCGAAAGGATCGGGCAGCGTATGAGGAGATGTGTGCGCACATCCGGCCGGTGGTGAAAGCAAAAACGGTGTTGGATCTGGCGACCGGCACGGGGCTAATCGCAAAACATATCGTAAACGCAGCGGCACACATCGAGGCGACGGACGCTTCTGCGGAAATGATTGCGGAAGCCAAGCGGGACAATCACTCGGCGAAGCTGCACTTTTCCGTGCAGGATATGTTCCGCCTGCCCTACGCGGATGAATCTTTTGATGTGGTGATCGTGTCAAACGCACTGCACATCGTGCCGCAGCCGGAGAAAGCCCTGCAAGAAATCAAGCGGGTTCTGAAGGATGACGGCGTGTTGATTGCGCCGACCTTCACCCATGCCGGAAACTCTTTTTCCGGCATGGTCAGGGCATTTTTTATGAGGATGGCAGGCTTTCCTCTCCGCAGCAAGTGGACGAGCGAGGAATATCTGACTTTTCTGCGGCAGAACGGCTGGACGGTGCGGAAAAGCGCTGTTTTGAAGGCATCCTTCCCGCTGACCTATGCGGAATGTGTGAAATCGGAGGTGTGATAAGATGTCATTTTTTGAGAACACCAGAAAGCCTGTGGGGCTTGGCGGGAAAATCATGGTCGCCATGATGAATCTGGGGCACAGTCCTGTGGCACGGTGGGGACTTCGCTTTTTGGAGCTTACTCTGGACGCCAAGGTGCTGGACTGCGGCTGCGGCGGAGGGGCGAACATCAAGAGACTTCTGAAAAAATGCCCGGAGGGTATTGTCAAGGGCATTGACTATTCCCCTGTCAGTGTGGAGAAATCCAAAAAGGTCAACGAGGCCGCCATAGCGGAGGGCCGCTGCACCGTTCTGCAAGGCAGCGTGGCGGATATGATCTTTGCAGGCGACTGGTTCGATGCGGTAACGGCCTTTGAAACCGTCTATTTCTGGCCCGATCTGCCGCAGTGCTTCCGGGAGGTTTACCGGGTGCTGAAGCCCGACGGGAAATTACTCATCTGCAACGAAAGCAACGGCGATACGGACAAGGACAAGAAGTGGACGGAGATCATCGGCGGCATGACCATCTACAAGGACGCCGAGCTGAAGGCGTATCTGGAGCAGGCGGGCTTTCACGATGTGCAGATACACAAAAAGAAAAGCTGGCTGTGCATCACGGCACGGAAATGAGGGGGGCTAAATCATGAGTATCTTTGCATCTATCTTACGCAGCGTATACAAGCTCTCCGGTGCGAAAAAGGCGTTCGCCTTGCCGGAGGATGCACTGCGAAAGGAAATTGAAAAGCAGAACCGGCATCGTGGCGTTTTTACGCCCACCGACCGCAAGGTATATTATGAAACGATCGCGGTAAACGGCTTTCCCTGCCTGATCGTGCGAGAGCATCCGAAGCCGTCCGAGCGCGCGATTCTCTATTTCTTTGGCGGCGGCATGGTGATCGGCCCCGATAAGGGCGACCTGCCTGTGATGCGCAAGCTCTGCCGCGAGACCGGCTGTGATGTGTGGTTTCCGTTTTACCCGCTCTGCATGGAACACTGCATTACTGAAACATACGCGATGGTGTACGAATGTTATCGAAAAATAATTACACTGTACGGCGGCGGAAATGTCAGCACCTGTGGTTTTTCCTCTGGCGGTGCGCTGGCTTTGGGGATCGCGGCGCACAACAACGCGCAGCCCGAGCCGCTGCCGCAGCCGAGACACATCGTCGTTGTATCCCCCGGTGAAGTGCCGTGGAACGATGCGGAAAAGGCGCGGATGCAGGCGCTCAATAAACGGGACGTTTCCATCGACTATGCCTTTATGGTGACAGTGGAAAAAATCATGCGGCATGGCTGCGAGAATGTGCCGGACTATATGCTCTCCGGCTCCCGGGGAGATTTTACCGGCGTAGGCGATATTCACTTCTTCTATTCTGCCGACGAGGTGCTCTACGGTGCTTTGCCGGACTTTGAGGAAGCCTGCAAACGAGCAAATGTCCCCTATACGGTGTCCGCCCGCCCGAAGATGGTGCATTGCTACTGTATGCTGCCGATCTTCAAGGAGGCAAAAGAGGACTTTGCGAAAATCGTGGACATTTTGAAAAAATGAAATCGGAAACGGTCGTGTGATGATTGAAACACGGAGGAAGAACCATGGAACGAAAAGAAGCCATTCGCAGTGCATACCGAATGACGGGCGGCAATAATTTTTATGATGGCATCATGATCACCTGCTCTACCCTGAGCGGGAAAGCGGTGTGCTGCTTGGTGTGGGCAATGAACAAGGCGGAAAACGATGCCTATCTGGAAAAGGCAATGTCCGGTATTCCGGAGCATTTCTCCGGCAAGCTGTTGGAAGTGCCGGTGGGAACAGGGATTCTGACCATGCCGGTTTATCGGACTATGCCGGAGGCGGACATTACCTGTCTCAATTATTCGCCCGATATGATGAGGCAGGCACGGGAAAAGGCTGACTGCCTGCACCTGAAAAATGTAACCTTCCGGCAGGGAGATGTGGGGGCGCTTCCCTATGAAGACGATACTTTCGACATCGTTTTGTCGCTGAACGGCTTTCATGCTTTTCCGGACAAGGAAGCCGCCTATCGGGAGGTTTTCCGGGTTTTGAGACCCGGCGGGACATTCTGCGGCTGCTTCTATGTGAAGAGCGAGCACAAGCGGACGGATTGGTTTGTCCGGCATGCTTATGAAAAGGCAGGGTTTTTCACACCGCCCTATGAAACGGTTTCCAGTCTGAAAGCACGGCTGGATGGAATGTATACGGATGTGGACATGGGAAACCTGAAAAGCATGGCATGGTTTGTCTGCCGAAAAGCGGGTTAAATCTGAGATGGTCTCATGCACGCAAGAAAGAACAAGGAGGGAGGCAATCAGATGAAGGACAACGAGCTTCTATTCGACCGCAAAAGCCATGTGCTGTATTCAAAGCCTTGCAAGAAAGAGATACGGGCGAAGATCGCCCTGCACTACCCGGAAGCAGAGCGGGAGGCGATATGGGAACAGGTACAGCGGCAGTACGTGGTCTTTCTCTCCGACTGGCGCACCGACTTGGGCGGCAAAAAGAACTTCCACAACGACGTAGGAGGCACCTACGACTGCATCGCCATCATGAGCTATTATTTGGTCTGCAAAGCAGTTACTTCGTTCCGTGAAATCGAAGAGATGGAGGAAAATCTGATTCTTCCGACTTTCCGCAAGCTGAAATTTGTGGACTGCAACAAGCCGTTCTGGCGGAAGCTGATGTACAAGGCGTTTGTTCGTGCGAAAAGCGGCTGCGATAAATGGCACGATTACGAGATGGCGGTTGCGCCTTATGAAACCGACAAGCCTATTTATTATGAATTTACGGCGTGCCCGGCAGCGGAGTTTGCTATCAAGCACGGTCTTACGGATATTATGCCCGCCCTGTGTAATGTGGACTTTGCGTCTATGGAGCTGCTCCATGCAAGACTGGTGCGGACGACTACTTGCGTGGACGGCTGCCGATGCGATTATACCATCTGCGGCAACAAGGATCCATATTTAAAGGAGCATCCCGAATACCGGGACGAAAAAGGATACAGGAGGAACAAGTAATGCTTTTACAAACGGTTTTGGAAGGTCTGGGGCTGGGGGTTCTGCTGATTATCATCTGTGCCGTGGGTATCCGCAAGGGCGCGGTGGGCATGGTGCATCTTTACAGCCCGGAGGTGCAGGAGCGGTGCGTAACGCTGGGACTTACAACACACGCGAAAATTAAGCGAAATGCTTTGATTTTCAAAGCTGTCTGCGTTCCCGGTTACATCGCCTATGTGCTGGTGTGTGTCTATGCGCTCAACGGCGCAAAGGGCTTCGTTCAGGGCTTTTGGCAGCTGCTGGTCATACTGTCCGTTATGAATCTCATAGACCGATTTTGGGTTGACGGCTATTGGGTAGGACATACGAACGCATGGGAAGTTCCGGGAACGGAAGACCTGAAACCCTACATTACAGCCAAGGATAAGGGCAAAAAGTGGCTGTTCGGCACAGTTGGTATGGCGGTCATTTCGGCAGCACTGGCGGCGATTATGTCGGTATTTATTCACTGAAGGAGATACCTATATGAAATATAAAATCGAGAAAAACACCGTACAGGAGACGTTGATCATTCCGCTGTATGCGCGGAAGGTCTGCTCAGAACTATACCCGAATCTTTACCGGGACGAAACAGCGGTTCGCCTGATTGACGAGATCGACTACGACTTTTCAGAGGCGGAGAAAAAATCCCGCAGCCTGATGCAGCGTTTCGGTTCACTGGAGGTGGCCATGCGGCAGAATGACCTTGCTTTTGAGGTGCGGGATTATCTGAAATCTCACCCCAATGCGGCGGTGGTCAATCTGGGCTGCGGACTGGACAGCACAGGGAGAAGCTGCGACAACGGCAGTTGCAAGATTTATAATCTGGACTTTCCCGATGTGATCGCCCTGCGCAATGAACTGCTGCCCGCCGGAAAGCGGGAGGAAAGCATTTCTTGTGATTTGAACAATACCGAGTGGTTTAAGGAAATTGATGCCTCCGGCGGCGCGTTGTTCTTTGCCTCCGGCGTGTTTTACTACTTTTTGACCGAACAGGTCAAGGCTTTGGTTCAAAAAATGGCAGACGCTTTTCCCGGCGGCGTGCTGGTATTTGACGCAGCGAACCGGACGGCGGTAAAGATGATTGCCAAGACATGGCTCAAGAGCGCGAAGATCCAGGATGTGGGCGCGTATTTTGCGGTTTCGAACGCAAAAAGCGAGCTTTCCCTGTGGGACAGCCGTTTGCAGGTCACGAGTCGGGGCTATATGCTGGGCTACAACGATCTCCGCGACCCATCCGTCAGCGGCTTTTTCCGTTTTCTCGCAAAGGTCGGCAACGGCATGATGAAAATGCAGATCGTGAAGATCGGATTTGGAGGCAGGAAATGAAATCGAGTAAAGAAAAACGAGCGCTTATTGCGGGAATGATCGGGTGCTTGCTCTATGTGATCGGCGACTTTTTGTTTGCGGCGACCGGGAAAACCCAAAGCACGGAATCCATCGGACTGATGGTCAAAGTCGCCTATCTCGATATGGCCACATGGCGCATGGTGGTCAGCATTATCTGCGGTGTTCTCGGAACGGCACTCTATTACATCGGTTTTCACCAGATGTGGAAGCTCCTGAAGCGGCACCTCACCCAACCAAAGCAGCAGAAGTGGGTCAAGCTGTTTCAGATCGCCTATCTCACCGGCACGGTCTGCTGGGGCTATGTCCATGCTATGTTTACGAACATGGCGCTGTTCTTCAAGTTTACCTTTGAGAAATACGGCGATATGCAGGCGGCAGCAGAGATCGCCAATAAGGTTTTTTACTGCAACGCCGCGCCGCTGCTGGCAGCATATATCCTGTGTGATGTACTTCTTTCCGTCGTGATGCTCGTTATGATCTGGAAAAGGATGCTCCCGCTGAAAAACACAGCACAGCGGATATTGGCATCCTTCTGCAACCCCATCGTTTTTACGGGGATTGTGGGAAATCTCTTCACGCTTCTGCCGTGGCCGCTGGATCAGATCGATCACGGCACGGAATCCGCCGGACACCTGCTGGTTTTGGTATTGGGGCTGGTTTTGCTGCGGGAGAAGGCAAAATGCGGAGAATGTAAGGAGACAGTGCAATGAAATACATAGGTATGCCCATGGGAATGTGGGCGCTGTTTGCAGGCTCATTCCAAAAGCAGCTGACAGAGGTGCTCGGCTACGATACCGATACGGCAAAAGCGATCACGAAAAATGCAAAGCCGAAATACAAAGCAATCATCGCAGACCTGCCGGAGTTTGAAAAAGCGGATCGCTTCAAGATGAACATCGTCAACTGCGCAATGATCGGCGCGTTCGTTCTCTCCATGCCGGAGCGTCCGGATGTGGAGTGGCTGACGGAGTATTACGCAAAATCCATGATGACAAAGCCGATGAAATGGTTCTGCCGCAAGAGCGGAAAGAGCAAATTTGCCGAAAAGGACATTTCCGGCATGAAGGCGACCGCAGCCTTGAAAGCCGCCGACCGCAACCCGTATTCATGGAATATGGAGTTTTACGAATACCCCGACGGCAGCGGATACGAGGGACGCTTCACCAAATGCGGCATCTGTGTGCTGATGAAAAAGCTGGGGCTATATGACCTCACTCCGGCGCTGTGCCGCCTGGACTACACCATGAGCGAAGCGGGCGGCGTGACCGACTTCGTGCGGCAGTACACTCTCGCCTCCGGCGGCCCATACTGCGACTGCGGGTATAAAAAGAAGGGCTTCGTGAAGCCTGAGACGGAGGCCGGACGATGAAGGAAACCTATCTCTCCCGTGATTTTCGGGAGACTGCGGCACAGCGCTTTTCCTCGCACGCCAAGGAGCTGAAGGCCTTTTTTGATACACGGTTGAATGCGCTGCTGGCTGAAAATGCAGATGCAAGCAAGGAGAAGCAATACCACCTCAAGCGGCAGATCTTACCGGGCATTGCGGCCTACGAAACCTTGCAGCGGGTCATGCCGAAAGAGGAGGCGCTGCAAATCGTTCATGGCTATGTGGAGCGGCTGGCGAGAACGAGTCACAAACAGCTTGCCACCCTGCTGCTCATACCGGGGCTTTACCGCCTTGTTCCCAGCGTTTTCGTCAAATCCACGCGGAGCGTCTTCGGCCCGGCGGCGGGCTTTGACCCAAAGGAGTTGCAGGTCGGCAACGGTATATGGCGTGTGGATATGGTGAAATGTCCCTATCACGACACCTGCGCAGAATACGGCTACCCGGAGCTGTGCCGCTGCTTTTGCGACAGTGACGACATCAGCTACGTCGGGCTGCATCCGAAGCTGATCTGGGAGAGAAGCATGACGTTGGGGCGCGGCGATGACCGCTGCGACTTTTGCATGAAGATCATAAAATAGGGACGCAGGAATGAAGAAAATGAAGACGAAAGAAACAAAACAGTTCATCCACTGGTGCATTCTTGGCGCGATCGGATGTGGATTGATGGCTGCCGGGGACTGGCTGCTGGGGTGCGTTCCGCTTCAGAAAACCGACACCGGCCTTTTCAACAGAGCCTGTTATCTGTCTGGCTCTTATGGGCTGTGGAGGCCCGTGCTTACCGTTGGACTGGGAGCGATTGGGGGCTTTCTCTATTACTTTGTGGTAAAAGCACTGAATGCGGACATCGACGAAAAATATAGAAAGACCAGAACCATCCAGTTTCTGTGCGGGATATTCACCGTTGCGATCGCTCTGACCATCCATACATGGGTGGCCACCATGGCATGGTTTACCACCTATCTGGGGCCGCGTATCAGAGCGGAGGCCGCGCTTGCGGCGGTTACGGCCTATCAGGACGATATGCTCCCCGCGATCCTCCCCATGTATGTTCCGATGCTATTGGTTTTTGGTATCCATTTTGTGATGCTGCTTGCCGGAAAAACGCGCTATCCAAAGTGGATGCTTGCTTTCCATCCGGTCACATGGAACCTTCTGCTGGCTGCAGTACCGGATATTGCGCAGGCAATGCAGATGCCGGTGTCTACATGGATGTCCGTGATGAGCCAGAGCAGCACGAACAGTGCTATCATGATCTGGTGCATTGCGGCTGCGGTTTATGAGAGAAGTCACACTCAATAAAAAAGGAGTCTTGAACATGAAACCTGATTACAAAAACTGGATCCCCAAGGGAATGCTGGTTTCGCTCATCGCGGGAACGGTGCTGTCCCTTGCGCTGCTGCTCGTTTTCGGCGTATTCGGCATCGGTGTGAGAGGAAAGCTGCGCGTCGTGCTGGGAGTGGTGTTCGGCATTGCCTTTGTCGTTTGTGCAAAGTACACCCAGCGGTGCGCTGACCATTGCCTGCGCAAAGCGCAATCCCCAGGGGAAAATGGTCGGCATTGACCGCTGGGGCAAGGAATATGCCTCCTTCAGCCTGCCGCTGTGCGAAAAAAACGCCGCTGCGGAGGGCGTGAAAAACGCTTCGTTCCGGCGTGGAAACGCCGTGAAGCTGGATTTCCCCGACGAGAGCTTCGACGCAGTGACCAGCAACTATGTCTATCACAATATCACGGGGAAGGACAAGCAGGCGCTTCTGCTGGAAACGCTGCGCGTGCTGAAAAAGGGCGGAACGTTTGCCATCCATGACCTGATGTCGCCTCGCAGATACGGCGATATGCAGGAGTTTGTCCAAAAGCTCAGGGATATGGGCTATGAGCGCGTAGAGCTGATCGACACGACCGACGGCAGCTTTATGACGCCGAAGGAAGCCGGACGCCTGATGCTTTGCGGCTGAACATTGCTGGTGGGAAGAAAGTAATCGGCGCGGCATCATGGAAAGCTGATCTCCGCACAGTTTGACAGCTACCGCCGGAGCATGGCGGAATGTACCGACCGCAAGACTGCCGGGCTATATATGGACGCGACGATGGTCTATCACTTCGGCGGCTAGGCTACGTTTCTTAAGCCTGTAAATAAATCACGGGAGGAAAAGTGATATGAAATACAACGGCTTTTATTTCTGGATGTTCAAAAGCCCGATGAAAAAGGTTCTGGCAGAGAAGTACGGCAGGGAATATGCCGCCGACATTATGAAAAAGAGCAAAAAGGTCTATCGTGAGCTTGTCGAGAAAGCAGACGACATCGGTGACGATAACCCTATGGCATACAACGAGTTGTTCGCCCTTGCCTTCGTTGCGCCCTATGTGGCAAGCGAAAAGAAAATTCCGCCAACGGTCGTGCAGGAAATGATGCGCCGCTCACTCTATCATATCAAGTGGTATTTTGCAAAGACCGACTTGAATACCGACAAGGGCAAGGCGGAGAACAAAAAGAGCGTTGTCAAATACGCCAAATGGTACACGCCCGAAAAGGAAGCGAAATACCCGACCTCCTTCAAGGTGGATTTTGTCGGGCAGCCGTATGAGGGTGCCTGTTACTACCGCATTACCCGCTGCCCGATTTGCATTTACACGGAGAAACTCAGTGTTTCCGAACTCATGCCGTTGTTCTGCGAACTTGATGAAGTGATGATCACGCTTCAGCACGGCGTGCTGCACAGAAAACAGACGCTGGCGAATGGCGGAGAGTATTGCGACTACTTTATTACCGGAAACAGAGAATAAACGGAGAAGCTCGTATCGGTCAATAGCTGATACGAGCTTCTTTTCATATGTGCGCCTAGCGGCGCACGTTTCTAACGGGTTAAAGTCCCGAATCCGCCCGGTAGTGGGAAGGATATAGCCGAAAGCAAGGGTGTCCATCGTGAGATGGAATCTGAAGGAAGCTGGATGTGAGGAACATACTAACTCATGGGCAAATCTCTGGTCTGACGGACAGAAACCTTATATGAGGTTATGCATGAGGGTAAGGTTGCATATCAAATCGAAGCCCAATAACTACACGGAATCATGCATGATAAATGAGGCAGACGGATGGAGAGGAAGAAACGTGTGGTACCTAGGGAGGTCTGTGCGGTACGCCTTGAAAGAGGTAACCATTGCATAAAGCAATGCTGAACGCACAGAAGTCAGCAGAGGTCATAGTAGCCGAGAGGTGAAGGACCGAATCAGTAGGAGTCTTGAGTATGAACGAGAAAGGAGGAATGACCGTCTATGGCAGAAAACATTGAAAACAATGGCTGTTTGCAAAGAGATAATGCGGAACATGAAGGGTATGTGAAAGCGTCTAGGTCATTCAATCGGATATGGAAAGAAAGAGACAGTGCACAGCCGAGACTTTTGGAAGCGATACTGTATAAAGACAACTTTAACAGAGCGTATAAGAGAGTTAAGGCAAACAAGGGAGCGCCAGGAATTGATGGCATGACCATTGAGGAGGCTCTTCCATATCTAAAGGAACATCAACAAGAGTTTATAGCTTTTACTTTTTTCTCCAGTTGGCATACTGGTGGCAAGTCCATTTTCATGGCAGATACGATTACTGATTCTGCAGAGTTTATGGTAACTCCGCTTATTGGAAACATACTTGTGATGATCAACAAAGCTTGCGGCGTTAAAGATGATATGATTGTGAATATGATTTTTGTCAACGTGGGTGCTGATCACGAAGCTTTGAATTGGGTGATCCAAGTTATTGTGATAATAGCCTTGATTCCTATACAACATTTGGAATTTCCTATGACAAAATCTCTGATAACTGGATATATGATGGGAAAATTATTCATATTCTCTATGATGCAGACCCCAACATCAACTGTGATAACAATGCAAGTGATGGTATCAACCTCAAAGATGACTTCCTTTGCATACATAAAAACCGCTGTACAGGTCTCCCCATACAGCGGCAGACTGTTTATTTCCCGAACAAGTCGCTGTGTGTGCCGGTGCGAGCCAGCGTCAGCACCAGAACATCATCCTCAATGCGGTAGACAAGCAACCAGTCCGGAAGAATATGACATTCCCGATGACCTGCCCAATCGCCTGACAGGTCATGGTCACGGTTCTTATCCGGCAACTGTTCGCCCATCGCCAGCAATGTCACGACCTGCTCCAGCAGCTCGATCTTCAAGCCACGCTTTATGGCTCGTTTATAGTCTTTTTTGAAACATGTGGTGTACTTGACGGTATATTTTGTTTCTTTCATCTTTTTAAATCAGCAAACAACTCGTCAAGGTCATTGTAGCCCTTTACAGACGGGTCTTTTGCAATCCTTTCCGCTTCCAGCATGGCAGCAACCGTTTCTTTGTTCGGCTGTTCTAGCCTTACCTCAAAGGGAATGCCGCCTTCACGAAGCGACTGGCGCACAAAGATGTTAAATGCCGTAGTCAGGTTCATGCCAAGTTCAGTAAACAGTGCGTCCGCCTGCGCTTTCAAATCTGCGTCCATGCGGATACTGATGTTTGTAGTATTTCCAGCCATACGATCAGCTCCTTTCTGCTGGCAATTATAGTATATGTCATTTGCACGAAGAAAACAATACTTTGCACGAATATTTAATGTTAAATTCATTTAAAGAGGAGTTGAAGATGAATTTTATAAAGAAAAAAGGGTGCTGGGTGTCAAAGAAACAGAATTATCTAATGCAAGGGATTGTATTTGCTTCCAGATTGTATCGCCGTATCAGTACCACGCTGGAGATATTTTGCGAAATTTTCTTTTATCGATACTGCTTGCCATCATGAGCGTGGCATATATTTCGAAAGCTTGTTAAGAAACGAGTAAAGCTTGTATGGAAGCTATTTGGAATACAAACTGTATCCAAGGAATCATAAAATTTCTGGAATAAATAGAGATTATTCTGGAAGTGATATGTGTTAAAATTGCATTCTTATTTCTACAAAAAAGAAATTGCTTCAAAATTTGAAATATTATAAAATAAAATTTGCAGAAAGAGTACAAAAAGTGAGTTCCCTTTTGGAAATTCCTTTTCGTACTCTTTTTCTATTAAAAAGTTTATTTTTTTCCAAAATCCTATTGAAACTAAAAGAACCAACTTGCTACACTCGCAGTAGAAACCAGAGGATAATCAAAAAATGGAGGGTTACCAATGAAAGAAAAACAGTTACAGCAAAAGAAAAGAAGAATCTTATGGGGATGGATCCTGGCAGTATTGTTACTTAGCATCAGTATGGGAACCGTCAATGTTCAGGCGGCAAAGCTAAAACTTAACAAAACAAAAGTTACCGTATATAAAGGTTGTACGGAAACATTAAAAGTAACTGGCAGCAAAAAGAAAGTAAAATGGAGTAGTTCCAAAAAGGCGGTCGCGTCTGTTTCTTCTTCTGGGAAGATAAAAGGGAAAAAGAAAGGAACGACAGTGATTTATGCAAAGGTTGGAAAACAAACTTTGAAATGCAAAGTTACAGTGAAGGAACCAAGTAATGCTCAGAGATTAAATCTAGCGAAAAAGGAAGCAAGGAAAATTGTAAAGAAATATGTAATTTCCAATCTGAATACGAAAGAACGTGCCTTTGTTCTATTTCAGTATCTGACTGAGCATTGTTGCTGGCAACTTAATCAGTCTACAGAAGCTTATAAAAAGAATTACGGAAATGAAGCTTATGCGGCATTAATTTTGAAAAAGGCGGCCTGTTCCGGCTATGCAAGGGCATACAAATTACTCTGTGAGGCAGCAGGTATTCCGGTAAGACATGTGAATGCAGGAAGCTGGACGCATCAGTGGAATGAAATAAAGGCAAATGGAAAATGGATTAAGGTGGATGCTTATGGGGGAACCTTCGCAGATACAACCGGAATTCGGAAATCACTTCTGAAAGAAAATAAAAATAAGGAGCAGCTGGTGTTTAAATTTGTGATGGAAGAAGAGGAATAAAAGATTCGGACATCAAAAAACAGACAGGATACAATTCTACAGAAGTGAAGAAATCTGGAAATGAAACCGACGCGTGTTAAATAATGAAGGAGAATGCAATTTACGACCAAAATGCGACTTTATTGCAACCTCTATAACATTGACTTCCGATTCCATCCATTATAGAATGGTATTTGTAAAAAGAAGGCACAATTAGCAGCTTGTTACGCACAGGCTGCTATTTTTGTGCCTTTTTAATCGTATTACTAATAGGAGGGTTTACATGGATAACACAAAAAGAGCACTTGCAGAGGAAGCCACAGAAAAAGAAATACCCCGGGCCGCTTACGAAGGGGTGCTTACCATTGATGTGGATGCACAGGTGGAAAGCATGGAAGAGCAGGAAGATGCCAGATGGCACCAACTGTTAAATGCACATCGTACCAGAAAGGTTCTGACCGGGCAGCTTGGCGGCATTGAAAAGCTGGAAAGCGGTTGGATGGTTGCGGTTACCTATTACAACGGTTTCCGTATCATCATCCCCATGAATGAAATGATGATTAACTTAAGCGGGGATGGTCGGGAAAACGCAGATACCTTAAACCGCCAGGTCCGGATTGCCAACAACATGCTTGGCTGTGACATTGATTTTATCATCAAGGATCTGGATGCCAAAAGCCGCAGCGTGGTGGCTTCCAGAAAAGATGCCATGCTCCGGAAAAGACAAACATTCTACTTTGGGGAAACAGGGGAAAAGCCTCTTTTGTATCCGGGCAGGATCGTAGAGGCAAGAGTCATTGCGGTTGCACCAAAGGCAGTCCGCCTGGAAGTGTTTGGCGTGGAAGTTTCCGTCCGCGCAAGGGATATGGCCTGGGAATGGATGGGGGATGCCGGAGAAAAATTCCAGGTGGAAGATCTGGTCCTTGTTATGGTAAACAAGGTGGAAGTGGATTCGGTAGACCAGATTCGCGTGGAAGTGGATGCCAAAAGCCCGACGGCCAATACCAACAAGGACAATTTGCGGAAATGCCACCGTCAGGGCAAGTATACAGGTATCATTACAGAAGTTTATAAAGGAACCTATTTTTTTTATGCGCCTGGATATCGGAGTTAATGCAGTGGCACATAGTTGCAACATGACCACCCTTCCATCCAAAGGAGACAAGATCGGGCTGGTGGTGACGCGTATCAATGACAATTATGAGGTGGCAGAGGGAATTATTACACGACTAATCAAACGCTGTGTCTGAAAAAGTTTAAAAAAGTAATGAAATCCTATTGACACAGAAAAAGCGATTTTTCTACAATCGGCTCAAACAGGAAAGGAGCTGGTGCAACATGAGAAAAAAGAAAAAACAGGACAACAGACTGTATTGTCCTTATTGTGGACGGCAGGCAGTACTCCGCCCTGCAATGTACGTGTATGGGGAGAGGAACCTGGATCCGGAAAATTATCTGTATGTCTGTGGCGGGTATCCAGCATGTGATTCCTACATAGGAGTTCACAAAAAGAGCCTGAGTCCTATGGGAACCTTGGCAGATGGGAATCTTCGCCACAAGCGGATCGAAGCACACCGGGCGTTAAACGAAGTGATAAACGCAGGGGTTATGACCAAACATGGGCTTTATATCTGGCTGCAGAACCGGCTCTGCCTTTCAGAAACAGAAATGCATATCGGAAAATTTTCTTATTTTCGATGTGAAGAAACCATTCGGGAATGCAAAAAACTTATGGAACAAAACAAAATAAAAATCGAAACGGTTTCCTATGAGGAAAATAAGTTTGCTGCATGAAAGAAAGGAGGTATCAGGTGCGTTTGCATGCAAAAGAAGATGAAGTTTACCATTTAATGGATCTAAAAGAGTGGTTTTCAGTTCTGATTGGACTTGGCAGCTTTTTGGAGGGAATCGCGCTTTATTTTTTCATCTTTCGAATAAGGGCCTGGGATCTTGCCTATTTGTGTGTGGCACTGGCTCTTAGTATCATATTTCTTTTGCGGCAGACTGCCGGCATCAGCAGACGAATCATGGAATCGGAATACTGTTATATGGAACTGGAACCAGATAGCCTTGCCGTCTGCCAGCCGGAGAAAAATGGAAGATATGAGTCCTGCCGTATTTTTTATCCGGAAATAGACAAGATCGTGGAAGGGAGCCGTCGTGGAATCCCGGAGTTTTATGTTGTGTTAAGAGAAACGGATCAGGAACGGGAGAGCTTTTTTCTATTGGATGATGAAGAGCAAAAGCGAAATATCTTCTGTGTCCGATCTTTTGGGTTTGACCATGAGGATTTTATCCATTTTTACCGAAAGCTCCGGTGGAATGTTCCTGGCAGGGTGCGGATTATCGGAACCAAAAACCAGGAGGTCAGGAACCTTCGAAAGCCAAATACGGGAATGTGTCTGCTGGCAGCCCTTTTTCTTGGCTATGTGGTTCCAAAACTTCTGGAAGTGATGAAGCTGTTTTAAGGAGGAACTTTAAATGATTTTTTATACAGCAGTGGGAAACCGGGTGGAAGAAGACTCCGGAAGGTTTGTGGTACGGGTTGGGGAGCAGGAAAAGGTACTCTCTGAGATGGAGACCATGATTTGGGCCGCCCTTACCTGGTCGGTATGCGAAGAGGCAAATGTACACTCCCAGATGTACCGGCTTTTATGTATTGCCCTTGGAAAAGAAAAGGCGATGGAATGGGCGGATGAAGAGGATTTTCGTTTTTGCTTAAACCGTCTGGTACGGCGCGGCTTGGTAGCCAGATGCGAGGGAGAGACAAAAGAAGAAGCACTGTTTTTCCTTTTTCAAAGGGCAGTACTGAAGCCAATCTGTTATTCTTTTTCTGACCGGATGCGAAACTTTACCGACAGCCTGGCCATGGGAAAAGGAATAAAGTTTGCCCTTCGTGCATTTCAAAAGCCTACATTTTCTTATGAAGAACACAAGGTCTTTACCCAGATCGTGAAAAATGGAACCATTTCCGATCATTTATGCAGCCTACAAAAAGAAACTCAAAAGGTTCCGGTAGCAGAAAAACAAAAAGAGGAGATTTTAGAACAGGTCAGCCAGGAGTATTTACGCATTTTAGTTTCCCTGTACAAAAAGAAACAGCTTGTGATTAGCTGTATCAGAGAGGAAGGCGGACTTGAAGCAAAAGAAAGGATGGCAGCAGTTGTATGAGAACCTGGAAAAAATCCAGATCGGGTATGAAAGGATTCCTGGCTTTTTCAGAAACGGATTGTGAACACTGTTTTGATCTGCCTGGTTATTTTATATTGCGGATGTACATTTGGAATGGCGGAAAAATCCACCGGGTTTGTACTATGGACCATTTATCTGGTGCTATGTGGATTTGGATATGCCGGATATGTCTTTTACCTGGCAGCAACAGGTGCCTATGAAATCGTGGAACTGGAAAAGATCGAGATGACACGCCAGCTGGATAAGGTGTACCGGCTTGATCATGCAGTAACCAAAACCCAGAAAGTGATCTTAAGTGCTTTTGACATGGATTGGAATTATGTGAAATACCGTGCAGAAAATATCAGCAGAATCTTGAAGGGAGTACAGTGATGGCAAGAAACATGAACAGGGAAACACTTGAACAGAAAATAGCAAAAACAGAGAGGGCAATCAGCCGGAACCGTGAACAGAATGACCGCCTGACAGCGGAACTGGAAGACCTGCATAAAAAGAAAAAAGCGATTTTGAATGAAGAAATTTTAAAAGCTATTGCAGGAAGCGAAAAAAGCTATGAGGAGATCCTCAGTTTTATACAAGGAAAAACGGATACCGACAGTAGAGAGGAAGAATGACATGGAAAAACAGGAGCAGGAAGAAAGGAAACACATAGAAGCTCTGGACAGAAAAATAGAAAGACTTCAGGAAAAAGTAATTAAAAAACATAAGGAATATAGTGTTCTTGCTGAGGAGCTTTCCACACTGCTGGATGAACGACACCCGGAACGGAAAATCGAGAGGGCAAAACAGGCGTTGTATGATGTATACGTGGAAAGTGAGCGTTCATTGGATGAAATCATTGACTTGATTCGGAATGCCGATGAATGGATATAGGCTGGATTTAGTTGTAAAATTTCTGGAAGTTCACAATTTATTAAAAGGCTGTTTGAAAATAAAGAAATCCAATTTGACTAAGGGATATCTTTATAAGAAGCAGCCTTTTTATATTTTATAGGTTATTATGTAGTTTGAGAAATTTTCGTGACGTTACGAAAATGATAAACTAGCTGAAAAAAATTATCATTAATTTCTAAGATGGTGAAAAATTTTTTATATATGTTGTGTCTTTTTTCTATACTGTAAAGGTGTCAGCCCATATTTTTTCTTAAAAACATTCTGAAAATAAGACTGGCTGGAAAAACAAAGATAGTTCGAAATCTCAGTCAGGCTTTTATCACTATAAGTCAACAGTCCCTTGGCATCTTCCAGCTTACAGCGGACAATGTATGCCCCTATATTAATTCCAAGTTCTTCTTTAAAATGCTTCATGGTGTAGGAACTGCTGCGATGAATCTGTTTTGCGATATCTTCAATACTTAGATTTTCGTTGGTGTGGCAGCGGATGTAGCTCATACAGTTGTATATTTCAGAGGAAATTCCTTCTGGAATATGAGTATTAGCTGTATGGTGGCAGAAATCCTGTATCATGGAATACTGGAGGGATTTTACATCACTGATCGTCTGCAGTCGTTCACATTCCTGAATATATAGATCCATAAGCTGATAGGTCTTTTCAATATCCAGACCGCCTGGAATGGCACCAAGCATTCCCACTTTTGTTGTTGTCGCGATAAATAGATTTTTTGCATGGCGCAAAGGCGTGTTGGCCATTTTTCCCTCTATGGATTGAAACTTGTTTGTGTTCAAAAAATGATCTAGTTTGACAGGGTTTCCTTCTTTTACTGCTTGATATAATTCCTGCTCAAAATAGTAGGAGTCGTGTAAATTATTATTCTCGATATTATTGGCAATTTCGTTGACGTTCTGTTCTTCACGTTTTCTCACGTGCTCATTGTCCTGTTGAAAAAGATCCTGGACACTTATTTCTTTTTGATTCAGACATAGGTGAATTAATGCGAGATGTCTGGAAAATTGCTGGTAAGTAATTCGCGGGATAGTACAGAGAAATTCTGCGACTGCCTCTTGGTATTCCAATGCAATGGCATTTTCATGCATATAAGTTCTGATAATTTCAGAAGTAACCGGAACACTAAAAGCTGGTCCGAGAACAATTGCGTAATCGGTTCCAAGGATATGGACAACTCCATATTCAATATCTGGTGAATATCGGTAAAAATTAGGGGTGTCATCAATCGGTGCCATTTCCCAATAACGCGCAGCCTTTACGGAACATACTTCACCAATAGAAGAATAAATGGCTTCGTTCTTTTTCATAAGACTGACTGGAATATGGGTAACAGAAAAATACATTCTGCAAAAAGATACATAATTCATATGAAAGCATCTCCTCAAGTTTTTCTAAATCTATATTTGACAGTATTTTTGGGGGCTTGTTAATGTTAAAAATCTGAAATTATATGTTGAATTTTACAATATAAAACCTTAAATTACAATACAGAAAAAACTAAGAATGATAAAGTTGAGGTATAAAAAGTTACTGATCCCTGGTAGCTATAAAAGTATTAGATACAAAAAGGAGAAGAAAACATGAGAAAAGAAAAACGCGGTCTGGGAGTTGACCGAAATGGTGTGCAGAAAATGATGCGCAAACGTGATTATCTTGCAGATATGTCAGGGCAGTTTGGCATGAATCTGGTAGCCAATCTGATTGGCCAGCTTACTTATTTCTATACGGATAAGGTGGGTTTGGCTGTTGGCGGCATTGGTATTGTAATGCTGATCGCAAAGATTGTAGATGCAGTGACGGATCTGTGGTTTGGAAATATAATCGATCACTCCAAAGGTGGAAATAGAAAATACTATCGTTGGATTTTAAGAATGATGGTTCCATATTCCATTCTGGCAGCATTACTGTTCTGCGTACCAATTAAGGCAGGACAGATTCCTGCACTGATATATGCATGTGTGACAAACATTCTTTTGTCAGCAGTATGCGGAACCCTGATGGGAACTCCAATGTCTGCTGTTATGGTTGTCAGAACAAACAGCCAGAGCGAACGTGAAAGTATGGGTGTATGCAGGGCTGTTGGTGCATATGGCTCTGGAATGGTAATCGCGATTCTTACAATTCCGATTACAAATGCCCTGGGCGGCAATCAGAATGCATGGATAAAATATGGTTTTATTATGGCGCTTCTGGTTCTGTTAATGCTTTCTATCTGTTATATGAACGGTCGCAAAGCGAAACTTGTAGATGAAGTTAGTGAAAATGATAGTCAGGATGAGGAAGAAGCAATTCCGTTAAAGAAATCTATTCCAATGTTGTTTAAAAATAAATATTGGGTTATTTTAATACTTTTTAATCTGATCACACAGATCACAAATTCAATTGCTGCTACATCTGGTACTTATTACTGTAAATGGATTTTCGGAAATGATAATCTGGTAGCACTTGCTGGAGCCCTGGGATTTTTTGCCACTCTTGTTGGTTTTGTCGTGTCGAAACCGATTATTGCAAAACTGGGAGTTCGTAAAACAATTGATTTCGGTGTACTGGGAGCTGCATTTACTGCTTTAATTCGTTGTATTATCCCGACTAATTTTAAGGTATATATTGCAGTCAGTGTAATCGGAAGCTTTGTTCAGATTCCGCTGATGTGTCTGTACGGAGTTCTTCTGGCTATGGTTATCGATTACAACGAATATACATACTACAACAAAATGGTAGGTGTTTCATCAGGTGCAATTGGAATTGGAACCAAGATCGGTTCCGGTGTAGGTTCTGTAATCCTTACAGCTTGTCTGGCATTGGGCGCTTACAATCCGGATCTGGAAGTGGCAACTACTTCTATGAGATATGCAATTTATGCATTTTCAAACTATCTTCCACTGATTATCAATCTTGGATTATTTGTATTGTTCCGGTTCTTTGATCTGGAAGAAAAGCTTCCGGCGATTCATGAAGAACTGGCGAGAAGACGCAGCCAGAAAAGCACTGAGCAGTAAAACAGCAGTTACTGTTCACTGGTAACAAACACCAATTAGCATAGCATCAGTCGTAAAGTATAAATCCATAATTTACAATTAGAATCTGGAGTGTTGGGCATGAAAAAAATTTACGCAGCAGTTTCGCCGGATGTAAGCCGACGCGAAATCGAAAACAGAAACAGAAGTCGCCTGATTGCAGCAGAAGGAATGGTTTTGCTGGAGAATAACGGTATTCTGCCGCTCAAGTTAAAAGAAGCAAAAATCGCTTTGTTTGGAAATGGTGCCAGACATACCGTCTCAGGTGGAACTGGCTCAGGAGAAGTGAATGCAAGAGAAGTCAGTTCTGTAGAACAAGGGCTGGAGCACGCAGGTGCTGTCATTACCACGAAAGCGTGGCTGGACAGATACGATGCTGCGGCAGTGCAGAAGAAAGAAGCTTATAAGGAAAAAATGCAGCAAAAATATGCCGATTCTCCGGAACTGGCATTCTGGGCGATGTTTGCCCATCGGAACCCTTTGACGATTCCTACAGAAGAAAATGATTTTTCCAAGGCAGACCAGGATATTGCAATTTATGTACTTGCAAGAAATTCCGGTGAAGGTGCAGACAGAAGAAATGAGCCTGGTGACTATCAGCTGCATCAGGAAGAGAAAGAGTTTTTGACTACTCTGTGCAGCCATTACAGTCACGTTATTGTTGTACTGAACATTGGCGGCGTGATTGATACTTCCTTTTTCCATGAGCTGTCCAATATTTCAGCTGTTGTTCTGATGGGACAGGCTGGCAGCTCAGGGGGAGATGCACTTGCAGATGTTTTGAGTGGAAAAGTAAATCCCTGTGGACATCTGGCAGCGACCTGGGCAAAAGAATATGAAGATTATCCCAATGCAGATACATTTGGATATAGGAACGGAAACCGGGATGATGAATATTATACAGAAGGAATTTATGTGGGGTACCGTTGGTTTGATTCTTTTGGAAAAGTTCCGGCATATCCATTTGGATATGGAAAATCTTATACTACATTTTTGGTTGAAACAAAGGATATTTTACTTAAAAATTCTGAAATCGTATTAAATGTACAGGTTACGAATGCAGGAAAAGAATATTCTGGAAGGGAAGTAGTGCAGATTTATATATCAGAACCGGATGGACGGCTGGAAAAGCCTTATCAGGAACTGGCAGCTTATGCAAAAACAAAATGCCTACAGCCTGGTGAGAGTGAGAATATGACGATTTCCTTTCCGGTAAGCCGGATGGCTTCTTATGATGAGAAACAGGAAGCGTGGATCTGGGAGAAAGGCAGCTATATTATCCGTGTAGGAGAACATTCCAGAGCAACAAAGGTGACCGGAGTTATTCACCTGGAAAAAGAATGTATCTATCAGAAACTGGAAAAATTATTGCCGCTGGATTGTGAAATGGAATGCATCCATGGGGATAAAACGCTGTTTTATTCATATCCGGAAGAAGAAAAAGAAATCAAGAATGCTCCAGATTTGTTTGTAGAAAGTTTTCTGACAAAAAAGAAAAATGACAATTGTCTGGAAAAACAAATAAAAAAATCAGAACAGGTTCCTGACAAGAAAACGGAAATTCAAGCATCTCAAATCTACAGAATGGAAGATGTGCTCTCTGGAAAATGCAGTCTGTACGATCTGGTACAGCAGTTAACAAAAGAAGAACTGACTGCATTATGTGTTGGAACAGCAAGAGGCGGTGAAGAAGAAACTTCGACAATAGGGGCGGCAAGCAGAGCCTGCCCTGGAGCTGCAGGAGAAACGACTTCAAGTCTTATTAAAAGCAGAAATATACATAATATTATTCTGGCTGACGGACCTGCTGGTTTGCGGTTGTCACCAATCTTTACAGTGGATGACGGTCAGAATGTGACTTGGCAGAAACCAGCCCTTGGAAATGATTTTATGGATATTTTTATGAAACAGGATAATCGGCCTTTGAAAGAGAAGGAAGTTACTTATTATCAGTATTGCACTGGAATTCCTACAGCAACTTTGCTGGCACAGACCTGGGATAAAGAGGCTCTTTACGAAGCAGGAGATATTGTCGGTTCCGAAATGAAAGAATTTGGAATCATGCTTTGGCTGGCACCGGGAATGAATATCCAGAGAAATCCTTTGTGTGGAAGAAACTTCGAATATTATTCTGAAGATCCGCTTATTTCCGGTATTTGTGCAGCTGCTGAGACCCAAGGCGTTCAGTCTCACCCTGGAGCTGGTACTACAATTAAACATTTCGCATGTAACAATCTGGAAGATAACAGGGCATACAATAATAGTCACGTGACAGAACGCACTCTGCGTGAAATTTACTTGAAAGGATTTGAAATCGCAATCAGAAAAGCACAGCCGTTGGCCTTGATGTCATCTTACAATATGTTGAATGGAATTCATACTGCGAATTCGGTAGATCTTTTAACAAAAGCTGCACGTCAGGAGTGGGGCTTTGAAGGGCTGATTATGACTGACTGGGGTACTACCGCAGAGCCCAAACCGGATCTGGAAGGCAGAATGCCTTTATATGGACCTTCCAACGCGGCAGCCTGCATCAAGGCAGGAAATGACCTGCTTATGCCGGGAAGCAAAGAGGACGTAGAGGAAATACTTGCATCTGTTGATGCAGAAGAGGGAACTGTAAAATATCCGATTACACTGGAAGAATTACGTGGATGTGCAGAAAGAATTTTACGGATCATAGCAAAAAGCAATACCTACACTGAGGAGTCATAATGATAAAAGCAACGGATTTGAAAATTGAATACTTAACAGGTAATCCAACTATAGATATTGTTTCACCAAAATTGTTATGGAAAGTACAAGAAGCAAAGACACAGACGGCCTATCAGGTAAAAGCCAGTGTGGATGGTCAGGAGATATATGACACTGGAAAAGTCAGATCTTCTGTAATGGATCATAAATATCAAGGAAAATTAAAAAGCCGCAGTCAGGTGACCTGGAAAGTCCGTTTATGGGATGAAAAGGATATCTGTGGAGAATGGAGCGAAAAAAGCAGCTTTGAAATAGGACTTCTGGATGAAAAAGACTGGGTGGCAGAATGGATTGATCCGGAACTTTTTCATGAACCAGAGGAAAGACAGCCTGCCAGTTATCTGAAAAAAGAATTTCTGGTAGAGAATTCCGGAAATGCCAGACTCTATATAACTGCCCATGGTATTTATAATGCGTATATAAATGGGAAAAAAGCCAGTGATTTTATTCTTGCCCCTGGTACAAGTCAGTATAATGCCAGACTTCAATATCAGACATACGATGTGAGTGGGCTTTTAAACGTCGGAAAAAATGAAATTCTTGTTACAGTTGGAGATGGCTGGTGGCGAGGCGATACTGGATACGGTGGAGTACGAAATAGCTTTGGGACAGATCTGGCAATTCTGTGTCAGCTGGAAATTGATAGAAAAACAGTTCTGATAAGTGATAAAAGCTGGAGTGCATCCCAGGAGGGACCGCTTGGGTTAAATGATCTGATGCAGGGCGAGTGTTATGATGCAAGAAAAGAAAACATCTGTGAATGGCATCCGGTAACAGAAAAACAATTCGGCTATGAAAACCTGGTTTGTTCCAATAGCTTTGATGTAGTTGAAAAAGAAAACTATACAGGCAAGCAGATTCATACACCTAATGGAGAGGTTGTTATTGATTTTGGTCAGAACATAGCTGGTTACGTGAAGTTTGGATTTTATGCACAGGCAGGACAGTGCATTACGCTTTATCATGGAGAGTGTCTGGATCAGAATGGCAATTTTACGCAGGAAAATTTCCAGGCACCAGAGCACCGGGTAGAGCAATGTGTAAAATACATTTGTAAAGAAGGCTGGAATGAGTATAAGCCGGAAAAATCCATATTTGGTTTCCGCTATATTAAGGCTATAACAGATGTAAAAGTGACAGAAAAGAATTTTACCGCAATTGCTGTTTATTCAGATATGCCACAGACAGGAAAATTTGAATGTGGACATCCGGGAATCAATCAGCTGTTTTCAAATGCAGTGTGGAGCATGAAAGGGAATTTCCTTGAAATTCCTACTGATTGTCCTACAAGGGAGAGAACCGGCTTCACAGGCGATGCCCAGGTATTTGTAAACACAGGAATGTACCTGATGGAATGCTATCCGGTATATCGGAAATTTTTAAGTGAATTAAGGGAAGTACAACTGGAAGGTGGTTGTATCAGCCAGACAGCTCCGGCATCACAGGGACATTTGTTTGACGGTGCGGCTGGATGGAGTGATGCCATAGATCTGATTCCATGGAGAATGTATCTTCGTTACAATAATCCAGAAATACTTGCAGAAAATTATGAAAAAGTAAAGGAATGGTTGGCTTATTGTCTGGAACGTGCAAAAAAGGACAATCCTGGAAGAAAAAAAGGGAAAAACGAAAAGTATAGTTCTTATCTGCTGGATACAGGCTGGCATTGGGGAGAATGGATCGAACCGGACTGGAACGGATTTATAAACACAGAAGATCCAGGTGGAACTTACCTGAGAGATATTTATGAACATGGTGCACCGGAAGTCTGCACTTCACATTTATCTTACGGCTGCTATATCGCCTCAGAAATGGCAAAAGCTCTTGGATACCAGAAAGAAGCAGAATTCTATAGTGAAATGAGAAAGTTTACCAAACTGGCCTACCGGGAAGTTTGTATGGAAAATGGACATATGAAGCAGAAAAGACAGTGCGATTATGTTCACGCGATCATGTTTGACATGCTTTCAGAGGAAGAAAAAAAGATTGCCTGTGATGAGCTGAATGAAATGATCGTGAAAAACGGATTTCATCTGAATACCGGATTTTTAAGCACATATGAACTGCTTCATGTGCTGACTGATTATGGTCATGGAGATACGGCATGGAAGCTTATGCTTCAGGACACATATCCGGGGTGGCTGTATCAGCTGAAGTATGATGCAACTACAGTCTGGGAAAACTGGAAAGGTATGGAAGCAGGAAGAGAACCGAAAGATTCCATGAATCACTATTCTTTCGGAACTTTTGCCGGCTGGCTGATGGATCGTGTTGCCGGAATACGGGTGGAAAAAGGAAAAATCAGGATTCAGCCCTATCCTGACAGGCAGATTGGATATGTGAAAGCATCTTACGATTCACCTTTTGGAAAAATTAAATCTTCCTGGGAGTATGAGGGAGAAAACTGCAGAATAAAAGTAGAAATCCCGGCGAATGCCCATGCAGAAATTTTACTGCCAGATGGCAGCTGTCATGAAGCAGACTACGGTAAATATGAATATGTGATAATGGAGAACAAGCATGAGTAAAGAATACTTAAACGCATCACTGGCACCTGAGAAAAGAGCTAAGGCACTGCTGGAAGAAATGAGTCTGGAAGAAAAAGCAGCACAGCTGACCGGTGTTTTTCCTTTTGACGAAGAATATAAAGATTTTGACGGAATTTCAAAAAGAGTACCGCATGGTATTGGAGAAGTAAGCACATTGGAAATGCGGCGGATGGAGACATTGGAAGAAGTTGCGGCGTGGCAGAAAAAAGTCCAGGAAATTGTAATGGAAAACAGTGAACATCACATTCCTGCAATTTTTCACATGGAAGGCTTATGCGGCCCATTTATTCAGGATTCCACCAGCTTTCCGGCAGGTATCGGACGTGGTGCCGGATTTGATCCGGAAGTGGAAGAAAAGATCGCAGAAATTGTAAGCCGGCAGGAAGCTGCCTGCGGAATTACCCACATATTAGCGCCTGTTCTGGATATCTCCAGAGATTCCCGTATGGGACGCCAGGGAGAAACCTATGGGGAAGATCCGGCCCTTGCTTCTGCAATGGGAGCTGCATATACAAAAGGAATACAGAAAAAGGAAACAGCAGGAAGAAAAACAGAAAGTGTTGCCAAACATTTTCTGGCCTTCCATAATTCCAATGGAGGAATCCACGGAGCTGTCAGTGATACACCGCCAAGACTTCTGGAAGAAATTTATGGAAAACCATTTCAGGCTGCAATCCAGGAGTCTGACCTTCTGGGAATCATGCCTTGTTACTGCACTGTGAATGGGGAACCGGTATCTGCATCTTATGGACTTCTGACAAAGCTTCTTAGAGATGAAATGGGATTTCAGGGACTTTGCATCAGTGACTATGGTGCAGTTGGTAATACCCATGGCTCCCAGCATGTTGGAGAGACGCTGGAAGATGCCGGACTGCTTTGCCTGAAAGCCGGAATGGATATGGAACTTCCGAATCCAAGTGGATTTGGAGAGAAGTTTCTGGAAAAGTTCCGGACTGGAAAAGCCGATATCAGTGCACTTAACCGGGCTGTATTGCGTGTGCTGACTGCAAAGTTCCGTATGGGCTTATTTGAACATCCGTTTTCTTTGCAGGGAGAGGAGTTAAAAGGTGTATTTTCCCAGAAGACAGACAGAGAAGTATCCCTGCAGTCCGCGAAAGAATCGCTGGTCCTTCTGAAGAATAACGGAGTATTGCCAATTGGCTCCGACGTAAAAAAAATAGCAGTAATCGGTCCTCATGCAGACTGTGCAAGAAAGTTTTTTGGTGGATATACCCATATGTGCATGATGGAATCCACTTATGCCATAGCGAATTCCATTGCAGGAGTCAGTGGGGTAAAAGTTGCAAAACCAGAGGAAATCAAAACAGTTCCAGGAACGAATATCCAGTCAGATGAAACAGAGGAGTTTGATCAGATCCTGAGAAGGCAGAAGCCGGATTGCAGAAGCCTTTTAGAAGAACTGCGGGAAAAGCTGCCAGATGTAGAGGTAAGCTATTCTTATGGTTATTATATTGCAGGAGAAGATGAATCCCATTTTGAGGAAGCCTTGGAAAAGATAAAAGAGGCAGATCTGGTAATCCTTACATTAGGAGGCAAACACGGAACCTGCTCCATGTCTTCTATGGGAGAAGGTGTAGATGGAAGCAATATTAATCTGCCAAAAGGACAGGACGAATTTATAAAACGTGCAGCTGCATTTGGCAAGCCAATGGTCGGAGTACATTTTGACGGAAGACCGATCTCAAGTGATATTGCGGATAAGTATCTGGATGGAATCCTGGAGGCATGGAGCCCGGCAGAAACCGGAGCAGAGGCTGTTGTAAGCGTATTGCTTGGAGAATATAACCCAGGAGGTAAAATGCCTGTTACAACTGCTTATCATGCAGGACAGATTCCTGTTTATTACAATCATCAGTACAATTCCTGCTGGGATCAGGTTGGAAGCATCGGATTTGCCAATTATGTGGATTTGCCACACACACCAAGATATTGTTTCGGCCACGGACTTTCCTATACACAGTTTTCCTATTCCGACCTGAAACTTTCCAAAAAGGAAATTGGCCCTTTTGAAACAATTGAGATCAGAGTGGATGTAGAGAACGTGGGCAGCAGGGTCGGCGATGAAGTGGTACAGCTGTATTTGAGAGATCTTTATGCAAGTATGGCAAGACCGGTAAAAGAATTGGCAGGATTTAAGCGAATCACTTTAGAGCCAGGAGAAAAGCAGACAGTTATATTCGAAGTAAAGGCTAGTCAGATGGCATTTTTGGACATGAATATGCAGTGGAAAGTGGAAAAAGGAACATTTCTTGTGGAAGTGGGAAGTTCATCCCAGGATATTCGCTTGAAAGATGAGTATAAGGTTACAGAAGACGGCTGGTTGGAAGGAACAGACAGGGGATTCTATGCAAAAGCTTACAAGGAGGCAGACAGAACATGAGACAACACTTAAGAATACATAAAGCAGAACCTAATAAGGGAATTCTGGATTACTCTCACCTTTTAGACGCACCTGCCGGAAAACACGGATTTGTGGAGACAAGAAACGGACATCTGTATTTCGAAGATGGAAAAAGAGCCCGTTTTCTTGGCTTTAATGTGGCAGCACGTTCCAATACGCCTGATCATGAAACTGCGAAAAAAATGGCAGAGCGTTTTGCAAGCATGGGAGTAAACCTGATTCGTCTTCATGCAGCAGATGCGCCTGTAGGTGAGCAACCTGGAAGCTGGAGCAGCTGTGTAAATAACCCACTTCTGGATTATGCAGACGGAAACAGCAGGAAATTCAATCCAGAAGGGCTGGACCGTTTTGATTACTTTATTGCGAAATTAAAAGAAAAAGGAATTTATCTGCATGTTGACCTGATTGTTGCAAGAGAATTTCAGCCAGGTGACGAAATGGATTATCCAGGGGGAGCACCGTCCTGTATTAAACGTTATGCCATTTATAATGCGCGCATGATAGAGCTGCAGAAGGAATATGCAAAAGAGCTGCTTTGTCATGTAAATCCCTATACAGGACTCTCACTTGCAGATGATCCGGCTGTTGTGACAGTTCAGATCAACAACGAGGATTCTGCAATCAAATGGGCCATGGGAGCTGATGCCGATGAGCAGATGAAGCCATACAGGGATGAAGTGCAGTCTCGTTTCAACCATTTTCTGTTAATGAAATATCATACAAGAAAAAGACTTGCAGAAGCATGGACTTGTGAAGGCTGCTGTGCGCTAGGAGAAGAGGAAGATCCGGCAGCAGGAACGGTACGTGGTATTGCAGGCGGTTTTTATCAGCCGGTTAACGATCCTAATGGTTCTTGGGATACAGAAGAAAGTCCGGCCAGATATGCAGATTTTATGGAGTTTGGTATTTATATGAACCGGAAATTTTACCGGGATATGAAGGATTATCTTATTTCTTTGGGAGTTAAGGTTCCGATCGTTACAAGTAATCTGATTGCAGGGGCGGCTGATGTGTATGGACATACAGATGGAGATCTGATGGAAAACAACAGCTATTTCAATCATCCGCTTTTATTGCCTGATATGAACAATACTTATATGGTAAATGGACCGGTAGAATATGTATCCACCAATCCTCTGACCTGGCAGAGAGGCGTTGGTTCCATGGCAACTACCCTGTTGAGTCTGGCATCTGTAGCAATCGTAAAAGGAAAGCCTTTTATGTTAAGCGAATGGAACGAATATGGTGAGCATATGTTCCATTCCACTGCACTTGTTCAGACAGTTGCCTATGCATGCCTGAATGACTGGGATGGATTGATTCTTTACAATCATCATACCTCAGAGAACTGGGATGATCAGCCGGCAGATGAAATCCGGAATATCTTTGATGTGTATAATGACCCGGCGGTGATCTGTCAGTGGGGATTTATGGCATCGATGTTTCTGAAAGGTCTGGTATCTGAGGCTAAGCATTGTGTTGATATTGTGTATACCCAGAATGATCTGAAAACACTGCCTGAGTTTCATGCTATGCCGACTATGTTTTTCCCATATATAACAGGAATGCGCAACGTATTTCTGGATTCTGGTGACACCTACCAGGGAAATGGAGATATTGCAGTAAATGCAGGATTTTTAAACGGAGCCAGATTATCTGAGGCAAAACACAGTGTTTATTATGCGTGGTCAAAGTACCGGGATATTGGAAGAAGATATGAAGATAAAAACCGGCTGGAAAGAGCTGCTAAGGGAACAAAGCTGATTGAGCAGGGCGTTCATCTTGGGGAGCAGGCGCTTGTGTTTAATGATATTGCAAAGATTGCAGGAGAGGGAGATTACAGAAATTTTGCGCGCATCATGGATCAGGCGATGAAGGAGTGGGATGTAATTCCAAAGGAAACTGGCTATGTTGATGGAAAATTAATATCTGAGACCGGGGAAATTATATTTGATCCGGAAAATGCCTGCTATGCGGTTCAGACTCCTTATTGTGGATATTACAGCGGGGCACCGAAAGAATTGATTTCGTTATCTGATATGGTAAAGGTAAAAGCAGAAAACAAACGGATCACGTTGGCTTTTATCGCAAAAGAAGAAAACAATCTTGATCAGGCGCAGGAATATATTCTTACTGCAATGGGAGAGACTGGGATGGATGAAACCGGATACTATCCTGGACAGAAAATACCCGGAATGCCATATGAATTTACAGCTGTAGAATTTAAAGGAAAGCTGTTTGCAGAAACACTGGAAGGCTGTATTTATGTACAGGCAAAAGAAGCCAAGCTTGAGGTACTAAGTCCGGTTGGAGAAGTAATCGCACAGCTTGAAGGAATAGAGGAAAATGGGGAGATACAGTTTGCGGTAAATGGCACGATTCCAGGAATTCAGTATCATCTCACTGTAAAAAGATAAGAAATACGAGGAGAAATTGCTATGAAGACATCAGTAGAAATGCTGGAAAACACTGATCTGTATCAGTTTACGGATGAAGGAAACAGCTGTCAGATACTAGATCCGGCAACGCCAAGACACTGGTATAATTATTTATGGAATGAAGACCGGTATTGTGCCCAGATTTCCCAGACCGGTCATGGCCGGAGCTATTTCCTCAGCGAAAAAGCAGATATGTGCATGATTAATCAAAATGATGCCAGATATGTATATTTAAGAGATGATGAAAGTGGAAGCTGCTGGAACATTGGAAAAGGACCATTAAATGCGGAAGTTGAAAATTACAGCTGTACACACAACATCAGCTACTCAGAAATACGATCAGAAAAAGATGAAATAGAAGGCTCCTGGAGAATTTTTGTTCCCCAAAAGGGACTTTATGAAATGTGGACAGTGACGCTTTGTAATAAGGGAGAACAGGAACGTAATCTCAGTATGTTTTCGGCTGTCAGCTTTTCGCTGGAAGGATTTTCTTATCCAAGATACTACGAAATGTACCGTTGTATGAATACTGGTTTTCAGTCAGAATTAAATGGAATTTACTGTGATTCCGCACATCCGTTTGCCCCACATGAGTATTATCACGGATTTCTGGCTTCTACGGAACCAGTATATGCTTATGATGGAGATTTGACGAAATTCTGTGGCTCGTTATCGACCTTAACAATGCCGGATGCATCTGCATGTGCGTTATTTCAGCGGCCAGATGTAGTGGTACAGGGAAGAGACTGCACGAATTCAGAAGCTGCACTTTTTATCCTTGGAGGAGTGCTTCAGCATAAAATTCAGTTACAGCCAGGTGAGAAAAAAGAAATTCATGTGCTGTTCGGAATCAGCCAGTCATGTGAAAAGGCGATTGAAGTAGTAGAACAGTACGGATCAAACCCGGAAAAAGTACAGCAGGAATTTGAAAAAGCAGCAGCATACAATTATGAAAAAATCAGTTCTCTGTCAATTAAGACACCGGATGAAAAAATAAACCATATTATGAATAACTGGGTGAAAAAGCAGGCTGATTTTTGTATTGTCGGGAAAAAAGGAGTCCGGGATAATCTGCAGATCGCAGTCGGACTTTTGAACTACAGACAGGAAAAAGCAGAAGAAGAGATTATAGAGTGTCTGAGACATCAGTTCCGTGATGGGCATGCGGTACTGACCTGGTATCCTTATGATGATACCCGTTACTCAGATCAGCCATTCTGGATCATCTGGGCAGTATGTGAACTGATCAAAGAAACTGGTAATCTGGCATTGCTGGAAAAAAAGACAGCCTGGCAGGATGGTGGGGAAGCTACAGTGCTGGAGCATGTGAAAGCAGCTGTTGACCGACTGATTGCAGATAAAGGTGAAAACGGTCTGGTTAAAATATTTTTCGCAGACTGGAACGACGCACTGAATGTTACAGATGATGAAGAGGCAGAATCTGTGATGCTTTCCCATCAGTTCTGTCTGGCACTTCGGGAACTGAAAAATCTGATGGAATATGCAGGTGATCATACATATGCACAGTTCCTGGAAGAAGAGTACAAAAAAATGAAATGCAGTATCAATCAGGCGGCATGGAATGGAAACTGGTATGCTAGAGCTTTGAGTAGAAAAGGAGATATAGGTACCAAGGACAGTAAAGGCAGTAAAATCTATTTGAATGCCCAGACCTGGGCTGTGTTGGCAGATGTAGCAGATGATGAAAAGCTGCCAGAACTGCTTCGGTCCGTTGATGAAATGGAGCGGGATTTTGGATTTCCATTGAACGATCCGCCTTACCAGATTTACGATGCCCATGTAGGAAGAATGTCAGGAATGCTTCCCGGATTGTTTGAAAATGGCGGTGTTTATTGTCACGCAACAGGATTTAAGATTCTGATGGATTGTAAGGTGGGAAGAGCATCAAAAGCATTGCAGACATTAAAGAAAATAATGCCTGACAGTGAGAAAAATCCTTCTTCACGTTCCGGTGCTGAACCTTATGTCTTTACCAATTGCTACTCTACACATCCAGGATATTACGGAAAGTCTTATCAGTCCTGGACTACAGGAACATCTGTCTGGTGCCTGATGGGAATATACGAAGGAATCATGGGTGTGAAGAGGGATTATGAAGGCTTAAAAATTGTTCCTTGTTTTCCGGCAGAATGGGAAAATGCAGAGATGACAAGACATTTCAGAGGAGCCGATTATCACATTGTGATTCAAAATCCACAGCATGTGGAGAACGGAAAAGGAAGTCTTTTTGTAGATGGAAAGCCGTGCCTGGAATCTGTATTGCCAGATTTCAGAGATGGAAAGATGCATGAGGTCGAAGTGAAAATTTCACAGCAGTAACCAGTAAGGAGCAATAGAGAGAATGAATCAAAAAAAAGTTGCAGAAAAAATAGTAGAAGAATCTGTGGTACTGCTAAAAAACGAAGATAATCTTCTTCCATTTGTCGGACAGAAAGATGTGGCATTCTTCGGAAGAGCACAGATTGGAATGCTGTATTCCGGAAACGGTTCAGGTGGGGCTCATATTGCCGGCTGTCCTACGATTCTTGACGAGTGTGAAAAAAACAGTATTATTCCGGAAGCTTTATTAAAGGGATTCTACACATATAAGCTGAAAGAGGAAAAGGTTTCTGAAGAGGATACTTTTGACTGGACGAAAGTAAATGAGGCTATGAACTGTGGAATCATGTATGAAATATTTGGAAAGTACCGTGCTCCGCTTAAAGAATATGAAGTGCCAGAGTATCTGCTTCAACAGGCAGCGGAAAAAACAGATACCGCAGTGATCGTTCTGGGAAGAAATTCCGGTGGTGAGGAATGTGACCGGCATTTGACAGAAGACTATTACCTGACAAGGGAAGAAGAAAAACTGGTAGACATAGTATGCAGTCAGTTTACCAAAGTTGTGGTTATATTAAATGTAAATGGTCTGATCGATCTGGCATGGCTGAAAAAGTATGACAGCATCAAAAGTGTATTGTTTCTTGGAATTCCCGGGGAAAGAGGTGCGGTTGCCCTGGGCAGAATTCTTTCTGGAAAAGTGAACCCATCTGGAAAAATGACAGTGACTATTGCAGAAGATTATAACGACTATCCTTCATCTGCACATTTTTCATGGGATAAGGAACATCCGGATCAGATCATGACGTATGAGGATTATGGATTATCCGCAGAGGAAAATGGCAGCAGGGGATTTGAGAAAAGTCCTGTAACGGTTTACTGGGAGAACATTTATGCAGGTTACCGGTATTTTGATACTTTTCAGAAAAATGTGTTATTCCCATTTGGATACGGATTATCATACACGACATTTGAAATTACAGAAACAGGTACCCAAAAGAAAAAAGACGGTATAAAAGTTGTTGTCCGTGTGAAAAATACAGGAGCTGTGCCGGGAAAAGAAGTAGCCCAGGTCTATTGGTCAAAAATGGATCAGGAAGGATGTGAGCATCCGATGCAGGCTCTGGGAGGTTTTGAAAAAACCTCTCAGCTGGCTCCTGGTGAAGAGGAAGTGCTTAGCATTACAATTCCATGGAAAGAACTGGCGGTATATGAAGAAGAGCGAGCCGCATGGGTGCTGGAAAAAGGGGAGTATGCACTGCGTGTGGGAAACTCTTCCAGAAATACGGTCTGTGGAAAATTTATGCAAACAGAACAGGATTATGTTCTGGAGCAATGTGAGAATTGCCTGATGTTAGCATCCTGTAACTGTGGAAAGCTTAAATTTTTAACAAAGGATAAAAAACCTGATGGAACGACGAAAATAGCGGACGTAATAGAGAGAACAGAGAGAGTAGATACAGTTAAAAAAGGAAATCAACAGAAAAAAGCAGCAGAAGTACATAACTGTAAAGTGCAAACAAGAAATTTTTCTGGATTTTCCATAGAAGAACTGGCTGCCCTTTGTGTGGGATACGGACCTGGAATTCCTTTTGCAGCAGCAGGAGATCTGAGTAAACCTTCTACAATTTTAGATGAAAACGGGACACCTCTGACCACGAACAGCCATCCGGTTGGATATGCCGGATATGTTTCTCCTGCGATTGAGGAAAAGGGTATCAAGTCTGTTTTTTATAAAGACGGACCAGCTGGAATCGGAGAGACAGCATGGCCAACGGAAATGCTGATCGCCTGCGCATTTGACAAAAAACTCTGGTATGAATTTGGAAATGCTATAGGGGAAGAATGCGAGAGAAAGCAAGTGGATATATGGCTTGCACCAGCTGTAAACTTACACAGGAATCCTCTTTGCGGAAGAAATTTTGAATATTTTTCAGAAGATCCTTATTTAACTGGAATATGTGCCTGTGAGATAACCAAGGGTGTACAGGAGAATCATCCGGTGCTGGTATGTCCGAAGCATTTTGCAGTAAATGAGCAGGAAACATTCCGCAGGGGAAGCAGCAGAAAAAATTATGATGCAGTAGATTCGATCCTGACAGAGCGCACAGCCCGGGAAATTTATTTAAAGCCCTTTGAGATGCTGGTTCGTGATGCTAAGGTTGCGTGTATTATGACATCTTTTAATAAGATAAATGGTATTTTTGCAGGAGCAAATAAAGATCTGTGCACCCATATTCTTCGTGAAGAATGGGGATTTGAGGGAGCTGTGGTAACCGACTGGGGGGATATGGATATTGTAACAGACGGAGCAGATGCTGTTGCTGCTGGAAACGATATTGTCATGCCAGGAGGCCCTCCTGTAATTGCCCAGATATTAAAGGGGGTACAGGAAAAGCGTGTGACTCGCAGAGAGCTTGAGAATGCAGTCAGCCATCTTCTGGATATGACCAGCAAGGTAACCCCATAATTTGGAATCCTCACGAAAGAAAAAGTGGGAACCGGAAAGGAGGAGATTATTATGAAACAAAATCCGAAGACAATTAAACAGATTCTCAATATTTCTTTTCTTTCTGTATCTATCCCGGCTCTTATCCTGCTTCTTGTGCTGACCTGCTATACTATCAGCAGGCAGATTCATGCGGATCAGTCAGATACGGAAATCCAGCTGTCGCAGGTTACAACTCATATGGAAGAAGTTTTGAAACGATCGGAAACTCAGCTTAATAATCTTGTTGTACCCGGCTCTCCTTTTCATTCGTTCCATTATAGTAACACGCAACTGGAAAAGTACCAGAATGCCTATACAATCTTACAGATCCTGCGTCCGATTCTGACGCAGGATTCCTGCCTTGGAGGATTTTTTCTGTACAGCAAAGAAAAAAGTGATAATTGTTATTATCCTTCCTTCCAGCAACATTATTCCTATGAAGACCAGAAACTGCTCAAGGATTACTTTATGCAGCCGATTCATCTGTCAGAAGAACGCAATCGCTGGATTCCATTTATGCTTTCAGACCGGGTGGTACTGATCCGGATGATCGGGTATGACACTACTATTTGTGCTGTTATGGTGGATCCGTCTCTGGATAATTTCTCATTGTTCGCGGGTATGTCTGATTCGGATATGCATCTTTTTTATGCATCTTTGGAAGGAACACCTTATACCTCAGAATTTGTCACCAGGAAACTGCTATTTCCATATGAAGATAATCCTGTCAGAAAAATAACCCTTGATAAAAAAACATATCAGTTTATCAGTTCACCAGTGGGAGAATATAATCTACAGCTTTGCTGCATTTTTCCATACAAGGGAATCTGGTCACATATGAATTTATTCCAGAAAGTATTGATTTCTTGTATGATCGCATTGCTTTTTTCAATATCCCTGATCGGAATGTATCTGTACAGAAAATTGATTTATCCAATTAATACGCTTATGGAAACTATGCAAAAAGTTGGAAACGGAAACTTATCGCTGCGTGTAAATGACAATTATGATCTGCTGGAACTGCAGCGCTTTGGTCAGACCTTTAATGAAATGTTGACTAAAATCAATGATTTAAAACTGGAAGCATATGAAAAGAAACTGGATTTAAAGCAGGCACAGCTGCAGTATCTTCAGTTGCAGATCCGTCCTCATTTTTATCTCAACTGTCTGAAAAGCCTGTATGGCATGGCAGAAAAGAAACAATACGGCGAGATCCAGGAAAGCATTCTGGCTCTTTCAGAATATTTCCGTTATATCTTTCGAAATAACATTGAACTGGTCAGTCTGGAAGAAGAAATTCACTCTGTATCCAGCTATATTAAATTGCAACAGCTATATTTTTCTTGTTGGCCGGAGCTTGGAATTGATATCTCGGCAGATACAACAGATGTTTTGGTTCCTCCTCTGTCAATTCTTACTTTTGTAGAAAATAGTATCAAGCATTGTCAGGATCGATCTCATATTAAGATACAATTGAAGACTGCTCATGTATCTATAGAGCAGCAGGATTATCTGAATATTACAATTTCAGACAATTGCGGAGGTTTTCCTTTAGAGGCTCTGAATACACTGAACCATCTGGAAGAACATGATTTTTTGTATAAAGACTACAATGTAGGAATTTATAACATATATTATCGCATGAAGATGATTTACGAAAATCAAAGCACTCTGGCATTTTATAACATAGAAAACCAGGGATGTGTGGAACTTCTGATACCTTTTCGGGAAAGGAAGATAGAATCATGAATATTTTATTAGTAGATGATCAGCCAAGTGTACTCTCTTCATTAAAATCAGGTCTGAATTGGAGTGCTCTTTTGGTACATAATGTTTATACGGCGTTAAATGCATCCGAAGCCAGGGAAATTATTCTTTCCCACCCTATTGATATTCTGTTAACAGATATTGAGATGCCAAAGGAAAGTGGATTATCCCTTCTTCGCTGGTGCAGGGAGAATCATTACCAGTTTGAATGTATTTTTCTGACTTCCCATGCTGATTTTTTCTATGCGCAGGAAGCAATTCAATTAGAAAGCTTTGATTATATTCTTCAGCCGGCAAGATATGAAGACATTGAATCTGCTATTAAACGGAGCATAAAAAGAATTCAGGAAAAAGAACAGCAGCAGACCTGGCTGAATTTTGGAAAAGCAGCTTTACCCCAGAAAAATGCTTTGTTGAAAGGTCTTTTAAATGACTGGTTTATGGGAAAGGAAACGGATCTTGACCAGGTGCTTCACTTTCTTCAGGAAATGAAGATTCCGGTTTCAGCTGGTTCAGACGTTTATCTCTTGTGGGTTCAGATACAACAATGGCATTCCTTTCCAGTAGCTTTTGAAGAATGGCGCCAAAGTACAGAAGAAATATTCAGAGATTTTTTCTCTCCGTTTCAACATCAGATATTGTCTTATTTTCCAGATAAAACGTCTATTGGAATACTTATTTACAGCCTGGAAAATAAGTTAATGGATGCAGACGTGTATTATGCTCGGTTAAATATGATCTATTCCAGAATTACCAGGCAATTTTCCTGTTCCTGCGCGTTTTATACACGTCCCTCTTTCCAGGTAAGCGAGTTGTCCAGGACAGCTGCCGCTTTGCAGGAAGAAAGGAAAAATAATATCTGTCAAAGTTCTGGTATCTTTTTTTCTGATTCGGCAAGTGTTCCACAAACTATTACATACTGTGAACCGGAGTTATTGTCGCAATTCGAAATGTATCTTTCTGGCAATCAGGCGGGCAAAGCAGAGCAGGAAGCATTGTTGTATCTTCAATCCTTAAACATAAATAATAAACTGAATCACGATACTCTGGTTGAATTTTGCAAAAATTATTATCACTGCGCTTACAGTGCCGCGCGGAAACTGGAACTTCCGGCACATTCCTTACCGGCTTTTGAAGATGTGGCTGGAATCAGCAGTGCTGTTACACTGGAATCAGCTGCCGCTTATTTGAAAAAAATTACTTCTTTTTTTGTTTCGGCATGTTCAGAAACTGAAACATCCGATAACAGCCTGGCTATAATCGAAAAATATATCCGTGAAAATCTGGACTCTCCTTTACAGTGTGCACAGATTGCAAAAGCTGTCTATCTAAGCCCGGACTATATTTCGAGACTGTTTCACAAAGAAAAAGGAATGCCTTTGAAGGAGTATATTACATTAACCAAAATGAAGGCTGCAAAAAATCTGTTGATTACCACATCTTTGCCTGTCAGTCTGATCGCAGCTAAAGTTGGTTATGACAATTTTTCTCATTTCAGTAAAGTTTATAAAAAGGTTATGGGTACGACACCATCCTCGGAACGGAACGCGTAGAACGGAAAAAGAACAAAAATGTGCGGAAAAAGAACAAAAAATAATCAATAAAAAATAAGTAAACGTAAACAGAACAATACTGGATGCTTCTTTGATAGATTTAAATATGGCAGGGCGATAAAATAAAGAACAGAAAGAGGCAAAAGCATATGAGCACAGACAATGCATGGAAGCCTGCGAACATAAAATCTATTTCTGTGCAGAAGAGAGGAAAAAATGAAAAGAAAAAAGATGATGGCAGCAGTTCTTGCAGCACTAATGACATGCTCTGCATTTACACCGGCAGTAGCAGTAAAAGCAGATGATGATGTTGTAAAACTTAAAATCTGGGTGTTTGGCGAAGGCTCAACAGAAGAGTGCGAAAAAGTATCTGAGGCTCTTAGCGAAATCACCAGAGAGAAAATTGGAGCAGAAGTAGAAATCTATCAGACAATTGATACGGAAAAACTGAATCTTGCAATGACAAGTGGCGAAAAACTTGACCTGGTGTGTGCACATAATCTTGACCGTAGCGGACTGGTATCCTCTGGAATGCTTCTTCCGCTGGATGATCTGTATACAGAATATGCACCAGACGCAGCTGCCATGGTAAAAGAAGAAGATACCAAAGCATTGTATTTCGATGACCAGATGTATTTCCTTCCAAGCAATGGAGACAAAGCAAGAGCTTCAGGTGTCATGATGAGAAAAGATATTCTGGATGAGTTGGGAATCAATGCAGATGATATCAAAGGAATGGACGATTTTCATGATGTACTTGTAAAAGTAAAAGAGAATTATCCGGATTTATATCCGCTTGTTCCATCATGGGTTGGTGGCGGAATGCAGAAAACCTTCCACATTGATGATATTTATAATGGACTAGTTGTACTTGAAAATGGATTTGATCCAAGTGATACCACTATCACAAGCCAGTATGAGACACAGGAATGGAAGGATTTCTGTAATTATATGTACCAGTGGAACCAGGAAGGACTTCTGATGCCAGATGCTGCTACTTCCACAGATAACAGTCCGATGAGCACAGTTGGATTTGCTGATTATGAAAACCTGATTCCTGGTAAAGAAGCAGATTTCTCAAAAGGCAATGGACATGAATTTGTTTCAGCCCAGTTTGTAGAGCCTCTTAAAGATACAGAGCGTAATAAAGGTATCTGGTGTATTCCTGCAGGCTGTGAATATCCGGAAAAAGCAATGGAATTGTGGAACCTGCTTTATTCCGATAAGGAAGTAGCTACAATGGCTGCATATGGTATTGAAGGCGTTAATTATGAATGGGTAGAAGAAGGATCTGTTGTAAAGATTCCGGATGGTGTGAAAGACACTTATACTACATATGAGTGGGCATGGCCGAACTTAAATATTCTTCCAGTATTCGAAGGAAAAGATCCAGCTGTCCGTCAGGAACTTGAAGAGTTCAATGATAGTGCAGCACGTGCAACTTCTCTTGGTTTTGTTCTGGATACTTCTACAATTATGAACGAAATTACTGCATGTAATAACGTAAAGCAGAAGTATGAAACTCCTTTACAGTGGGGCGCATTAGATCCTGAAGAAGCAATTCCGGAATTCATTGAAGAACTGGAAGCTGCTGGTCTTAGAACCATTCATGAAGAGGCACAGAGACAGCTGGATGAATATCTGGCAAAACAGAAATAAGTAAAGGGAATAAAAAGGACAGGCCGGTTTCGTCCTGTCCTTTTTAAATGCACTTAGCAGTGCATGTGTTTGAATAGAAAAACGAGGAGGTTTGTTCATGAAAAGTAAAATGAGAAAAATCAGACGCTATTGGCCTTTGTATCTGATGATGCTTCCGGCTTGCATATATATTTTTATTAATAATTATGTGCCGCTGCCTGGCGTGTCACTGGCATTTCGTCAGTATAATTTCCAGAAAGGAATTTATGGAAGCCCATTTATCGGACTGAAAAACTTCAAATTTCTTTTTGCCAGCAAAGACGCATGGATCATTATGAGAAATACAATTGGCTATAATCTTATTTTTATTGTCTTAGGAACTGTGTGTGCAATTGCGGTAGCAATCCTTCTTTGCGAAATAAGATCAAAGATTTCGAAAAAAATATATCAGACCTGTATTCTGATTCCGTATCTGGTTTCGATGGTAATTGTCAGTTATCTGGTATTTGCATTCCTCAGTGAAGGAAACGGCTATATTAATACACAGATTCTTGCAAAATTGGGAATGAACAAAATTTCCTGGTACAATGAGCCGAAATACTGGCCTGTGATACTGGTAATCGTTAATTTATGGAAAAATATCGGGTACAACAGTATTATGTACTATGCAATGATTATTGCAATTGATAAGACTTACTATGAAGCAGCAAGAGTTGACGGGGCAGGAAGATGGCAGCAGATCCTACATATCACTTTGCCTGCGATTAAACCGACGATTGTAATTCTGACACTGATGAGTGTGGGAAGAATCATGTATTCTGACTTTGGTCTGTTTTACCAGATTCCGATGAATTCCGGAACACTTCTTGATGTGACAAATACAATTGATACTTATGTATATCGTGGTTTGATGCAGACAAATAACATTGGAATGTCTGCAGCAGCAGGAGTATATCAATCTGTAGTCGGATTTATACTTGTTATTACAGCGAATCTGATCGTAAAGAAAGTCGATCCGGAAAGCGCGTTGTTTTAAAAGGAGGCACCTATGTATAAAAACGAAAAAATATTCCAGTTTTTTGCCAATTTAATTCTTGCATTGCTGACAATATGCTGTGTGGCTCCGTTTCTTTTGATGATTTCCGCGTCATTCAGTTCTGAATCGGCACTGTCAGTATATGGTTATACTTTTTGGCCGAAAGAGTTTGATCTTTCTGCATACAAATATTTATTTTCCAGCACTGGTGCACTGTTAAAAGCATACAGCGTTTCTATTGGTGTTACGGTTGTGGGAACGGTTCTTAATCTGATCATGACAATTTTGATGTCATATCCGTTATCCAGAAAAGATCTTCCGGGCAGAAATATATTTGCTTTTTATCTCTTTTTCACAATGCTGTTTAATGGTGGTCTGATTCCCTCCTATATTATGTGGACAAGAAATTTCCATATTCAGAACACAATATGGGCATTGCTGATTCCCAATCTTTTACTGAATGCTTACAATGTAATTATGATGAGAACATATTTTACATCCAGTATCCCTATGGAAATTATCGAAGCTGCAAAAATCGATGGGGCGCGTGAAGGGACAATTCTTGTGAAATGTGTACTTCCTATGGCGAAACCAATTATTGCAACTGTTGCACTTCTGGTTGGTCTCGGATATTGGAATGACTGGATGAATGGTCTGTATTATCTGTCAGACGACAGCCTTTACAGCATTCAGGTATTGTTAACAAAGATTATGAGAAATATTGATATGATCAAACAGACTTCCGCGTCTGGTGTCAGCGTAATGGCACAGATTCCTTCTACATCAGTGCGTATGGCAATTGCATTTCTGGGAGTTTTGCCAATTCTGATTGCATATCCGTTTTTCCAGAAATTCCTGGTAAAAGGAATTACGGTTGGTGCTGTGAAGGGGTGAGATCATTATAGTTTCCCAAATAGAAACTATGATGACAAAAATAGAATTGCAAAAAATATTTTAAATAGTGTTAAAATAATATCATTGACAAGATGCATGAAAAGAAGCAGTGAAGTACTTTGTAAACATGCTCTAATGTCGAAGAAAAAAAGAAATTCAAAAGAGTGAAAACCATGCGTGTAAAATCAATAAAGAACATTGACGGCTTTTTCAGAGCACTTGAGAAATGCCATGGAAGAGTGGAACTGATTACAGACGTGAAAGACGTGTTAAATCTTGCCTCCAAGCTGACACAGTATATTGGGCTTACCAGAGTATTCAGCAACCCGGACATAGAATCCTATGAGATCGTATGCTATGATGCAGAGGATTATGCTTTGTTGAAGGAATTCCTGGTTCCGGTTAAATAAAAGTGTTGGAGCCTGTTTGAAAAATTACATACGATTCAAAGTTAAAGGAAAGGCTGCGTTGTATAAAGAAGTTTCGTTTTACGAAGGAAATCTTTATACAATGCAGTTCTATTATGGTCTGTTTAGAGTTTGGTTTTCTTCCATATATCAATGCCCTCCAATCGTATGTTTTTATAATATAATAGCCGGTTGCTTTTCCAGCTGTCTCCGAATTATACGTTATTGGAAGGAAAGTATCAACGCAAAATTGCGCGGAAACATAAAGCGTCTATTAACTGCACAAATTTCTGGATTGTTTTTATAAAAAATATATCGTATGATACAACTAGAAGTTCAAAAATGTATACAGAAGGAGCAAAATAATATGGAGAATGTTTTTCACAGGGTGCGTATCAGAAAATATGAGGATAAGGCAGTAGAGAAAGAAAAAATCATACAGATATTGAAGGCGGGAATGCAGGCACTGAGTGCATGTAATCAGCAGCCATGGGAATTTTATGTAGTGACAGACAAAGAGAAAATACAGGAATTGTCAAAGGCAACCCCATATTCCGGATGTGCAGCAGAAGCCCCGGTTGTCATTGTACCGGTGTATCGCACGAAAGGTCTGGTTGTACAGGATATGGCTCAGATTGATATGGCTATTGCCCAGGAAAATATCTGGCTGGAAACGGATGCACTGGGACTTGGCGGTGTGTGGATTGGGATTGCACCGATGCAGGACAGAATGAACCTGGTTCATGAAATACTGAATCTTCCGAAAAATCTGGAAGTATTTTCTCTGTTTGCACTGGGGTATCCGGCAGAAATACGAGAACAGCAGAATCGTTTTGATGAAACAAGGATTCATTTTGTTGAATAACTTTGAACAGTCTTGTTTTTGGTATAGTAGGGACTAACTACAGATATTTCCCCTTGACAACCAGGCATATATCCTGACTTTTGCAGCTAAATGGATATAAAACACCCGTCAAACCCAGTAAATACAGGGCTTGGCGGTTTTTCGGCTTTGTCAGATTTTCATGGCGTTTTTTCTACTTTTTGGTCTTTGCTAAAACTTTTTTTATTTCTCCCAGAGTACGGATACGTTTCCCAAAATCAATATCTGTAACTCTTCCGATATCTTTTAGAACTTCATCGTAATAATCAAATAGATAGTAGTTTTGCTGGATTAAACTACATTCGGCTTTTGACAGAGATTCCAAAATGGTTCCGATGCTGTATTTTCTCTCCAGTTTATTTTCCAGTATTCTTGCGATTGTCAAAGCTACAAAACAGGTAAGGAAATGTGCTTCGATATGTTCTTTTGGCCAGACATACACGGGTCTGGCTTCCAGTTCACTTTTGGTTACTTTAAAAGATTCTTCAATTTTCCATAAACCTCGGTACATATCGATAATCTCGTCGTCAGATGTCTCCATTTCGCTGGTTAAGAGCATATAGTAACCATCCAGTGCTTCCTCCCCTCGGATTTTTTCTTCATCAATGTCCAGAACAGAAGAGGCGGTAAGGATTTTTCCGGTTTCTTTATCATAGTCAACTTTTTTGACGTATTTTGCAGCACCATAAGATATGGCTCTTGTATAATTCCCTGGATTTTTTGCCAGGTCTCTGGCTTTTGCCAGTGCAGCTTCACGCTCTGCTTTTGCTCGTTTGGCATATTTTTCACTCCAGAAGACAACCTGTTTCTCATTTACCTGCTTTTTTATCTTTTTGCCGGAAACAGAGGATACCTGGATCGTTCTTGGAGACTTGCGGGATTTCCGCTTGTATTCTGTACCAAGCCATTCATAACCTTCCTGTTCCAGAACATAGTCCTTGATGCTTTTTTCTGCGCCCCGGATGGACATACTGAAAACATATCCGTCATCAGTGGGCGTGTTGATCGTGTACCAGATGTTATCACCTGTTGTCATTCCTTTGTCAGCAACGGAAATGACTCTGCCAAGATCAAACTGTTTTTTGATGCGTCCAAAGTTAGGTCTGTAGGTCAGACAGTCATTGGTATTTCCGGGAAAAAGCTCATAAGTAATAGGAATTCCCTGATTATCCATGAAAAGTCCCATCTGCACAATTGGATTTGGACGATGTTCTTTTGAAACTCCTTTACGGAGAAAATCGGTTTGCTCATCTGTCTCAAAATAGTAGTTTGTAACATCATAATAGATGAGGCTGGTATCCCTGCCATAATTCTCTTTGATATGGTCATTTAGCCAGATCTGCAAGTTTTCCTTATGTTTGTCAAGGAAAGACAGACAGCGGTAAACATCGTCTAAAGAGTAGTCTGTTTTCTCAAAGAAATGTTCCCGGTCATCATAGGAAGATTTCTTTGAAGCAGGGAAAAGAAGTCTGGAATAGACCAGCATCTTCATGATGGTATTGGCATCATACTGTTCTTTTGAGTGGCGCTGCCGGTTCGTTAGGAAAGTATGGAGGTCAAGCTCATGATAGATCTGGCTCAGGGCGGCATAGCCGAAGTTTTTTTCTCAGATCGTCACCTATGCAAAGCCGGTCAGAATCATAAAAAGTAAAGTGGATGGGAGCCTGTCTGGCTGCTTTTTCAGCTTTTAGCTGCTCTACTCTTTTTTGAAAGTGGGCAATAGGGTCATTATACTTTTTTTCCAATTCATCCAGCCAGCCAATAGATTCTATTGTTTTCTGACGGGAGCATTTCTTAGCTTTATCGTAATAGGTGTCAACAATGGAAAGACGAATTCGACCATTCAGGTTAGGTGTTTTTTTGAGGTACATGGCAAGCATTCCGTTTCGTATAATATTTATTATAACGCAAAACGATATAAAACGCTAGTAAAACATGACTAATTTTTAAAAATAAAAAAGCCTGAAAGCAAGGAAACAAAAGGCTTTCAAGCAATAAGCGAACATATGTTACTGCAAAACTGTGGAGACCGGGTCTTATATCCCTTACCAACAGGCGGAAGGAGCTGGTGAACCAGTTGGAAAAGGAAATGGATGGTATTATTATGATAATGATGCAGGCACTTATCTGCCCTGGTAAGCATGAAGAATTAAACATAACAGTCAACACCATACAACACATATTGTAAAACGAAAGCTTTGAAATCCTATATATTGTGAAATTGAAATATGATATTTACAACATATTGTATAATATGTAATTGTTTGGGTTTCCACAAAAGCACACGATTTCTCTTGAATTTCTGAAATGACCTGTATTATAATAGGATAATTAACGGCATATACCACAGCCGGTACCGCAGTGACCAAATGCCGTTTTCGGGGTAAAAATAGGTTCAAAAATGAGCATTATTTTTCCCACTTATTCAGAAAAAAAGGCACTATCCAAATCTAAACAGAAAAAGTTCTGTATTTGGTAAATGAAAAGCCTAATCCCCCAGCTATGCTGGGGAGAATGGAGTAGGCGGAAGCGGTGAGGATAACAAAATAAAGCCTCCTGTGATATGATGAGAATGGTGTCGCAAGCCAAACTCAAAATCAAAGGAGGCGGTCCAAATGGACAATAAAAGTCTATCACATACTCGCTGGAAATGCCAGTATCATATCGTATTCATTCCTAAATATAGGAAGAAAGTATTGTATGGAAAGGTACGAGAAGATGTGAGAGAAATAATATCAACTCTATGCAAATATAAAAATGTAGAAATAATTGCGGGAGCCGTATGTATCGATCATGTGCATTTAAGCGTAGCAATTCCACCGAAATTTAGTGTATCAGACTTTATGGGATATCTGAAAGGGAAAAGCACATTGATGCTTTACGACAGACATCCAGAACTGCAAAGTAAATGGGATAAAGCCTTTTGGGCTAGAGGATATTATGTTGAAACAATCGGCAATATAACAGATGCAGCAGTTCAGAAATATATAAATGAGCAAGCAGAGGAATCGAGAAGAGAAGATTCCAGTAGTACCGCTTTATAGCGGGCCAGTAAAAGTGCTTGCGATACCGCCCTTTGGGGCGAGCAGTAACAATGGCCTTTGGAGGGCCAAGGATAAACCACCAGTTGAACTGGTGGTTGCTAACTTAGATTTTTACTACACTTCGCTTGATGTATCATTTCGGAAATGAGCATGCAGAGTGTAATGTCTATCTGTTGCGATACTTGAGAAAGAATTCGGATAAGACAGGCAATTCCTGGAGTACGGAGATGATATATCTTTTAGCAGATGCGAACAGTCGCAGAAAAGAACTGTTCCTGCGGGATGCAGATGTAAAATTTTATAATAATGATTCTGAACGGAATCTGCGCAAATGCAAAACTCATCAGAAGATGTCAGATGGTTTTAGAAAAGAAAGTGGCAGTAAACTGTATTGTGACATCATGAGCGTTATAGAAACCTGCAAAAAAATGCAGATACTCGAAAGTATTTACATTATATTTGCAGGCAAACGGGCCATATATTGCCCCGTTTATTTTTAGTACTTTAAAACTACTCAGCCGTCAGGCTGAGTAGTTACAAAGAGGGCAATGCCCTCTAACCTATGAAAGAAATATTCTTGACTTTCAGGTGCATTCTTTCTATAATGAATTCAAAAGTGGGAGTTTGTGCAATGGGGCACACAGATGGAAAGTCTGTGTGTCTTTTTTTATCGGAGAGGAGGTAAAATATGGCAGCTTTTGATAGAATTCTTTCCGGAATTCCGGAAATGGATCAGGCACTTGACAATATCAGGCTGGGGGATAACGTGGTATGGAGGGTATCTCACTTGGAGGAATTTCGATATTTCTGCGAACCTTATGTAGAACAGGCGATTAAAGACAAACGAAATATTGTATATTTTCGATTTGCAAGCCATGAATTATTGGTAAAAGAATGCCCTGAGGTGAAAAGAGTAGAGATTCCGCTGTCCCATCAATTTGAAAACTTTACGGTGGAAATACATAAAGTCATTGAAAGGGAAGGTATTGATACCTTTTACATTTTTGACTGTTTATCAGAGCTTCAGACAGCCTGGGCGACAGACCTGATGATGGGCAACTTTTTTCGTGTAACCTGTCCGTTCCTTTTTTCCCTGGATACGGTTGCCTTTTTCCCTATCATCAGAGGGAAGCATTCCTTTCATGCGGTAAAAAAGATATTAAATACAACACAATTACTTCTGGATGTATATTCTGATCCCAAAAATATCTATGTACGTCCTGCAAAAGTGTGGAACAGAGATTCAGAAACCATGTTTCTGCCACATATTTACAACAAAGAACTGAGAACATTTCGTCCGATCAGAGATGGCGTGCAGTCCAGCCGTTTTTATCAGATTCTCAGCAAATTTCAAAGACCAGGCGAAGAACAGTTTACAGATTCCTGGGATCGTTTTTTCAATACTGCCAGGATGCTGTATGACAATCACATGAATACAGAAGAGGCCTGCAATACAATGTGCGATATTATGATGACCAGAGACAGAAAAATGCGTCTTATGGTAAAAAAGCATTTTTCTCCTGAAGACTATTTCAGTGTCCGGAATCATATGATCGGAACCGGCATGATAGGCGGAAAAGCCTGCGGTATGCTGCTTTCCAGAGCAATTGTGCGAAATCTGGCCTGGGACATCAATGAGGTACTGGAACCACATGATTCTTTCTTTATAGGTTCCGATGTTTATTATACATATATTGTGGACAATGGATTTTGGGATATCCGTGTTCGTCAAAGAGAGGAAACAGAATATTTTTCTCTGGCAGAAGAATTTGCCAGACGTCTGAAAAATGGTGTATTTTCCGAGGAAATGAAAAATCATTTTTTACATATTCTGGAATATTATGGACAGGATCCTTTTATTGTGCGTTCCAGCAGTATTCTGGAGGATGGCTTCGGAAACGCATTTGCAGGAAAATATGAATCTGTTTTTTGCGCAAATCGTGGAAGCCTGGAAGAACGCCTTGCGGAATTCGAGAATGCCATAAAGACCGTATATGCAAGCTCTATGAGCTTGTCTGCGCTGGATTACAGAAAGAGGCGGGGGCTTGATAAACGTGATGAACAGATGGCACTTCTTGTACAGCGTGTATCTGGTTCTTACTATGGCTCTTATTATATGCCATGCGCAGCAGGGGTAGGATACTCCTACAGTCCGTACAAGTTTTTGGAGAAAATCGATCCGAAAGCTGGAATGCTCAGATTAGTTATGGGGCTGGGAACGTCGGCAGTAGACAGGACAGAAGGCTCTTATCCAAGACTTGTCAGCCTTGATATGCCTCAGGCAACAAACTGCACGACTATTGCCCAGAAACATCAGTTTTCACAGCGGAAAATAGAAGTTGTGGATACAACCAGACACTGTCTGAGACAGCTGGAGCTGGACCAGATTGAAGCTTATATTCCGGGATATCTGGGCAAACTTCTTCTGGAACATGATTTTGAGGTGGAGGCTTCCATGAGGGAGAGAGGAATAAACAGAGAGGTCCGTTTTATTTCATGCGGCGGTCTTGTAAAAAAAGAGCTTCTCATGCAGCAGATACAAATGATCATGCAGTTGATTCAGAAGGAATATGACTATCCTGTTGACATTGAGTTTACGGTAAACTTATCTGAAACAGGAGAATACTCTATAAATCTGCTGCAGTGCCGACCATTGCAGGTGTTTAAGGATACGGGGAATGTGGAAATTCCGGACAATATCCCGGAAGAAAATATTATTCTGGAAAATGTACATTCTTCCATGGGGTTATCGAGGAAGACGCAGATAGATACTATTGTTCTGATAGATCCCGTAGCTTATTATAATATGCCGTATGCAAAAAAAGTAAAAGCAGCGAAGCTGATCGGTGCAGTAAACTGGAAAAATAAGGGGAAGAACAAGCATATGCTTCTGATCGTGCCGGGCCGCATCGGAACCTCTTCCCCAGAGCTTGGTGTTCCCACAACCTTTGCAGATATCAGTGAGTTTGAAGCAATTTGTGAGGTAGAGGAGAAATCTGTTGGATATAACCCGGAGCTTTCCTATGGAAGCCATATTTTCCAGGATCTGGTTGAAGCGGAAATATTGTATACAGCAGTATTTTCAAATGAAAAGACACTTCGGTTTGCACCCGAAAAGCTGGCTGATTTTCCGGATATTATAGATTTCTATACAGATGATCCGGATCTAAAGGGAGTTGCTCATGTATATGATACCAGCAAAGCTTCCTGTGAATTGTGCAACGACCTGCAAAATGAAAAACTGGTGTTGTACCGGAAATAAAACATTTAACCAAATCAAGCAAGCAGCGAAGCGGACTTGGAATATCCGCTTGACTCCCGGCATGACAGTAGAATAAAATAATGTTATACTACAATTAGAAAAAAGTTATACGAAGAAAGAGAACAAAATGGAACCATACTACTACAATCATATGACCAAACCCCAGCAGGCGGCTTATCACAGCATCCTTGCCGGGGTGAAGAACCTTGCAGATGAAATTCAGATCCCGGCGCTTGCAGGGGAGGAGCTTTACAACGTGTTTTTCCAGATGCGGCTGGATCATCCGGAAATCTTCTGGGTCATCAGCTTCAAGTACCGTTATTATAAAGATTCCCCTAATCTGATTTTTATCCCTGAGTATTTATTTGACAAAAATAAGATCCGGGAGCATCAGAAAGCCATGGAAGCCCGTGTGGAAAAGCTTGTCCGCCCTGCTATGAAGCTTTCCCAGTGGGAAAAAGAAAAGTATGTACATGATTTTATTTGTGAGAATGTTCGTTATGATAAGCTGAAAAAACCTTATTCCCACGAAATTATCGGTCCTCTGGGTCAGGGCGTAGGAGTCTGTGAAGGCATTGCAAAAGCAGTAAAGGTTCTTCTGGATGCATTGGGAGTGTGGTGTATGATTGCTATTTGCGGGAATAATCCGGAAAAAGGAATCAAGTACCGTCATACCTGGAATATTGTAAAAACAGAGGGGACATATTATCATCTGGATGCCACCTTCGATAATAGTCTTGGGACAGATCACCATAATTCAGAAATCCGTTATGACTATTTTAATCTGGATGATCAGCAGATTTTTCGGGATCATGAACCGTTGATCGCACCGGCGCCTTCCTGCACGGATCATGATCATTTTTATTATAAAGAAAAAAAGCTTTCCTTTACCAAAAAGGAAGACGTATACAAGCGCTCCCTTCAGGCAGCTAAGAAGGGAAAGGTCCTGATTTTTCACTGGAGAGGCGGTTATCTTACCCGTGAAGTGTTAGACGAGCTTCTGGAGCTGATACGAAAGGCAGGAGCAGAACGAAATAAAACTGCAAGAGTCAGCATAAACTGGCCTCAGGCAGTTATTCGGCTTGAGTATACAGACACACAGCTGCCGGAAAAGATTTCTCTTGAAGAAGCGAATGAAGGAGAGCGGCAATAGCCTGCTTCGGGAAGAAAACTGAAATAAACTAAAAGGGACATAAGTTCTTTTAGAATTTTGAAAAACAAAAATATTGCATGAAAAAACTTTAAAAAAACTGGCCGAATTATACAAAAATTAAAATAAACAATGAAAAAGGGACATGAGTCCTGTCTTAAAAGTGAGACATATGTCATTGTAAGACTATCAGGATCGATATTATAAAAAGGAGGAAAATATAAAATGAAGAAAAGAATTGCAGCTATGGTGCTTGCAGGAGCAATGGCACTTTCCCTTGCACCAGCTTATGGAGCAACAGAGGTAAAGGCAGAGGCATCCGACATGAAGATCGCCATGGTTACTGACTCCGGTGATATCACAGACCAGAGCTTTAATCAGACTACTTACGAGGCATGTAAGGAATGGGCAGCTGACAATGGAAGCGACTTCAACTATTACAAACCAGAGAGTGACTCCGATGAGGCACGTAACGCAAGTGTTGACCAGGCTGTAGCAGACGGCGCGAACGTAATCGTTCTTCCTGGCTACATGTTCGCAGCTACCATCGTAGAGCAATCCGAGATGTACCCGGATGTGAAGTTCATCGCACCAGACGTAAGTGCAGGCGATATCTGCGAGAAAGGTGTTGGCGAAGGATACACCTACAATCCGGACGATTATGAAGTAACGGATTACTACAATGCAGACAATGTATACTGCTGTACTTATCAGGAAGAGGTTTCCGGATACATGGCAGGATACGCAGCAGTGAAGTTTGGATACAAACATCTTGGATTCCTTGGCGGAATGTCTGTACCGGCCGTTACCCGTTTCGGATATGGCTACATCCAGGGTGCTGATGAAGCAGCAAAAGAGCTTGGAATCACAGACGAGGTTGAACTTGAGTATGTATGCGGCGGACAGTTCTACGGCGACGCAGACATCACAGCTTACATGGATACCTGGTACGGCAGCAAGGGCGTTGAAGTTGTATTCGCATGCGGCGGCGGAATCTACACATCTGCAGCAGAAGCAGCAGCTAAGGTTGACGGCAAGGTAATCGGTGTTGACTCCGACCAGTCCGGAATCATTGGCGAGGACATCACAGTTACATCCGCTATGAAAGGTCTTGCACCGACTGTTAAGACTGCACTTGACGCAATCAAGGACGGTAACTGGGAATCTGACTATGCTGGAAAAATCGACAACCTTGGTCTTGTATCCGAGAATCCAGAAGACAACTACGTACAGCTTCCAATGGATACCACACAGTGGGATGACAACTTTACTGTAGATGATTACAAGGATCTTGTAAGCAAATTATATAATGGCGAGATCACAGTAAGCAACGACATTACTGCATTACCGGAAACTGAGATCGCAGTAAACGATTACGGCAGCATCAAATAAGACAACTACTCCGCATAGATAAATGCAGTTATAAATCACGGGTAGTGTTCCGGCAGGAAGGCTTAATGGTCCTATGAAAGAAGGGGCATGCAAGTGATAGAAAGGGGAGTGAGCAGTGGCCACTTCCCTTTTTTATCGGAACAGGCATGTTTGCAAGATGCCTGTTCCATGCTTTCTGGCAGTGACTCTGCCATGAATAAGAAGGAGAAAAACGAAGATGAGTGAATATGCAATTGAAATGCTGGGAATCACCAAGCGCTTTCCCGGAATCATCGCAAATGACAATATCACGCTTCAGTTAAAAAAAGGTGAGATCCACGCACTGCTTGGTGAGAACGGAGCAGGCAAATCCACCCTGATGAGCGTTCTGTTCGGTCTGTACCAGCCAGAAGAGGGAGAAATCCGCAAGGACGGCAAAAAGGTAGAGATCAAGGACCCTAATGATGCCAACGACCTTGGAATTGGTATGGTGCACCAGCACTTCAAGCTGGTAGAATGCTTCAGCGTTCTTGACAACATCATTCTTGGCGTGGAGACCACAAAGAATGGTTTTCTTCAAAAAGACGGCGCACGTAAAAAAGTGATGGAGCTTTCCCAGAAATACGGTCTGTCTGTAGATCCTGACGCCATCATTGAAGACACCACAGTTGGTATGCAGCAGAGAACAGAAATCCTCAAGATGCTTTACCGTGACAATGAGATCCTGATCTTTGATGAGCCTACCGCAGTGCTCACTCCCCAGGAGATCCAGGAACTGATGCAGATCATGAAGAACCTGGCAGCAGAGGGCAAGAGCATTCTGTTTATCACTCATAAGCTGGGCGAGATCATGCAGGTTGCAGACCGCTGTACCGTTCTTCGCAAGGGCAAATACATTGGCACCGTAAATATTGAGGACACCAATCCGGAAAAGCTTTCAGCAATGATGGTCGGACGAGATGTAAGCTTTGTTGTAGAAAAGAAAGAAGCAAAGCCAGGAGAAGTAGTCCTTGATATTAAAGATATGACAGTGGCATCCAAGCGCCACAAAAACAATGCAGTAAACGGTGTTTCTCTTCAGGTTCACAGAGGAGAGATCGTATGTATTGCCGGAATCGATGGAAACGGACAAACAGAATTTGTATATGGACTTTCCGGTCTGGAACCACTGAAAAGCGGTACGATCACCATGAATGGAAAAGATATTACACATATGCCTATCCGTGAGCGTCTTACATCAGGAATGAGCCATATTCCGGAGGATCGCCATAAGCATGGTCTTGTACTGGATTATTCTCTGGAAGATAATATTGTTCTTCAGAGATATTTTGAGCCACAGTTTACCAACAAATTGGGATTCCTTAAAAGAAAGGAAATTCGCAAATATGCCAACCGCCTGATTGAACAGTATGACATCCGTTCCGGTCAGGGCGCTGTTACAAAGGCCAGATCCATGTCCGGAGGAAATCAGCAGAAAGCCATCATTGCCCGTGAAATAGACAAAAATCCGGAGCTTCTTATTGCTGTACAGCCTACAAGAGGCCTGGATGTAGGTGCCATTGAGCATGTGCATAAGCAGCTGGTACAGGCAAGAGATGCAGGCAAGGGAGTTCTTCTTGTAAGCCTGGAGCTGGATGAGGTTATGAATGTATCTGACCGCATTCTGGTTATGTATGAGGGAGAAATCGTAGGAGAATTTGATCCGAAGAAGGTAACTGTAGAGGAGCTTGGTCTTTACATGGCAGGATCAAAGAGAAAGGAGACAAAGAGCAATGAATAATGATTCCAAAAAGAAAGCAGGCATTCTGAGAAACAATGCATTTCAGACCATCATTGCTTCTTTGCTTTGCATTGTAATCGGTCTTTTGATCGGATATGTGGTACTTCTTATTATTAACCCCAAAGGTGCTGCAGGAGCAATTACTGCTATTCTGAAAAACTATTTTTATTATCCAAGCCAGAAGGCCATGATGAAATACATGGGAACTACGCTGGTAAAGGCGTCTGCACTTCTGATGTGTTCCCTTTCTGTTCTGTTTGCCTACAAGGTTGGTCTTTTTAATATCGGTGCTGCAGGACAGTATGTAGTCGGAGCAGGAGCATCCCTTTATTTCGCATTGAAGCTTGGTATGCCCTGGTATGTGTGCATGATCGCAGCCGTTGTGATCGCAGCACTGCTTGGTGGAATTTCCGGAGCATTAAAGGCTTACTTTAATGTAAATGAGGTTATTTCCTGTATTATGCTGAACTGGATTTCCCTGTATGTGGTCAATATGCTTCTGACCCAGGTAAAATCCGAGTCCACCCCATATACCGTGGATCTTTCCAGCGGAAACAAAAGCGCACTTCTTCCAAACTGCGGACTGGATCAGATCTTTTCCGGAAACAAGTTCGTTTCCATAGGTCTTATTATTTCTGTGGTTATGGCAATCGTCGTATGGGTACTTCTGGAGAAAACCAAATTCGGCTTTGAGCTTCGCGCAACCGGTATGAATAAAAATGCCGCAAAATACTGCGGTATGAAAGAGAAGAGAAACACCATCGTAACCATGATGATCGCTGGCGGCCTTGCAGGACTTGGCGCAGCTGTATTCTATCTCAGCGGAATTGAGACTTGGATGGTACAGCAGACAACTGTTCCGGGAATGGGCTTTAACGGAATCGCGGCAGCATTCCTTGGAGGTCTGAACCCAATCGGAGCGATTTTCTCCTCTTATTTTATCCAGCACATTACAAGCGGCGGAAGCTACGTAGACAAAACCATGTACTGTGCACAGATCTCTGATCTGATCTCCGCATTTATTATTTATCTGTGCGGATTTGTATTCTTCTTCAAACTTTGGTTAAACCGTTATCTCGATAAGAGAGATGAGAAAAAAGCTGCAAAAGGAGGAGAAAAATAATGTTATTATTGATTCAGTATACATTAATATTTGCTTCTGTATTGATTCTCGTAGCACTTGGCGGCTGTTTTTCTGAGCACAGCGGTGTAATCAATATCGGTCTTGAGGGAATTATGGTTATGGGAGCACTTGGCGGTGCCCTGATGATGAAATATCTTCCGGAATCTGCTCCGGCAGCGGTTGTGATCCTTCTGGTTGTTCTGGCAAGCGTACTGGTGGGAATGGTCTTTTCCCTGCTTCTTGGCGTAGCTGCCATCAACTTTAATGCAGACCAGACTCTGGTTGGAACTGCCCTGAACCTTCTTGGACCTGCGGCAGCAGTTGTTATCGTGCGTGCCATCAACATGGCAGAGAACCCGGACAACGTTTCTTCCACAGTTGCTTACAAGGTGGCAAAGAAAGCATTCCTGGTAAGAATCGGCAAATTTGAGTTCAGCTGGTTCATGCTGTTTGCTCTTTTGATCCTGATCGCTTCTTATATTGTATTATACAAAACCAGATTCGGACTTCGTCTTATGGCATGCGGCGAGCATCCCCAGGCAGCTGACTCTGTAGGTATCAATGTGTTCAAAATGCGTTATGCAGGCGTTCTGATCTCCGGTGCTCTTGGCGGACTTGGCGGACTGGTTTATATCACAGCCGGCGTCAGCGAGTGGAAATTCGAGAACGGAGTTGCAGGTTTTGGCTTCCTTGCACTTGCGGTTATGATCTTCGGACAGTGGAAACCGGTGAACATCGGACTGGCAGCCCTTCTGTTCGGTCTGTTCCGTGCCCTGTCCAACGTATACACAGGCTTTGATGCACTGGTTGCACTGAAGCTTCCAAGTACTCTGTACAACATGTTCCCATACATCATTTCCCTGATCGTCCTTGTATTCGTATCTAAGAACTCCAGGGCACCAAAGGCGGAAGGTATTCCGTACGATAAGGGACAGAGGTAAACCTCCGAATGGCTGGAGGATTGCGGGAGCTGCGCAGCAGCGGAGCAATCCGTAGTATCGGAGTAAAATTGGAGTAAATTATTAGGAGAAGGTGACACTATGAAAAATTACTCAGAGGATGCCAGCAGGCAGTATCATATTCAGGTGGCGAAAGGGGAGGTTGGCCGCTATGTGATTATGCCAGGCGACCCCAAAAGATGCGTGAAGATCGCCCAGTATTTTGATGATCCGGTTCTCATTGCGGACAACCGGGAATATATCACCTATACAGGAACCTTAGACGGTGTGAAGGTCAGTGTAACCTCCACCGGAATCGGCGGCCCGTCCGCCTCCATTGCAATGGAAGAGCTGTCCCGCTGCGGCGCTGACACCTTTGTCCGCATTGGAACCTGCGGCGGAATGCAGCCGGAGGTAAAAAGCGGCGATATCGTCATTGCCACAGGAGCCGTCCGCATGGAAGGCACCAGCCGGGAATATGCGCCTATCGAATATCCGGCAGTAGCTAATTTGGACGTAACAAACGCCCTTGTAGCAGCCGCAAAAGAAAAAGGACTTTCCTACCACACAGGCGTGGTACAGTGCAAGGATGCCTTTTACGGACAGCACGAGCCGGAGGCCATGCCTGTTGGCTACGAGCTGATCAATAAATGGGAAGCCTGGAAGCGGATGGGATGTCTGGCTTCCGAGATGGAATCCGCAGCCCTTTTCATTGCTGCAGGCAAGCTTCGCGCAAGAGCCGGCTCCTGCTTCCTGGTACTTGCAAACCAGGAAAGAGAGAAGCTTGGACTGGATAACCCGGTTGTGCACGATACAGATATGGCAATCCGCGTGGCAGTAGAAGCTGTCCGCAAGCTGATTAAAGAAGACTAGAGCCTGTTTAAAAAATCATTCCCGCAATCTGCACGCCCCACTTTGCGGTATATTTTGCCCGAATTCAGTTGCCGTAGCCCGCTACGGCGCCCTCATCCGGACAAAATTTCCCACAAATTGTGACGCACATCTTGCAGAAAGCCTTTTTCAAACATGCTCCAGGCAGATTGAAAATAGAGAGAATATAAGAAACGAGGAACCAGAATGGACGTAAAAGAAATTTTAAAACATGTAGATCATACCCTTCTTCTCCAGCCATCTACCTGGGAAGAAATCAAGCAGATCTGTGACGATGCTATGGAATATGGAACAGCATCTGTATGCATTCCCCCAAGCTACGTAAAACAGGCAGCAGAATATGTAGACGGAAAAATGGCAGTATGCACAGTCATCGGTTTCCCAAATGGCTACATGACCACAGCAGCCAAGGAATTTGAGACAAAGGATGCCGTTGCAAACGGCGCATCTGAGATCGATATGGTCATCAACATTGGATGGCTCAAGGACAAGAAATACGACCTGATCGAGAAAGAGATCCGCACCCTGAAAGCAGCATGCGGAGAAAAAATCCTGAAGGTGATCATTGAGACCTGCTTCCTCACAGACGAGGAAAAAATCAAAATGTGCGAGATCGTAACCGCAGCAGGCGCAGACTATATCAAAACCTCCACAGGCTTTGGCGGCGCAGGCGCTACCTTCGCAGACATTGAGCTGTTCTCCAAACACATCGGACCAAATGTGAAGATGAAAGCAGCAGGCGGAATTTCCTCCCTTGAGGATGCTGAGAAATTCTTATCTCTTGGCGCCGACAGACTGGGAACCAGCCGTATTATCAAGATTGTAAAGAACGAGAAAGCTACCGGCTATTGATTACAAGATGCAATTACCGAAGGTAATTTGGAATGCATTTTGGCACGTAATGGTGAAAACACGAAACCGTTGCGATATGAAAAAGAAACAAGGGGTGTGAGAATGGAAAAAGAAATCAGAAATAAATTAATCGATACTGCCATAGCGCAGCTGCAATATTCTTATACACCATATTCCAATTTTAAAGTAGGCGCAGCCCTGCTGGCAAAAAATGGTCAGACCTACACCGGCTGCAACATTGAAAACGCAGGCTACACCGCCACCAACTGCGCGGAGCGAACCGCCTTTTTCAAGGCTGTAAGCGAAGGCGTTAAGGAATTCCAGGCAATCTGCGTAGTAGGCGGAAAAGAGGGCGTTCTTACAGAATATGCAGCTCCCTGCGGAGTATGCAGACAGGTGATGATGGAGTTCTGCAATCCCGAAACCTTCCAGATCATTCTGGCAGTGGACAAGGAGCACTACGACATTTACACATTAAAGGAACTGCTTCCTCTGGGCTTTGGCCCCACTAATCTGGCCTGACCGTAGGAGAATAAATTATGACAACAGAAGAATTAAAGGCCCTCCCCAAGGTGGAGCTTCACTGCCACCTGGACGGCTCCCTCAGCCGGGAATTTATAGAATCAAGACTTGGACGGGCAGTACAGCCAGAAGAACTTAGCGTATCAGATGACTGCACCTCCCTGGCCGAATACCTTGAGAAATTTTCCCTTCCCGGACAGTGCATTATGGATGAGAAGGGATTAGAAGGGGCTGGCTATGACGTGCTGAAAAGCATGAGCCAGGAGAATGTGTGCTATGCGGAAATCCGCTTTGCCCCTCTTTTATCCGAGACAGAGAGCATGAACTGCCGGTCAGTGATCGAAGCACTTTTAAAAGGTCTTGAGCGCGGCAAAAAGGATTTCGGCGTGGACTTCGGCGTGATCACCTGTGCCATGCGCCATCATAGCCAGGAGGACAACAGCCGCATGATCAAAACCGCCCGGGAGTATCTGGGATATGGAGTGTGCGCCGCGGACCTGGCAGGCGCGGAAGCCTCCTACCCAATGTCACAGTTCATGGAGCTGTTTACAGACACCTGCAAATTGGAAATGCCCTTTACTCTCCATGCAGGAGAGTGCGGAAGCGTGCAGAACATTGTGGATTCTGTAAAAGCAGGAGCTGGCAGAATCGGTCATGGAATTGCCATGAGAGGTTACGCTGATCTGCAAAAGGAGCTTGCACAGATGGGCATCGGAATTGAGATGTGCCCCATCAGCAACCTGCAGACAAAGGCAGTACAGAGCACTGCCCAGTATCCCATCTGTGAATTTTTAAATGCAGACCTGAAGGTTTCCATCAACACGGACAACCGCACCGTCAGCAATACCACGCTGACCAAGGAACTGCAGTTCATTCAGAAGACCTATGGAATTACAGATGAGGAGATTCTGATCCTTATGAAAAATGCGGCAGACACTGCATTTGCAGGCGAAGAAGTCAAAGAGAAACTACACAGAAAACTGTATATAGGCCGATAAATGACCTGTTGAATAAAACATGGCAGAGGCAATTCTGTTAAATAAAAAAAAAGCAGCAGAAATGGGGGATTTTATTTTGAAAAAATATGAAAGGATCTTTGTGATCGTCCTGGATTCTCTGGGAATCGGCGCTATGCCGGATTCCGAAAAGTTTGGTGATGTGGGAGTGGATACCTTCGGACATATTCTGGATAAAATGGGTTCCCTGGAAATACCAAATTTAAGAAAACTGGGAATGTTAAATCTGCATCCTGCCGGAAATATGACAGGCGTGGAGCATCCTATGGGCCGCTACATGCGCATTACAGAAGCCAGCAACGGCAAGGACACTATGACCGGGCACTGGGAAATGATGGGAATCAGAACAACCAAACCCTTTATCACCTTTACAGATCACGGATTTCCGGCGGAATTGATCGCAGAGCTTGAGAAGCGCTGCGGCAAGCGCGTAATTGGAAACAAAAGCGCAAGCGGCACGGAGATTATTGAAGAGCTGGGCGAAGAAGAAATCAACACAGGCGCCATGATCGTCTACACCTCCGCAGACTCTGTCCTTCAGATATGCGGAAATGAGGAGACCTTTGACCTTCAGAACCTGTATCGCTGCTGTGAGATTGCCCGTGAGATCACTATGAAGGATGAGTGGCGGGTAAGCCGCGTCATTGCAAGACCCTATGTGGGTAAAAAGAAAGGCGAGTTTAAGCGCACCAGCAACCGTCACGACTATGCCCTGAAGCCAACTGGCTTAACCACCTTGAATGCACTTAAGGATGCAGGACTGGATGTGATCGGCGTAGGCAAGATCAACGATATTTTCTGCGGCGAGGGAATCACAAAGACCTATCATTCCAACAGTTCGGTACACGGCATGGAGCAGACCATTGCCATCAGCAAAGAAGACTTTAAGGGACTTTGCTTTGTCAATCTGGTTGATTTCGATGCCCTGTGGGGACACAGACGAAATGTGGAAGGTTACGGCAAAGAGATTGAGAAATTTGATAAAAACCTGGGCGTTCTTCTTGAAGCGCTTCGGGAGGATGACCTTCTGATCCTGACGGCAGATCACGGAAATGATCCCACCTACACAGGTACAGACCATACAAGAGAATACGTTCCATTCCTTGCTTATTCCCCGCAGATGAAAGAGGGCGGAGCCATCGAAAACGAAGATACTTTTGCTGTGATCGGCGCTTCTGTTGCAGATAATTTCCAGGTTAAAATGCCGGAGGGAACCATCGGACACTCTATTTTGGAGAAGCTGGTTTAAGAGAGCATTTTTCAGATATGCTTCCAGACAGCAGAATATGAGGAAACTATATGAAACACACATACTTGCATGATGTACTTCCGTTTCTTCGGGAACTGGAAAGAGAGAAACAGAAACAGTTTGAAACTTATTTCCGCACAGCACCCTTGTGGCTGATGGATCTGTTCCAGAGCGAGGTGATGGAAGCTGGCATCACCTTTATCCGGGAAAATGAGCCTGCAGACACTATTTTCTTTGTGGCAAGGGGAAGGGTCAAAGCCACAGACTACAGGGTGTCTGGCATTGCCTACGATTTTATGAAGCCCATGAATCTGATCGCACTTGGTGGAATGGAAGTGATCCTGGGGCAGGACACCTACCAGACTACCCTGCAGACAGAGACAGAATGCATTGTGACCAAGCTTCCAAGAGCCCAGTATGAGAAATGGATCTATTCAGATACGGAAGCCTTTCGCACGGAAGCAAGGATTACCTGCGCTTCCCTTCTGGAGGAGGAGAGACGGAACCGGCTGTACCTGTTTCTGGAAGGTGCAGACCGGCTGGCTGTGCTGTTTGCGGACTGGTTTGAAAAATACAGTAAAAATGAGCAGCTTTGCATCAATGAGAGCCGTCAGAATCTGGCAGATGAGACAGGTCTCTGCCTGAAAAGCATTAGCCGTGCCATCAAAAAATTTCAGGCGGATGATCTGATCACCAAAAAAGGCAATCAGATCTGGATTAACGAGAAACAATACAGAGGCCTGAAAAGAACTGTAGATGAGAAAATAGGCAGCGTATAAAAGGAGAAGGTGTACATGAACGATTTATATCAGAAGCTTGAAACTTGCCTTGCAAGTGTCAGAAAAAAAACAGATTTTAAACCGGAGGTGGCGCTGATCCTGGGCTCCGGGCTTGGTGATTATGCAGATGAGATCCAGATTGAGACCACAATTGATTATACAGAAATTGAAGGTTTTCCAACCTCCACAGTTGCAGGACACAAGGGAAGGTTTGTATTCGGCTATGTGAAACAGGTGCCGGTTGTGATCATGCAGGGAAGAGTGCATTATTATGAAGGCTATCCTATGACCGATGTGGTGCTTCCTGCAAGACTGATGGGCATGATGGGAGCGAAGAAGCTGTTTCTCACCAATGCAGCAGGCGGCGTGAATCCATCCTTTCATCCGGGGGATTTCATGATGATCACAGACCACATTGCAACCGGGATTCCAAGCCCTCTTATCGGACCTAATATAGAGGAGCTTGGCTGCAGATTTCCGGATATGAGTGAGGTGTACAGCAGACGGCTTCAGGATGTGATCCGCACCTCAGCGAAAAAATGCGGCATTTCCATTCAGGAGGGTGTTTACGTGCAGTTTACAGGACCAAACTACGAGACTCCTGCTGAGGTGAAAATGGCAGCCATCTGGGGCGGGGACGCTGTTGGCATGAGCACTGCCTGCGAGGCGATGGCAGCCCGTCACATGGGCCTTGAGATCTGCGGGATTTCCTGCATCACCAACATGGCAGCCGGAATTTCAAAGGAAGAGTTAAACCACAAGGAAGTCCAGGAGACTGCAGATCGGGTTGCCAAATCCTTCAAGGAACTGGTAACAGAAATTATTGTGAATATGTAACAGGTAACAAAGGAGAAAGAGAAAGTATGGGAATTGTTGTAATCGGTGATGTTTTTATCGATGTGAAAGGGTATTCTACAGCACCTTTTATTCCAGGCGGAAGAAATGCGGGAGAGATCCAGCAGATCCACGGCGGAGTGGGAAGAAATGTGGTAGAGGATATTGCCAATATAGAGCTGAAGCCCACATTTGTCAGTCTGGTGGATGACGATGCCATGGGCGAGGAAGTGATCCGCAAGCTGGATCGCCACAAGGTAGACACCAGGTTTATGCGCAAGGTGCCAAACGGCATGGGAACCTGGCTGGCTGTTTTTGACCAGGACGGGGATGTGGTGGCATCCATTTCCAAGAGACCGGATCACCGCCCCATTGAGCGGATTCTGGAGGAATGCGGAGACGAGATCTTCCAGAATGCGGACAGCGTGGTGATCGAGATTGACATTGACAAGGAAATCGTGAAGAAAACCTTCCACTATGCGGAGAAATACGGCAAAAAAGTTTACGCACTGGTTTCCAACATGACCATTGCCATGGAGCGCAGGGATTTTCTTCGGAAAACAGCCTGCTTCGTCTGCAACCAGCAGGAGGCCGGAATTTTGTTTTCTGAAGATTATGACGGCCTTTCCCCGGAGGAAATGGCAGAGTGCCTGACAAAGCGCATCCAGTCAGCGCACATTCCCAAGATGGTGGTTACCATGGGAAGTGAGGGCGCAGCCTACGCAGACCAGGAAGGAAATCACGGTGTTTACCCGGCCAAGAAGGTGGATGTGGTAGACACCACAGGCGCAGGAGATGCCTTTTTCGCAGGTGTTTGCGTAGGACTGACATACGGCAAGACCTTAAGAGAGGCATGCGCCATCGGCACCCGCCTTTCCTCTACAGTTATTTGTACCTCTGATAACATTTGCCCAAGATTTATGCCGGAAGAATTCGGCCTTGACAGGTAGGAGCGAAAAAATGGAAAGTCTGATTATAGGAATTGCCGGAGGTTCCGGCTCTGGTAAATCAACATTTACAAACAGGATTAAAGAGCATTTCGGGGATGATGTGGTGGTGCTTTATCACGACAATTACTACCGCAGACAGGATGGAATTCCCTTTGAACAGAGGGTAACTGTCAATTACGATCATCCCGATTCCCTGGAGACCGAGCTTCTGGTAGAGCATCTGAAGCTTCTGAAGGCAGGAAAATCCATAGAATGCCCGGTTTATGATTATTCCCAGCACAACCGTTCCGATAAGATTCTTCACATTACCCCAAGTCCGGTGATCCTTGTGGAAGGAATCCTTCTTCTGGCAGATCCAAGGGTGAGGGAGCTTCTTGACATCAAGGTGTATGTGGAAGCGGATGCAGACGAGCGTATCCTTCGCCGGATCTCCCGGGACGTGGAAGAGCGCGGAAGGGATTTAAACGGAATCATCAACCAGTATCTGAATACGGTGAAGCCCATGCATTACCTTTATGTAGAGCCTACCCGTTCCAAGGCAGACATTGTGATCAACAGCGGTAAAAATGATGTGGCATTTGACCTGTTTGTTTCCAAGATCAGCATGGAGCTGGAGAAAAGAAAACAGGGCTGATAAGAAAAAAGCATGACTTAGAACCTTTTACAGGAGATGCAGATGTCACAGAATGATGAAAAGCTACAGGAGACAGAAATGACTGAGAAAATAAAAACTTCCAACGAGGGGCAGGAAGCTGCTTCACAGGACGCACAGCAGTCTCACAAAAGACGTGTGCGCTACAAGGGCAAATACCCGAAGAAATTCGAAGAGAAATATAAGGAGCTTCAGCCGGAGAAATACCAGGATACCATCCAGCATGTGATGCAAAAAGGCAACACTCCTGCTGGCATGCACATTTCCATTATGGTAAAGGAAATCCTTGATTTCCTGGAAATCAAGCCGGGACAGGTAGGCTTTGACGCTACTTTAGGCTACGGAGGCCATACGAAGGCAATGCTTCAGTGTCTTCAGGGAAAAGGCCATGTGTATGCCACAGATGTGGATCATGAGGAAGCCGCCAAGACCAAGAAGCGCCTGGAAGAGCTGGGATTTGGGGAGGACATTCTCACTATTAAGCTTCAGAACTTCTGCACCATTGATGAGATTGCAAAGGAAGTGGGAGGCTTTGATTTCCTGCTGGCAGACCTTGGCGTTTCTTCCATGCAGATCGACAACCCGAAAAGAGGATTTTCCTTTAAGGTGGACGGACCTCTGGATCTGCGTCTGAACCAGGAGGCCGGGATCAGTGCCGCAGAGCGTCTTGAGACCATCACAAGAGACGAGCTTGCCGGAATGCTTTATGAGAATTCTGACGAGCCCTACTGTGAAGAACTGGCAAAGGCCATCACTGATGAGATCCGCAGAGGAAACCACATGGATACCACCACCAAGCTTCGCCAGGTGATTGAGAAGACCCTTGATTTCCTTCCGGAGAAAGAGAAGAAGGAGACCATCAAGAAGACCTGCCAGCGTACCTTCCAGGCTCTTCGAATTGATGTGAACCGGGAATTTGAGGTCCTCTATGAATTTATGGAAAAGCTGCCGGATGCTTTAAAGCCAGGCGGAAGAGCCGCTATCCTGACCTTCCATTCTGGGGAAGACAAGCTGGTAAAAAAAGCGTTAAAGGCAGGATATAAGGCAGGAATTTATTCCGATTACGCCAAAGATGTAATTCGTCCGTCCGCACAGGAATGTGCACAGAATGGCCGCGCACGGTCTACAAAAATGAGATGGGCGATTAAAGCCTAGAGCCTGTTTGAAAATCATTCCTGCAATCTGCACGCCCCACTTTGCGGTATATTTCACCTGAATTCGGTTGTCGTAGCCCGCTACGACGCCCTCATTCGGGCAAAATCTCCCACAAATTGTGACGCACATCTTGCAGAAAGCCTTTTTTAAACATGCTCTAGAGCCTGTTTGAAAAATGGGGGAGAAACCGCATTACTGCAGTTCCATTCCCCATATTTTGCAGTCGCGGGTTCCCACGACCATATAACTTTGATAGACAGCAGGAGATGCTTCGATGACTCCCTCACTGATCTGGTGGCAGTCAAGAACCTCTCCTGTTTTTCCGTCCAGAAGATAAATGTGTCCGGTGCTGTTGCAGTAGAGCACTTTGCCGCTGCCGTCGGGATTGTACACACATACAGGAGAGGACCAGGCATAGGCAGCAGCATGCTCCCAGACGGCTTCCCCTGTATTTTTGTCAATGCAGGCAAGGACGCCCTCGGCCTGGCCTCCAGTTCTGGCTACGGTCACATAAATGTAGTCGGACAATTCCTCTTTACCCACTGCGATGGTGGACTGGACGCCGCCGGAGACCCCGTCCTCAGAAGAACACTCGTAGGATTTCTGCCAGATGATCTCTCCGGTCTCGGCGTCAATTTTCCATACCGGAACTTCCGCTGTGGAATTGCTTCGCCATCCAAGACGGAAGGAGGTGCTGATGTACAGGTAAAGATGTCCGTCCTCCACGGAAAGCACCGGGGAGGAGTTGGAGTCATCCAGAATGTCCTGTACCCACACCAGCTGCAGGGTGTTCAGATCCAGGCACATCAGATTGCCGCCATTGTCGGACATGAAAATATAGCCGTCGTAGATGGCTGCACTGTCCTCCATGCCAAGCCAGTAGGAAGCAACACTGGTTCTGGTTCCGTAATAATGCCATTTCACAACCGGGTCCGGGGCGATGGACAGGGTGCCTGCCGCTGGATCATAGCTGGTATTTAATTTGATCAGGTAGAGAATGCCGTTTTCCCCAGGATAGATCAGAGTATCGGTATTCGCATCCACAAGTGCGGAGGAGTCAAAATAGCTTAAGTTTCCGCGAAGGGAAAAAGAATCGTTATTTCCGAAGGTGTACATGACGCTGCAGTCCAGAAGGTTGACCACGAAAACCCTGGCGGTTCCTTCATTGCTGTCGTAGCCGGCACCTACATATAAGATTGGATAGCCTCTTGGGTCCAGTGCACCGGAGCCCTTGAAGGTGTAGCCCAGGAAAAGGGCCTCTCTTGTCGGCTCGCCTGTTTCCAGATCCAGGAAATACACATATCCGTCCATGCAGGCGTAGATCACTTCCACAAGGTCGTCTTTTTCTTTGGCCCAGTCGTACATGTTCATGGACTGTTTGGCTTCTTTGGACCATTTTTCCATAAGAGGCTGTCCGGTCCAGCCGCTTCCCGACCAGGTAGCATCGCCTACCGTGATGGAACCTGTGCTGGCGGTCCAGAGATCTGTTATTTTGCCCTCCTTGATCTGGGTGTTTCCATAGGAGGCGGTGTCGCGGAAATTATTGCCCCGGAAGGTGACAATTCCGTCCACATCTGTGTAGCTGATCCCTGCATCAAAGGAATGGGTGTCAGCAGACTGGTAATCAGAAAGATTTGCCAGGGTCTGCCCATTTACCTCGATGGCTGTGGAATCTATGTAAAGGGAGGGCTTTGTGGATTCCACACAGGCGGGGGAAAAGCTGGCAGGCTTTGCCATAGCTGCCTTTACCTCTGCAAGGGAGTCGGTTTGTTCCATATTAAGCCCGCTGTCCCCGGAAGTGGCTGCAACCATGGAGACGGTGTTGGCAGATTCTTTGATTTTCCCCACAAGCCGGGCGGCACCAAAAACGGTAAGGGCTGCAGCGCCCAGAATCCCGCCTGTGAGAAGCTGCTTTTTCATTAGGTACTTTCTTTTAAGCTGCCGCTTTCGTTTCCCTATTTTTCGTTTCATACTGTAAATCCTTCCATTTCATTAAAGCTGAAAAAAACTTTTAAGAGATGCTAGAGCGTGTTTGAAAAATCATTCCTGCAATCTGTGACGCACATCTTGCAGAAAGCCTTTTTCAAACACGCTCTAAGATTATACAGCCTGCCGCATGGAAATACAAGGCTGGCCGGGCAATCTTTTTCCTTGACAGATACTATTGAACATTGCTAAAATAATATTAATTGTGCGATGAAATCGATGCATTTGACAGAGATAAAGGAGGAAGAGAAATGCTGAAAGTATGGATCGTAGGATCAGAAGGCCAGATTGGCGAAGCAATTAATGAAATGCTAAACCCTCTGGAAATTGAAGCTCTGAATACAGATAAGAATGAGCTTGACATCACCCAGACCGATGAAGTGCTCCGTTTCGGTGAGATCAACCGTCCGGACGTGATCATCAACTGTGCGGCACTTACCGATGTAGAGCTTTGCGAAAAAGAGCCGGAGCATGCATTCCGCGTAAATGCCCTGGGTGCCCGTAACTTAAGTATTGTGGCAAGAAAAACCGGGGCAAAGATGGTACAGCTGTCTACAGATGACGTTTTTGACGGCTTGGGAAAAAAGCCTTATACAGAATTTGATGATACCAATCCTATCACCGTTTACGGAAAATCAAAGCTTGCAGGAGAAAAATATGTGAAGGAATTCACCCACAAGCACTTTATTATCCGAAGCAACTGGGTATACGGAACCGGAAATAATTTTGTAAACCGCGTGCTTGCCTCAGCAGATGAAGGGCAGGCCTTATCCGTTGCAGAAGATCAGTATGGTTCTCCTACAAGTGCCAGGGATCTGGCAAGAATCATTCTTTATTTGATCCGCACTAATGAATACGGAACTTATCATGCTACCTGCAAGGGCGTTTGCAGCCGTTACGAATTTGCAAAGGAAGTACTTCGGCTTTCCGGAAAAAAAGAACAGCTGAATCCGGTTCCCACGCCGCAGTCAGATCTGTCCTCTGCAAGACCTGCATATGCAGTTCTTGATAATTTCATTCTTCGCATTATTGATGTATACGACATGCCGGATTGGAAAGAATCTCTGGCAGAATTTATGAAAGAGAGGATGGAAGGCTAAGATGGGAGCAAAGAAAGAAAATGCAAAAGAGAAAAAGAAAATCAGTCTGACCAGTAAGATTTTTATTGCACTGATCGTTGGTGCTGTCACCGGAATGGTTCTTCATTATCTGGTTCCGGATGGTAATATTAAAAATGATGTGATCGTGGAAGGCGTTCTTTATGTATTGGGTCAGGGATTTATCCGCCTCATGAAAATGCTGGTTGTTCCATTGGTATTTTGTTCTCTGGTTTGCGGAAGTATGGCAATCGGAGATACCAAGAAGCTGGGAAATGTAGGCGGCAAGACTCTTGCATTTTATCTGGTTACTACTGCGGTGGCCGTTGCAGTTGCCCTTGGAATCGGAACCCTTTTAAGACCTGGTATCGGTCTTGACATGAGTAAGATTCAGGTGAATGCTTCTGACATTGAAACTATGGAGTCTGCTTCACTGGCACAGACCATTTTGAATATTATTCCGGACAATCCTTTTAAAGCTCTGGCAAATGGCGAGATGCTTCAGGTAATCGTATTTGCCCTGGTCGTTGGTGTGATCCTTGCCAAGCTTGGAGAGCGCGCAGAGGTGGTTGCCAACTTTATCAGCCAGTTTAATGACATTATGATGGAAATGACCATGATGGTTATGAGTCTGGCACCAATCGGTGTATTCAGTCTTATTGCAAGAACCTTTGCCAATATTGGCTTCAGTGCGTTTATTCCGCTGGCAAAGTATATGATTGCGGTACTGATCGCGCTGGCAATCCAGTGCTTTGGAGTGTATCAGATTTTGCTCAAGGTATTTACCGGCCTGAATCCGATCAGATTTATCAAGAAATTTTTCCCGGTTATGGCTTTTGCTTTTTCCACGGCAACATCCAATGCAACAATACCTCTTTCCATCGATACGCTGAATAAGAAAATGGGTGTTTCCAAAAAGATTTCTTCCTTTACGATCCCGCTGGGAGCTACCATTAACATGGATGGTACTTCTATCATGCAGGGTGTTGCGGTTATGTTTGCAGCGCAGGCATTTGGAATTCATCTGACACCTATGGATTATGTAACCGTTATCGGTACGGCGACTCTGGCTTCTATTGGTACAGCAGGTATTCCAAGTGTTGGTCTTGTGACCTTGACCATGGTATTTAACTCTGTTGGTCTTCCGGTGGAAGCAATCGGTATTATTATGGGTATTGACCGTATTCTGGATATGGCCAGAACAGCCGTTAATATTACAGGTGATGCAGTTTGCACGACCATTGTGGCTTGCCAGAATGGGGCTGTGGATAAAGAAGTGTTTAATAAAGCTGAATAAAAATATTGGCGTGTGTATGTGAGTTTAGACTCAGGTATGCACGTCTTTTTTTGTGTGGCGAAGGCGGACGCCTGGGAGGGGCAGTGTGTTCAAAGTAACTATGAATTAATTGAAAATAAACAGCATATAACACTTGACAACAGTATAATACTGTTATATGCTGTTTGCATAAGGAGGGGTCACATGAAGATCATAATTAATCACTCGTCGATGCAGCCAATTTATGAGCAGATCACAGATCAGATTAAGGCGATGATCATTGACGGGACGTTAAAGGAAGAGGAAATGCTTCCCTCTGTGAGAACTTTGGCGAAGGAGCTGAAGATTAGTGCTCTTACGGTGAAGAAGGCGTATGACTTTCTGGAGGAAGAGGGGTTCGTGGTTACGGTGCATGGGAAAGGCAGCTTTATTGCCAAGAATAACCAGGGACTTCTTATGGAAGAGCGGAAGCGGGAGATTGAGACAGAACTGGAGGAAGTGATCCGGAAAGCGCGGATCAGCGGATTGTCTGAGGAAGAGATCCGGGAACTGTTTGAGCTTATTATGGAGGAGTAGATATGCTGTTGAGTTTGAAGAATTTGCAGAAGAATTATCCTGGATTTTCCCTGGATGTAAGTATGGAAGTAGAAGAAGGACAGATCACCGGTCTGATCGGAGCCAATGGAGCAGGGAAGTCTACTACCTTTAAGGTTATTCTGGGGCTGGTTCATCCTGATGCAGGAGAAATTCGTCTGTTTAATAAGGATATGGAGCAGATTTCCCAAAAAGAGAAAGCGGATATAGGCGCGACACTTTCTGACAGCGGTTTTTCCAATTGTTTGACCGTGAAACAGATTGTGCATATTCTGACAGAGACTTATGAGAAATTTGATCGGGAGATGTTTGAGAAGCGGTGCAGCCTGTTTTCCATCCCCATGGATAAGAAACTGAAAGAGTTTTCCACAGGAATGAAAGCAAAGTTAAAAGTGCTGACAGCCACCAGCTTTGATGCCAGGCTTCTTGTTCTGGATGAGCCTACAGCCGGTCTGGACGTGATTGCCAGGGATAGCATTCTGGAACTCCTTCGGGAATATATGGAGACGGAAGGAAGAAGTATTCTGATCAGCTCCCACATTTCCTCAGATCTGGAGAGCCTGTGTGATGATATTTATATGATTGATAAGGGACGGATCGTGCTTCATGAGAATACAGATGTGCTGCTGGATGAATATGGTCTTATCAAGGCTGACGAGAAGCAATATGAATTGCTTGATAAGCAGCATATTCTCAAGGTGAAGAAGGAGCAATACGGCTACAGCTGTCTCACAGATGAGCGTGCATTTTATGCGGAGAACTACCCGCAGCTTGCAATAGAACGTGGGTCTGTGGACAATGTTATTACCATGATGATCAAGGGGGAAGTATTATGAAAGGTATGTTTGTAAAAGACATGGAAATTATGAGGGGAAACATGAAAACGTTCATTGGCGTATATATTATAGCCATTTTCTGTTTCCTTAGTACTTCCGCAGGTCCTTCTTTTCTAATCAGTTATGTGTCTGTTCTGGCTGCCGTTATGGCACTGAATACCATAGCAAGTGATGATATGGATAATGGTATGCCTTATATTTTTACTTTTCCTATCAGCAGGAAAGAATATGTGAAGGAGAAGTATCTGCTGGGTGCAGGGATGGTCACGGTATTGTGGGCTGTTGCTGTTGCAATTGCAATTGGCGTAAATGCTTCCGGATATCGTATGGTGTCCTGGGAAGAACTGATCGCTTCTGCAGCTGTCGGTCTTTTTCTTGCTGTTTTCGCAAATGCGGTTGTGTTTCCGATACAGTTGAAATATGGAAGCTCTACAGGAAGGCTGGTGCTGCTTGTTCTTGTATTTGGCATCATGGCTGTAGGATGGATTGGCGTAGAACTATGCCAGAAAATGAAAGTGGATTTTTCAGGTCTGAAAAATCTGGGCCTGCGCATTTGGAACCTTGGAATCCCAGTCTGTCTGGCGATGCTGTTTGTTCTTATGTTGCTAATGGTTCTGATTTCCTGTACAATATCCATAAAGATTATGGAGAAAAAGGAGTACTGATCCGGAAATGAAGAAGAATCAGATTTTTATAAAATGCGGAACTGAATATAAGGAGATGACGAAAGAACTGCTGGAGGCGTGTGATCTGGCAGGAGAGATAGAGAAGAAGTTTGTGAAATACGGATTGAAGGCGCTTTCAGAAAATTTCGAGGCAGGTTTACAGCAGAATAGTGAGAAGGTTATAACAGAAGCGAAGTTTGAAACAAAGAGCAGTCTTATTGACAGCTCTAAAGCAGAAGTGGACTGTTTTTATTCTTCAGATTCTGTGGAAAAACAGAATTCAGAATTTGGTTTGTACAATATGCGGATCGGCATCAAGCCAAACCTGGTCGCCCCCATGGAAGCCTACTGGGGCGGCACCACTCACCCGGAGGTAGTCGTCGGAATCGTAGAATATCTTCAGGAAAAAGGTTTTTCCAATCTGGTGATCATGGAAGGTTCCTGGGTAGGAGATAAGACCTCCGAATCCTACGAAGTCTGTGGTTTCAAGTCCCTCTGTGAAAAATATAACGTTCCGTTCCTTGACATGCAAAAGGAAAAGGGTGCGCCTGTACAATGTGGCGATATGACCTTAAACATCTGCAAAAGTGTCCTTGATCTGGACTTCCTTATTAATGTTCCGGTACTAAAAGGTCACTGTCAGACCAAAATCACCTGTGCATTGAAGAACATGAAAGGTCTTTTGCCCAACTCTGAGAAGCGCCGCTTCCACGCACTTGGCCTTCATGATCCTATCGCTCACCTAGGCCTTGCTATCCACCAGGATTTCATCATGGTAGATAATATTTGCGGCGATCTGGATTTCGAAGACGGCGGCAACCCCGTAGAGATGAACCGCGTTCTGGCAGCAGTGGATCCGGTTCTTATGGATGCTTACGTCTGCAACATGATGTACTATCAGCCAGAAGAAGTCCCCTACATCACAAAGGCTGCCGCCCTTGGTGTTGGCTGCGCCGACATCCGCCAGGCAGAAATCCGTGCCCTCGATGGCAACCCCGGCGCTCCCATTCCCAAGTCCCGGAAAGTGGTAGAGCTTGCCGACGCTGTAGAAGAAGTAGAATCCTGCAGCGCCTGCTACGGCAACCTGATCCCCGCTCTTGACCGCCTGAAGCAAGAAGGTCTCCTTTCAAACCTGACCACCCGAATCTCCATCGGTCAAGGCTACCGAAATCAAAAGGGTCTTCTTGGCATCGGTCACTGTACCAGAAGCTTTACCTGTCACCTCAAGGGCTGTCCCCCTACAGAAGAGGAAATCTATGAGTTTTTAAAAAGCTATATTACGGAAACATAATTTCAGCCCCGCAGGTTTGCGGGGCTGTTTCTATGCTTTTTGTTTTTGCTGTCCCAGAGAAATAATCCCTTTACAGAAGCTTCTTCACCATCTGGATAATCTGTTCTTTGGAAACAGTGCTGCTGTTGATGCACAGATCATACTGCAGCATATCCAACCAGTTGGTGTCTGTGAAATATTCATAATAAGCACGGCGGTCCTTGTCGGTGCGCTTCACCATCTTGCGTACACTCTTCTCCTCACGACCGGTACGGGCCATTACCGTTTTCACTCGTTCCTCAAAAGGTGCATAGATGAACAGGCTGATATGCTTATCCTTATAATCTTTTAATATATAGTTGCCGCAGCGTCCGACAATTACGCAGTTCTCTTTGTCAGCAGCTTCCAGAATGCTCTTCTTCTGCAGATCATAAAGCACATCGTTCATAGGAACAAAATGATACTCCGGATTCATCTGAAGCTCATAATCAACCGGATAAAGCCACTGGCTGGCTTTCTTCTCGTCTACTCTGGCAAACTCATCAAAGGGGATATTTTTCTCTTTGCTTGCCATTTCAATCAATTCCTTGTCATAGAATTTAAAGCCCAGTTCCTCAGCAAGAGCCTTTCCGATAATACGTCCGCCGCTTCCAAACATACGATTGATTGTTATGATGCATTTACTCATAAACGCCGCCTCCTTTTTGATAAAAACAGTGCAAAAGGTATATTATCTGTTCTCTTTTGCATTATAACATAATTATTTGAAAATTTCTATATAATTTGCATAAAATCAAAATAAAAAAATATTCTGAATCTGTCATTTCGCTGGAAATTTGGATTTTTTCTTGTTATACTTAAAGTTGATAATAAAAGAAAGGAAATCACCATGCTTAAAATAAAAAATTATGTGAAAGCGGAATCCCTGGAAGAAGCCTATGAGCTGAACCAGAAGCGTACCGCCTGTGTACTGGGCGGAATGGTATGGCTGAAAATGGGCAATCGCAATGTAACTACAGCTATTGACCTTTCAGGCCTTGGATTGGACACCATTACAGAGACGGAGGAAGAATTTGTAATCGGCTGCATGACTCCCTTACGTGATCTGGAGCTTCACGAAGGACTTCATGCCTATACCCATGGAGCTATGAAGGAGAGTCTGCGCCACATTGTAGGCGTGCAGTTCCGCAACTGTGCTACAGTGGGCGGAAGTATCTGGGGGCGTTTTGGTTTCTCAGATGTTCTGACTATGTTTTTAGCCCTGGATACAGAGGTTGAGCTTTTTAAGGGAGGAAGAGTCTGTCTTTGGGACTTTGTAAAAATGCCGAAGGACAGAGACATTCTGGTACATATTATTGTGAAGAAAACTCCGATTAAGACTGCATACCTAAGCCAGCGTAACACAAAGACTGATTTTCCTGTGCTTGCCTGCTGTGTAAGCATGTCTGAAGATGGCATGAAGGCTGTTTACGGTGCCCGTCCGTCTAAGGCATTTCTTCTGGAGGATGAGGAGAACATTTTGAAGGATGTGCAGACACTTTCTGAGGAAGAGAAGAAGGAAGCTTATGAGAAATTTGCAGACTATGCGGCCAGAAAGGTTCCAACCTCAGGAAATATGAGAGGAAGTGCTAAGTACAGAACCCTTCTTGTGAAGGTCCTTACAAGAAGAGCATTGGAAGCAGTGGGAGGTATGAGTGATGAGAATTAATTTTTGGCTGAACGGAGTTAAAAAAGAAGAAGAAATCCGTCCGGATACCCTGCTTCTGGATTTCCTTCGAAGCCTTGGCTGCTACAGTGTAAAAAGAGGCTGTGAGACTGCTAACTGTGGTCTTTGCACCGTTCTGGTGGAGGGAAGACCTATGCTTTCCTGTTCCGTTCTGGCAGCACGTATTGACGGCAAAAGGGTTATGACTATGGAAGGTCTTCAGGAAGAAGCCAAAGAATTTGGTACATTTCTTGCCAATGAAGGCGCAGAGCAGTGCGGCTTCTGCAATCCGGGCTTTATTATGAATGTGATCGCCATGACAAAGGAATTGGCAGATCCTACAGAGGATGAGATCAAGGAGTATCTGGCCGGAAATTTATGCCGCTGCTCCGGTTTTGTTGGACAGACCAGAAGCATTCTGAAATATCTGGAATATAAGAAGAATCAGGAGAAGGAGGTGCAGGCATGAGCTATGTGAATCAGTCTCTGCAGAAAAAAGATGCCATGGCACTGGTTACAGGACAGCCTGTATATACCGATGACCTGGCACCTAAGGAATGCCTGATCATTAAGATATTAAGAAGTCCTTATGCCAATGCCTGGATAGAGGAGATCAAAACTGAGAATGCGAAGAAAACAGATGGTATTGCCTGCGTTCTTACCTGGGAAGATGTTCCGAAGAAAAGGTTTGCTTCTGCAGGGCAGACTTATCCGGAATTCAGCCCCTATGACAGATTGATTCTGGATCAGCATCTGCGTTTTGTAGGAGATGCAGTAGCAATTGTGGCAGGTGAGACAGAGGCGGCAGTTGACCTTGCCCTGAAACGTATTAAAGTGAAATACCGTGTGGAAACACCGGTTCTGGATATGCATACAGCCAAAGACAATCCGGTTCTTGTTCATCCTGAAGAGAATTGGGAATCCAAGTTCCCCGTAGGTGCTGACAACAAGCGAAACCTTGCTGCCAAAGGCCATGAGGAAATGGGTGACATTGACGCTGTTCTTGCCAGCTGCAAATATACGGTAGATGAGGTTTACCATACAAAGGCAGACCAGCAGTGTATGATGGAAACCTTCCGTGCTTACTGTACCAAGGATCATTTTGGAAGACTGAATGTGGTAGCCTCTACACAGGTTCCTTTCCATCTTCGAAGAATCCTTGGAAATGCCCTTGGAATTCCATCCTCTAAGATTCGTGTGATTAAGCCCCGTATCGGAGGCGGCTTTGGCGCCAAGCAGACAGAGGTTTGCGAGATTTACCCGGCAATTGTTACCTGGCTGACCGGCCGTCCCTCCAAGATCGTTTACAGCCGCCACGAGGCCCTGATCTGTGCATCTCCCCGTCATGAGATGGAGGTCCATGTACAGGTTGGAGCGGATGAGAATGGTATTGTAAAGGGAATTAAGGTGGAAGCCCTTTCCAATGCAGGTGCATATGGCGATCACAGCCCTACAACTGTGGGCCTGACAGGGCATAAGGCCATTGCACTGTATCGGAATCTTGAGGCCTACAACTTTGATTATGAAGTTGTATATACCAATGTTCAGGCTGCAGGTGCATACCGCGGCTATGGCGCTACACAGGGTATATATGCAGTAGAGTCTGCTGTAAATGAGCTGGCGCACAAAATGAACATGGATCCTGCCAGAATCCGCGAATTGAATATGCCTGTTGAAGGGGAAAGAATGTACGATTATGACGGCAATCTGACCCACACGGCAAGCTGTACCATGGATCGTTGTCTTGCCCGTGCCAAGGAGATGATTGGCTGGAATGAGAAATATCCATGCAGAGACATGGGAAATGGAAAAGTAAGAGGCGTAGGTCTTGCCATGGCAATGCAGGGTTCCTCTATTTCTAATGTAGACGTTGGAGGTGCAACCCTGAAGCTGAATGAGGACGCTTCCTATACATTATCCCTTGGATGTGCGGATATGGGTACCGGATGTGATACGATTCTTTCTCAGATGGCAGCAGACTGCCTGGAAACGGAATTTGACAATGTGGTCGCATTTGGAGTGGATACGGATGTTTCCCCATATGATTCCGGCTCTTATGCCTCTGCTACCACCTATGCCACAGGAAATGCGGTAATCAATGCCTGCAGTGAATTGAAGAAGCGGATCATCAAGGTAGGCGCAGGAATGCTTGGGGTAGATGCAGAAGAAGCTGAATTTGACGGAAAAAGAGTTTATGCAGGGGATAAAGAGGTTAGTCTTCAGGAGGTTGCCTATAAGGGAACCTGCGGCAATACGCAGGAGCTTCAGGTAACCACCGCCTTTTCTTCCAAGATTTCTCCGCCGCCGTATATGATCGGTGCAGCTGAGGTGGAAGTGGATAAAGAGACCGGAAATATTGAGCTGATCGATTATGTGGCAGTGGTAGACTGCGGAACTCCTATTAACCCTAATCTTGCCCGTGTGCAGACAGAGGGAGGAGTTTCCCAGGGAATCGGAATGGCTCTTATGGAGAATGTACAATATTCCAAAGAGGGTAAGATCCGCGAGAACTCTTTCATGCAGTACAAGATCCCAAGCCGCGTGGACATCGGAAATATCCGTGTGGAGTTTGAGAGCAGCTACGAAAAGAGCGGTCCTTTCGGTGCCAAATCCATCGGCGAGCTGGTCATTGACACTCCATGTCCGGCCATTGCAGATGCAGTCTACAATGCCTCTGGCGTGCGCGTAAGAGAGCTTCCTATTACACCGGAGAAGGTTGCCATGGGGATTTTGAAGGCGCAGTTAGAGGGAGAGAATCATAAATGATGAAAGATGTGTGTCTGGCATGCATAGGTTTTATTCTTCAGACGATGATATTTTTGGCGGCAGGCAGACTTGTGTTTCGGGTTCTGAAATTAAAGGAAGATATTTCCCTGCAGCTGATCCTGGGATATCTGGCGTACTTTGCGGTATTTGAAATCTTGTTTACCCCCATGACGCTTTTGTGGGTTCCTTTAAGTACTGCAGCAGGCATATGGGCCGTGATCATGGCTGTAGCTGTGCTTGGGGCTTTTCTTTGCATAAGACGGCACAGGCATATGGATGGCACTCCGGGACAGACTGTGAGAGTGAAAGCAGAAGCAGTATGGAAACAGCACTCCGTGATGCTTCTGCTCCTGGCAGCGGTGATTTTTCTTCAGTGCCTGATCGTTATTTTTTATGAAGATATCACTGTGGATGCTGCCTACTATGTAGGAACGGTCAGTACCTCTGTATACACGAACACCCTTGGCAGATTTGATCCGTTCAGAGGCGGCATCCTGCAGAATTTTCAGGCCAGATATGTTCTGTCCGCTTATCCTATGAATAATGCAGTGTGGTGCAGGCTTTTGGGAATCCATCCCATTGTACAGGCCAAAATTGTAATGTCCTGTGAAAATGTGATCATTGCAAACCTGGTCATCTATCAGATTGGAAAAAGATTGTTCGGGAAAAACCGCAAGAAAGCGGATCTGATGGTGCTGTTTGTGTGCGTCCTTCAGTTGTTCTGCGGCACGATCTACACGGCAGGAACCTTTTTCTTTACCAGAAGCTACGAGGGAAAAGCCATTCTTGCAAATATTGTATTTCCGGTTGTTCTTATGTGCGCCCTGTGGCTTTACGAAGAAAAAGAGGACCGTAGGGTGTGGGCGGTGCTGTTTATTACGGCGGTAAGCGCTCTGGGATTTTCCGGCTCTGCCATTATCCTTCCAGCTGCAGTTCTGGCTGGGATGGTACCGGTTATGCGGATGAAGCGCAAGCTTTCCGGCCTGCCTTACTGTATTTTGTGCATGGTTCCTTCTGTTCTCTATGCAGGTGTGTATTTTGCGTGTAAGCTTGGACTGCTCAGTCTGGCTGCATCGTAGAAAGGAGCGGAAGAATGGGTGGAATAACAATTGAAGAGCTGGGAATGAAATTTGTGGATGCCTGTATGAAATTGTACTGGGGTCCCTGCTGGTATCCGGTCCTTTTTGCCATTGGACTGATTGCCACGCTGATCTGGGGACGGAAAAAAAGCTCCATGATTTTTATTGGCTGCTCGGCTGTTCTGTTCCTGACGGTGTATAACCCGGTTGTTGTGAAATATATCATAGCAAAGCTGGGCTTTGACAAGGAATATTACCGCTTTATCTGGCTGCTTCCGGTAATACCGGGGGTGGCGTATTACGGAGTTAAGGCGGTGTGTCTTTTCCCAAAAAGGTGGATGAAAGCTGCAGCTGCGGCTGTGCTTCTTGGAATTTTTGTGCTCTTTGGCAATCCGCTGGACAGGGTGGTGAACAACTTCGCGTTTGCAGAAAATATCTATAAAGTCCCGGATGAACTGATACAGGTCTGCGGGATCATCCATGAAAACCAGAACAATCCGGAGCAGATGGCAAGGGTAGTATTTGACGGCACCCTGAACAATAAAGTGCGGCAGTATGATGCCAGCATGCGTCTGATCATCAGCAGAAATTCCAGTATTTACCGTGCAGGAAGCACTGTGACAGGCGTATATGATGAAAACAGCGATGGATACAAACGGCAGAAGGCGCTTCTGGATGTGGTGGATTATCAGCTGTATGACGATATGGAAGCATTTAAGAAAGCATTGCAGGAGACAAGAACAGAATTTGTGGTAGTCTCAAAGAACGAGGAACTCCAGAAGGTTCTGGAAGAAAATGACTGTGAACGGATTGGAGAAACAGCCTCTTATAATATTTTTCGATTTGTGGGATAGATAGAAAATAAGACTTGCAATTATCCGGGAAAGCTGTTACAGTAGTTACAAGATGCCAGGTCAGGTACTTTTCCCCTGGCATGATGAAGGAAACTGAATACGGGAAGTTATGATAGAGGCGCGGGCTTCATCAGTAATTCCGGCTGTGAGATTCTGTAGATTTGTGAAGCATCAGAATCCAGGCTGTCTGGCAGGCTGGCCGGGAAGAAAGGGAATACCGCCGAAGGGTTTGTTTTCGCCATGAGAAGAGAGCTCTGGGCTGACGCAGAATATGCGGCAGACTGTCACTGTTGTGGAGCGCTATCGAAGGTATGGATCCTGTGAAGAATAAATGCCATGAATGTGTCCCATAGCGGGGCGGCGTTCATGGCTTTTTTGTCGTATTCGCAAAAAGGATATGTCGCCTATGGCGACATCACCATGTATGAAAGCCAGCTGTTCCGCGCCTATGGACGCTCCCACAGCTGCCGACCGCATTCGTAATCCGGGCTATCGCCCTACTTACTCATACGGTCTAGCCCATCCGATATCCAAGAATTCGCTCATGCGGGGCATGGTTCATTCTTGGTTGCCGTCTGGGACTTTCATAGTAAAAGAGGGAGGAAATCGATAATGAAGTACAAACGCAGCAAAATTTATGCTCTGTTTGCAGCCGTTTTAGTATTCGTTCTGGCATGTCCGGCGACCGTACTTGCAGCTGCAGAGGAGGAAGTAAGCAGTCCGGCTGTTTACGCCACATTCTGGTCTTTGGTACCGCCTGTTGTGGCAATCGTTCTGGCACTGATCACAAAGGAGGTTTACAGTTCCCTGTTTGTGGGAATCCTGGTAGGAGCAATCTTGTATTCCGGCGGCAATTTCGAAGTTACCGTAAACCAGATTTTTTCCGGCGGAATGATCAGCGTGCTGTCCTCATCCAGCAACGTAGGTATCCTGGTGTTCCTGGTAATTCTTGGAACCATGGTGTGCCTGATGAACCGTGCTGGCGGATCTGCCGCATTCGGACGCTGGGCAAGCAAGCACATCAAAACAAGAGTGGGCGCCGAGCTTGCTACGATTTTACTTGGCGTTCTGATTTTTATTGACGACTATTTCAACTGTCTGACTGTGGGAAGCGTTATGCGTCCCATCACAGACCAGCACAATGTTTCCCGTGCCAAGCTGGCATATCTGATCGATGCCACAGCAGCGCCTATCTGCATTATTGCGCCGATCTCATCCTGGGCGGCAGCAGTCAGCGGATTTGTACCGGGAGAAGACGGAATGTCCGTTTTTGTGAGAGCTATTCCTTACAACTATTATGCAATCCTTACCATTGTGATGATGGTGTCCATGGTTCTGATGAAAGAAGAGTTTGGCTCTATGGGCGTTCATGAGTCCAACGCGTTAAAAGGAGACCTGTTTACAACTGCAGCCCGCCCCTATGCTTCCGGTGAGGGAGAAGACCCTGTGAATCCACGGGGAAAAGTAATGGATCTTCTGATTCCCATTATTTCCCTGGTAATCTGCTGTGTCATTGGAATGATCTACACAGGCGGATTTTTCAGTGGTACTGATTTTGTAACTGCTTTTTCCCAGAGTGATGCGTCTGTAGGCCTTGTGCTGGGAAGTTTTTTCGGACTGGTGATCACCATTCTTCTTTATATGGTACGCAAGGTGCTGCCGTTCCGCGACTGCATGGCATGTATCCCGGAGGGCTTCAAATCCATGGTTCCAGCAATACTGATCCTGACCTTTGCATGGACCTTAAAGAGTATGACAGACAGTCTTGGGGCAGCAGAGTTTGTAGCAGAGCTGGTAAAATCTTCTGCAGACGGACTGGTAAATATGCTTCCGGCAATTATTTTCATTGTGGCATGCTTCCTGGCTTTTGCAACCGGTACTTCCTGGGGAACCTTTGGTATTCTGATCCCCATTGTAGTACATGTATTTGAAAACACACCTGGAAATCTGATGATTATTTCCATCTCTGCCTGCATGGCAGGTGCTGTATGCGGTGACCACTGCTCTCCGATTTCCGATACTACCATCATGGCGTCCGCAGGCGCCCAGTGCGATCATGTAAACCATGTATCCACCCAGCTGCCTTATGCCATTGTGGCAGCAGTGGTATCTTTTATCACCTACATTTTCGCCGGCTTCATCCAGAGTCCGCTGTGCCTGATCATTGGCGTGGCGCTGATGATGGGTGCAATGTTTGTGATCAAGTTTAAATTCAGCGATCTGAAAAACGCCTGACGGGGCGGCCGCAGAGATTACGAAGGTATCTGATAACAGAGGATTGCCATAAGTTTCGTAGAAAATAAAATACAGGCCAGTTCTTTGCGTGAGTGCAAAAATACTCAAAATATATGTCTGGTATTTTTGACTGCAAAGAGCGGGTCTGTTTTTTGGCTTTCCGATTTCCAGATGATGTTTGCCTTGCATATGTCCGGGAAAAAATATATAATGGAGCAATGGACGAAAAAATCAGAATCAACAAATATTTAAGTGAAGCCGGCTTTTGTTCCAGGCGGGAAGCGGACAGCCTGATCCAGGAGGGACGGGTTACCGTGGACGGCCGCAGGGCAGAGCCAGGAGAGAAAATTACATCAGACACAGTGGTTTACGTAGACGGGAAGGCTGTGAAAAAAGTAGAAGAGAAGGTTCTTCTTCTATTTTACAAGCCCCGCGGCGTTGTGTGCAGCACCAAGAAGCAGCGCCAGGAGACCACCGTGACGGAATATCTGAACTATCCCCTGCGGGTTTACCCCATTGGACGTCTTGACAAGGACTCCGAGGGGCTTCTGCTTCTGACCAACCAGGGGGATCTGGTAAATAAGATCATGCGCGCGGGCAACTATCACGAGAAGGAATACCTGGTGACCGTAGATAAGCCCATAGACAGCGCTTTTGTGAAAAAAATGGCGTCTGGAATTCCTATTCTGGACACCATAACCCGCCGCTGCTTTGTAGAAAAAACAGGGAAGACTTCTTTTCGCATTATTCTCACCCAGGGCCTGAACCGCCAGATCCGCCGAATGTGCGAGTACCTTGGCTATCAGGTGCAGACCCTGAAGCGTGTGCGGATCATGGAACTGACCCTGGACGGGCTGAAGGAAGGCGAGTACCGGCAGGCTTCCCGGGAAGAGTGGGCGAAGCTGGAGAAAGGAATTGCAAATTCTTCACAGCTTCCCAGCAGCAATCATCAAAAAACAGGAGGACATCATGGAAAATTCTCTACAGCGAATGAAAGAACTGGTAGAAACCCTGAATGGCGCCGCGAAGGCGTACTACCAGGAAGACAGGGAAATCATGAGCAATCAGGAGTACGACAGCCTGTACGACCAGCTGGAGCAGCTGGAAAAAGAAACAGGCACCGTTCTCACAAATAGCCCCACTGTCCGCGTAGGATATGAGGCAGTAAACGAGCTTCCCAAGGAAGAGCATCCAAGCCCCATGCTGTCCCTTGACAAAACAAAGGACCGTGAGGTATTAAGAAGCTTTATCGGAGAGCATAGATGCCTTCTGTCCTGGAAGCTGGACGGCCTGACCATTGTTCTTACCTATGAAAACGGAGAGCTTGTGAAAGCCGTCACAAGAGGCAATGGAATCGTAGGCGAGGTCATCACCAACAACGCAAAAGTGTTTAAGAACATTCCTCTTCGCATTCCCTACAAAGGACAGCTTGTGCTCCGGGGAGAGGCCATTATTACTTACTCAGAATTTGAGCGCATCAATGAGACCATCGGAGATGCAGATGCCAAATATAAAAACCCCAGAAATCTGTGCAGCGGTTCCGTGCGCCAGCTGAACAACGAGATCACAGCCAGACGAAATGTGCGGTTCTATGCTTTTGCCCTGGTAAGCGTCCAGGATGTGGATTTCCATAATTCCCGGGAACAGCAGTTTATCTGGCTGAAGGAGCAGGGCTTTGAGGTGGTGGAATACAAGGTGGTAACTTCCACAAGCCTTGATGAGGCAATGAATTATTTTTCCACCGCAATCGTGAACAATGATTTTCCATCAGACGGGCTGGTGGTTACCTATGATGACATTGCCTACGGCGAATCTCTTGGAAGCACTGCCAAATTTCCAAGGAATTCCTTCGCTTTCAAATGGGCGGATGAAATGCGGGAGACCAAGCTGGTGGATATGGAATGGAGCCCGTCCAGAACCGGACTGATCAACCCGGTGGCGATTTTTGAGCCTGTGGAGCTGGAAGGCACCACAGTGAGCCGTGCCAGCGTGCACAACATCAGCATTGTAAAGGAACTGCAGCTTGGAATCGGGGATACCATCAAGGTCTATAAGGCGAATATGATCATTCCCCAGATCGCGGAGAACCTTACCAGAAGCGGCAACCTGGTAATTCCGGACAAATGTCCCGTATGCGGTCACGAGGCCAGAATCCGCAAGGAGAACGATGTGGAGACCCTTTACTGCATGAACCCGGACTGTGTGGCAAAGAAGATCAAGTCCTTCAGCCTATTTACCAGCCGGGATGCCATGAACATTGACGGCCTTTCCGAGGCAACCCTGGAGAAATTTATTGCCATGGGCTTTATCCACAATCTGGGAGATATTTTTGAAATCGGAAAATATAAGGATCAGATCGTAGAGATGGAAGGCTTCGGACAAAAGTCCTTTGACAACCTGATGGCAAGCCTTGAGAAAGCCAAAGAGACCACTCTTGCCAAGGTGATCTACAGCCTTGGAATCGCAGGAATCGGTCTTGCCAATGCCAGAGTGATCTGCAGATATTTTGACGATGACATTGAGAAAATCCGCCATGCGGATGCAGAAGAGATCAACTCCATTGAGGGGATTGGCCCGGTGCTGGCAGGCAGCCTGGCAGATTATTTTTCCAGTGAAGAGAATAATAAGAAGCTTGACCATCTGCTTGGCCATCTTCACCTGATCCGTGAGGAGACCGCTGGGGAGCAGGTATTTGCGGGCAAAACCTTTGTCATCACGGGAAGCGTGGAGCATTTTGCCAACCGCTCTGAGGCGAAAGCCTTTATTGAGGCAAGAGGCGGCAAGGTGACCGGCTCCGTGACCAAGAAAACCGACTATTTAATTAACAACGATAAAACTTCCGGCTCTTCCAAAAATAAGAAAGCACAGGAGCTTGGAATTCCTATTCTGTCAGAAGAGGATTTCCTGGAATTAGCGGGAGAGTAAGAATTCACATACAGGAGGAAATAAAATGCCAATTAAAATACAAAGTGACCTTCCGGTCAAGGAAATACTGGAAAAAGAAAACTTATTCGTCATGGATGAGAACCGTGCCATGCACCAGGACATCCGTCCGATCTACATCCTGATCCTGAACCTGATGCCTTTGAAGGAAGAGACCGAGCTTCAGCTGCTTCGTTCCCTTTCCAACACCCCTCTGCAGGTAGATGTAAGCTTCATGGCCGTAGAGTCCCATCAGGCAAAGAACACATCCCGAAGCCATCTGAACAAATTCTATCAGACCTTCACAGAGCTGAAGGACAAGAAATTCGACGGAATGATCATCACCGGCGCACCTGTTGAGCAGATGGAATTTGAAGAGGTAGATTACTGGGAAGAGGTGACCAGGATCATGGACTGGTCCGAGACCCATGTGACCTCCACCATTTTCCTGTGTTGGGCAGCCCAGGCAGCGCTCTACCATTTCTATGGCTTGAAAAAGCGTATGCTGGACAAGAAAATGTTCGGCCTTTTCTGGCACAAGGTAATGAACCGCAAGATCCCGCTGGTAAGAGGCTTTGATGATGTGTTCCTGGCACCGCACTCCAGACACACAGAGGTTCCCATTGCGGACGTACACGCCTGCAAGGACCTTACTGTTCTGGCAGAATCCGACGAGGCAGGCCTGTTCCTTGCCATGGCAGAAGATGGCCGCAAGATCTTCGTCATGGGCCATCCGGAATACGACCGAGTCACCCTGGATGGCGAGTACAAGCGCGACCTTTCTAAAGGCCTTCCCATTGAAATGCCAAAGAACTATTACAGGGATAACAATCCGGATAACGGCCCCCAGCTCCTCTGGCGCGCCCACGCCAACAACCTGTACACCAACTGGCTGAATTACTACGTTTACCAGGCAACCCCGTACAACCTGTACGGAACACCGGATTTCAGCGGGAAGTAAAGACAGGAGCAGATGTTTTTTCAGGCTGAGAAAGAAATACAGTGGATTATCGGCGAAGAGAAATCCTCACCCGGATTTCTCTTCCTATTTCACCATTAAACCTAAATATTCAACCAAAAGAAAAAACTTTACATCAGCCCGATATTGTGCTATACTTTTCAAAGTCGAAGTGGTTGTACATTGATAATTCAACAACTCGAGTTTTTTATGCACCTGTAGCTCAGTGGATAGAGCAGTGGTTTCCGGTACCATGTGCGGGGGTTCGATTCCCTTCAGGTGTATTGCCTGGAACGATCGGGCGTTCCGGTGCGTTGTATTAAGGAGGACAAGAACTTGGATAATTTCAGAGAATGGTTATCAGATAACCTTCGCTATTTTATGCTTGGCGGAGCGATTCTGTTAATCGTGGTTGTCCTGTTCTTCGGTGTCCGTGCATTTATGGGAAGCGGGAAGGGCGATTCCAGTAAGGACACAGTGGAGAATCAGACGACAGCAGACAACGACCAGGGAAATGTTCCTTCTTCTCCGGCAAATGATGGGGAGACTGACGGGAAGAAAGACGCCAATCCCATGGAGACGGCTAATGAAGAGATTACTTCATTGATCAAGAGCTATTATAAAGCTCTGGGGGATAAAGATATTGCGACGCTGCGTACTCTTGTGGATAATCTTGCACCATCAGATGAGTCCAAGATTACCAATGCGAAATACATTGAAGGGTATGAGGCTGGAGATATCTACACGAAAAAGGGGCTTGATGACGATTCCTATGTAGTATATTCCTGTTTTTACTACATCTGTCAGGGGATTGATACAAAGGTACCTGCGCTTGCTGAGTTCTACGTAGTGAAGGACACAGACGGGAATTGGAAGATTGATGGCGCTGTTCATGATGACAGCGACGAAATAACGAAATATGAAGTTTCTCTGCGACAGGATGATGATGTCAAGGAATTGAAGGACAAGGTGAAGAAGCTGTATGACGATGCACAGGCTTCCGACCCGGCACTTACCACATTCCTTGAAGGACTTGGTGAAGATGACACCGGATCTGAGGACACAGCAGAGGGAACGATTCTGGTAGTTACAGAGGATTGTAATGTCCGTGCAGCAGCCAGCAGTGATGCGGAAATACTGGGAGGTTTATCCGCCGGTACTGAGGTTGAGAAGAAAGGCGAGGACGGTGAGTGGGTACAGATCGATTACGATGGTACAGAAGCTTACGTTCACAACAGCCTTCTCCAAGAGAAAACTGAATAATGCAAAATAAAAAGAACTGCCGTATATTTGGGACAGTTCTTTTTTTGCAGAGAAACAGGTTTTTTCCTGAAGTATTTTAAACAGGTTAAAAATCAGAAAGCTCCATAGGAAGTTCCGGCTTCCAGTGTGATACCCTTGGCCGCAGCCAGCTCACTGACTGTAACCAGCTGATATCCCTCCTGGATCAGCTGTGGAATAAAGACCTCCGCAGCATCTACAGATTCCTTAAAAATATCGTGCATCAGGATGATCGCGCCATCCTGGGCATTATCCATCACATTCTGGACAGTAGAATCCGCATTCTGCGTCTCCCAGTCCAGGGTATCCACAGACCACATGATCAGAGGTCTTGCAGCAATCCCTGCTACAGTATCATTAAAAGAACCATAGGGCGGGCGCACCACAGTAGCGCTATGTCCCACCAGATTTTGAATCTCTTCATCTGTGCGGGAAAGCTGGCTGGTCACGTCCTCTGCGGAAAGGGTGGCAAGATCTGCGTGATCAAAGGAATGGTTGCCAATCTCACAGCCAAGTTCCTCCATTCTGGACAGAGGCTCCTGGAAGTATTCGATCTCCTGGCCTACCAGGAAAAAAGTAGCCTTTGCATTATTGGCTTCCAGACAGTCAAGCAGACGGTCGGTGAAATCACTTGGCCCGTCGTCAAAGGTAAGGGCGATCATTCCCTTTGGTTCTGGCGTAGGTGTTGGTTCTGGCGGCTGCTCACCGTCCCCTTCAGATGAAACAGAAGCTTCCGCTGCAGATGAGGAATCACCTGCTGCAGAAGCTGTAGGATCTGCGGTGCCTTCTGCGGAAGAAGCCTGTTCCCCGGAAGCTGTGTTCATATAAAATACCAGTCCGGTATCAGAACTGCCGTCTGTAGGATCACCCTGCTGTACCCCGTTGGCATCAAAATGATAAACCTGTCCGTCTATGGTGACATCACCTGTCTGCAGAACTCCGTCGGCGTTCAGATAGTAGCGGCTGTCATCCAGCTCCAGCCATCCGGTCTGCATCACGCCGTTTGCGTCAAAATAATAGCGGCGGCTGTCGGTATCGGTCAGCCATCCGGTGTATCCTGCGCCGTTTACCATGAAGTACCAGCTGCTTCCAACTGGGGTCCAGGTTCCTTCAGAAGCTTCCGGTGAAGCTGTGATCACGGCTTCCGGCTGTTCTGTAGGAGATGGCTCCGGGGTGGGGGTATCGGCAGGTGCCGAAGATGGCTCTTCTGTCTGCTGTTCCCCTTCTGTATGATCGGTATCCAAAGCTGTCCCGCCACCAGACTGGAGTGCGGAATCATCCGCATTCCCTGCTACGAACATATCCGGCGCCTTGGTGTCCTCAATGGGAGAGGGCGCTGCGGAAGACTGTGTAAAGGCAATTCCGCAGCCAAGACACATAAGAACAGCTGCAACTGCCAGCCCCTTGTTCGTATGCGGTTTATGGCCTGACATAAAATTCCTCCTTTATGAAACTCATTATAGTAGGATGCCAGAAGTGTCTGCCGCCTGGCATCATTCTTTCTAATCATACAATATATGACATGAAAAAACAAGAGCAGGTTGCAGCTGCAAAATTCCGGTTATCGTTCAGGTGGTAAGCCAAGACTAATTCTTGTGCAACCTGTTCGTGCAGAAGGAAAAAAATTCACAGAAAATCATGAAAATTTATTTTGAAATTTACATAAGTTTCTGCTATATTAGATATTGATGACGTTAACCGAAAAAGCACATACAAACGCTTTTTACAGTTTGATGATTCTTATCTGGTACAATGGATAAGAACAGGAAAGAAGAGGAAACGATTGCGTAAGAAATCCCATATACTGGTAGCCAGATATCTGGCAGACCAGATGCCTGCTACAAAGAGCCTGCAGTCCCACAGAAAGGCGTTCTGCCTGGGAAGTATCCTTCCAGACATCAAGCCGTCTTTTCTGACGAAGAAGCATGAGTATTTCGGTACCTTTGATGAGGTGCAGAGGAAGATGGAGGCTCTTGTCAACAGTAGTCCCCAGGAGTGCAAGGAACGCGTTTACTGGCGCAGAGCCGGAGAAGTCATGCATTATATGGCGGATTATTTCACTTTTCCCCATAATAAGAACTTCACTGGCAATCTGTATGAACATAATAAATACGAGAAGCACCTTAAGAACTATCTGAAGCGCTACATAAACAGCGGAGCGGCAGCACAGCTGACCATCATTCCGGTTTACTTCGGAAGTTTCCAGGAGCTTGTGGCATACATTAAGAAAGCGCATGAAGGGTATCTTCTCAAGGAAAGAAATATTGTAGAAGATATTCAGTATATTCTCAGAATCTGTTCACAGGTCATTCATGGAATCCTGCAGCTGGCAGCAGTCCGGCTGGGCAGCGAGAATATTCTGTTTCCGGTTGCGTGCTGATCGCATCGAAGTCATTTTGAGCCGTCAGGTACCGGGAATCCACAGAATCTGTTCTGCGGAAGACCGATCCTGACGGCTCTTTTTGCCTGCGTACAGGTCTGTTCTATGGAAAGAAGGGATGGGGGAAATACCTTTTTGCTCTGTCCTTATTCTGTGAACAAAAAATGAAAATTTACGAAAATCCAGCCGGATATTTTGAGGACGGTTGATTTAGAAGGGCTAGTATGCTACAATAATTCGTGTTAATATTTAAGACGAACTGTTTTTGCAGTAAAAATGCATACCTTTATATTAGGGGAGTAAAGGGATGTTCATAGATAGAAGGGAGCATCTTTTAAATATGAAGAATAAATACCTGACAAAATGTTTATGTGTCACCATGGCAGCAGCCCTGTCTCTGGCAGGTCCGGCTGGTGTCCTGGCAGCAGACGGGACATCCTTGTCAGTAACAGAAGCAGCGATACAATCAGATGAGACAGCACAGGAAACAGCTGCAGCTAAGGCTACGGTGCCTACACAGGTGCCGACAGCAGCACCTACCCAGACTCCTACAGCGGCACCTACTCAGATGCCTGCAGCGCAGCCCGCAGAAGCAGCAGAAGCATCTGCCCAGGTACCGGCAGATCCTACTCAGACGCCGCAGCCTTCTGAATCAGCAGAGCCCAGTGAGACCCCGGATGACACACCAACCGTGACACCAGAGCCAGGGGAGACCCCGGATGTGACGCCTACCGTGACACCAGAGCCGGGGGAGGAGCCGGATGTGACGCCTACCGTGACACCAGAGCCCAGCGAGACTCCGGATATAACACCTACCGTGACGCCGGAACCCGGGGAAGACCCGGATGTGACACCTACGGTTACTCCGGAACCTAGCATAACACCAGAACCAAGCGTGACCCCGGAACCCAGTGTAACCCCCACCATTCTCCCGGAATTATCTGAGGAGAGCCAGAAGAAAGTAAAGGCCCTTATCGAATCCATTGATAAGACCTTCCAGGAAGAACTCAGCGAAGGGAAGATCGAAGAGGTAAAGCAGCTTCGGGCGACCTACGACAGCTTTACAGATCAGGAGAAGGCAGCGGTTACCAATTACCAGCTGCTGACCGAGATGGAGGCGACCATCAATCTTACGCCCACACCTACGCCTACCGTGACTCCGGAAGATGTCCAGGCAATCCAGGGAACCCCTGTTTATTATGCCACCAATCTTCATGCCGGCAAGGAGTTTTATCTGAACAGTCTTAAGGATAATTATCAGCTGACCTTTTCCGATGATTTTGCAGATATCATGGATCAGATCGAGTCTGAATACAAGGTGAAGAAACTGCTTACAGATGTATCCGATACCACAGGGGGTGTGACCACCTCCGCAGATTCTCTTCTGGTACGCAACTGGCAGGACATTCTTGCCGTGTATATCTATGAGCAGAGCCTTCAGGGCGTTACCTCCTACACACTGGATGGGTCTTGTAAGGAAGCTCTTGCCCGGATTTTTGAAGAGATGAATCCGGTTGTGCGGGATGAGAATGATTCCCGTAGGGTTACATATGGCTGCTACCATATTAATGATTACATCAAGAAGAACAAGATTCCCAAGGAAGAGCGAGGTGTGCTCAAGAAGTACCTGGAGACAGACTGCAAGCTTCTTTGCGCCACTGTCACAGCTGCCAGGGGGTTTGTAAGACAGAGCGTGGGAGATGACGTTTCAGAGGAGCGTGTGAATGTAATCACAGCTGCCTATTCCCTGGTGGGCAAGGTTGGCTATTTCTGGGGCGGCAAATCCACCACCATCGGCATGGACCCATACTGGGGAAGTGTGGAGCAGGTGACTGCAGAGGGAAGTCAGAGTACCGGATCTCTTCGTGCCTACGGACTTGACTGCAGCGGCTTTGTTACCTGGTCTGTGATCAACGGTTACAGGGACCAGGCCATGATCGCAGCGGTGGGAAACGGAACCTCAGACCAGTGGGAGAGAGCCAATGTGGTAAGCGAGGCAGACGCCCAGCCTGGAGACCTGGTTTTCCAGAGAGGTCCGGAAGCCGGCAGCTCCAACCACGTGGGTATTATCTGCGGCAAGACAGATGCGGGAGACTGGATCGTAGTCCACTGTTCTTCCGGTAAGAATGGCGTTACTGTAGGAGAGGCATACAGTGCAAGCTTCCGTTATATTCGTCAGCCCTCCTTCTATCCGAATGCACAGCAGGTAGAGGAGATGAGAAAGAGCGGCCAGGCAATCACCAGTGCACAGTATATTACAGGAATTGACGTATCCAATAACCTTCAGAGTCTGATCAATGCAAATCTGTCCAATACAGGAGACCTGGATACCGTTACCATAGATCCTTCCGGAAACGGAACGATTTCACCTAGCAGTCTGTATGTGGCCAACAGCCTTCAGGAGCTGTTTGACGCCGGCAAGCAGGTAAGCGTATTCAATCAGGTGACATATGGAGATGCGGCAGAGATGGAAGTCCAGAGTGTCGGCTCCGATGGCAGCGTATCAGCGGAGATGCTGCAGGAGGGAGACTTTACAGGCATTATGGTTGCCAACCGTCTCCAGGAGATGCTTTTAGCGACAATTGTTCAGTGATGAAAAAAGTGCTTCCATACCCGATGGCGGGCAGGAAGCACTTTTGCTATCGTAGGAATGTGCGTTTGAAAAGTTACTGTGCAGGCAAAGAACAATAGCAATCGGGGAGGTTCCCTTATCGGTTGATACCGGATAATACATCCTCGATCCATTTGTCCGTATTATAATTACCGTCGAAGAACTTTACAATCACGCCGTAAGGCTCCGTCTGGTTGGAGAAAGCATTTGCCTCGTCGGTATCCACATGCATGGCAAGGCGGTAGCTCCAGTCCACACGGACTACCACATCTGCATAGATCAAGGCGCGGCCGTAGCTTTTGGTAAGGACGAAGACCTCGTCATTGTCTTTTACCTTAAGAGTGACGGCATCGGCCGGGGTCATGTGGATGTGCCGCTTGGCAACGATCACGCCGTGGTCGATGGTCAGTTCACCCTTGGGGCCGATCAGAGTGCAGCCTGGGGAGCCAGTAGTGTCGCCAGACTGGCGGATCACGCCGGGAAGCCCGATCTTCCGGGTATCGGTAAGGGAAAGCTCCACCTGGGTCTCTTTACGGAAAGGACCAAGAAGAGCCATATTCTGGTATTCGCCTTTGGGACCTTTTACGGTAAGGCGTTCCTGGCAGAGGTATTGTCCGGGCTGGCTTAGTTCCTTCGTATAATGAAGCTGGGCATCCTCCCCGAAAAGGAAACGGAAATCCTCCTGGGAGACATGGATATGCCTGGCTGAAGTTTCAATAGGGATTTTGGTACTCATGAAAAATTCCTCCGAAGTGACGTTTTTTGATTCACTGAAATCGTTATATGTTATGATGAGAATTGCGGGAGCTGCTTTGCAGCGGAGCAATTCGTGGATATCAAGTTAGGGGCAAAAGACCTTTTGACCCTAACATCATGTTATAGAGTTTAATCTTAATGAGAAAAAATAGCAAGTATTTTTGTAACTATTCAGAAGGTAGCATTCCGCGAGGTGTTTTTTGTGAACGTAGTTCACAGAAAACCCGAGAATTGCGGCGCGAAATCATGCAAAGCATGCTTTCTGTGCATCGCGAAGCGTGTAACTGTGAAGGTACTGAACAGTTACGTCTTTTTTACATTACCATATTAAAGGAGCTTATCCAACATGAAAAAGCATACAGACAGCGGATTTACCTTTGACATTCAGGGGGATCACGCTGTGGTCATGGAAATAGACGGGAATCCGCAGATCGTGGAAATTCCCGGTGAAATTGATGGAGTTCCGGTTACCGAGCTGGCGGAATATCTGTTTTCCGGCAAAAGCTGCCAGGTGATCCGCATTCCTTCCGGCGTATGGAAGATCGGCAGATACGGCTTTTACAATTGCCGGGAGCTGGAAGAACTGTGGTTTTCCAGTGATTTCACAGATCTTGGAAGCGGAGCCTTCACAGGCTGTCACAAGATCCGCAGGATGGAAGTGCAGATGAACAGCCAGGAATCCGGTCTGAAGGAGATTCTTTCCGAGGTGGGAGAAGAACTGCAGGTGCACCTTTACGGGGAGGTGGAGGCCATGCTCTGGTTCCCGGAATATTACGAGGAGGGCGTGGAGAATACCCCCGCCAGGATTTTAATGACTGAGGTACACGGAAGCGGCCTTTATTACCGGAACTGTTTTCAGGGAAAAGTGTTCCACTTCCTGGAATACGACAAGCGCTTTGAGCTTGCCAGGGCCCAGGAATCTCCGGATTTTCTCCGGGAAATGGTGTACGGAAGGCTGTACTGGCCAGTAGGGCTTACCGCCAAGGCCAAAGCCCAGTATGAACAGTATCTGCAGGAGCATATGGCACAGATCGCTTCAGCGTTTATCCGGCAGAAGCGGGGCAAAGAGCTGGAATGGCTTCTTCATACTTACCCTTTAACGCCGGACCAAAGAGAGCTGTTTGCCGGTCTTATGGATCAGGCAAATGCTTCCCACGCCTCAGAAATCCTCAGTATGCTGATGGAATACCAGAGAGTCCATTTTCCATCCAGAAGGAGAAGCTTTGACTTATGAGTGATTCAGGAACATTTAAGGTAAATCCCATTCACGATGCCCAGCAGCGGGCCCTTGCGGCAGAGGCCATTTGCCAGGATATCCTGACCGGAGCAAGGAACCAGCTGTATCTGAACATGCGGTTTCTGGACAGTGCGCTGGCGGCCCTTCCTTTTGTAGGGGAGATGGGCATACATCCTGTGGGAACGGATGGAAACGTGCTGTATTATCAGCCGGAAGAATTGATGGAGCTGTTCAAAAAAGGGACGGAGAAGGTGAACCGTGTTTATCTGCACAGCCTGCTGCACTGTATTTTTCTCCATGTGTTTCCAGAGCGGGACAGTGAGGGGAATCCGGCAGTGGATGTCCAGTACTGGAATCTTGCCTGCGACATTGCGGTGGAGAACATGATTGACGGCCTTTATCTGAAATGCGTCCATCAGCCAGCCTCCATGGTGAAGCGCCAGGCACTTTCCCTGATCTTAGAAGAGGGCAAAGTGCCTACCGCTCAGCGGATTTACAGACGGCTTCAGACCCTGCATCTGCCGGAGAACAAAATGCAGGAGCTGCGAAGGGAATTTTCCCAGGATGACCATAGTAAATGGTACGAGAACCATCCAAACAGCCCTCAGATGTCCCAGAGGAAAAAGAACTGGGATGACATCAGGAATCGCATGCAGACCGAGATGGAGACCTTTTCCAAAGAAGCTGGACAGGGCGGGGAGACCCTTGCGGACCAGCTTCGGGCGCAGAACCGGAACCGCTATGATTACAGGGAATTTCTGCGGAAGTTCTCTGTTTTGAAAGAAGAAATGAAAGTGGATATGGACACTTTCGATTATATATTTTACAATTATGGAATGAATCTGTATGGCAACATGCCCCTGATCGAGCCGTTGGAGACCAAGGAAGAACGGAAGGTGGAGGATTTCGTCATCGTCATCGACACTTCCATGTCCTGTAAGGGTGAACTGGTACAGAAGTTTCTGGAGGAGACCTACAGCGTGCTCAGTGAATCGGAGAGCTATTTCAGGCGGATCCATGTGCATATTCTCCAGTGCGATGAGAAGATCCAGTCCGATGTGGTCATTGAGAATGCCATGCAGTTAAAGGAATATATGTCCCATTTTACTGTGAAAGGGGGAGGGGGTACGGATTTTAGACCGGCCTTTGCCTATGTGGAGCAGCTGATGCGGGCGAAGAAATTTACAAAGCTTCGGGGACTGATCTATTTTACAGACGGCTGTGGAATCTATCCTGCCAAAATGCCTCCTTACGAGACGGCTTTCGTTTTCATGAAGGAGGATTACCAGGACATTGATGTGCCGCCCTGGGCTATTAAACTGATTCTGGACAGTGAGGATCTGGAGAAGTAAGATGATCCAGACGTGGATGTGGATTTTGGCAATACGAGGAGAGAGATTATGAATATTAAGCGAGCGAAAGAAGAGATTCGAAATACAATAGAAGCTTACCTTCTGAAAAATGAGTACAGGGAGTACGAGATCCCGGTGATGGCACAGCGTCCCATTTTTCTCATCGGGGCACCTGGAATCGGCAAGACCCAGATCATGGAGCAGATTTCCAGGGAATGCAAGGTGGGCCTGGTATCCTACACCATCACCCATCACACCAGACAGAGCGCCATCGGCCTGCCCTTTATTTCCAAAAAGGAATTTGACGGCAGGGAAATGGCGGTTACAGAGTATACCATGAGTGAGATCGTGGCTTCCATTTATGAAAAAATCCAGGAATCCGGACTAAGGGAAGGAATCCTTTTTATTGATGAGATCAACTGCGTTTCCGAGACGCTGGCCCCTGCCATGCTGCAGTTTCTCCAGTGCAAAACCTTCGGAAGCCATAAGATTCCGGAGGGCTGGCTGATTGTGGCTGCAGGAAATCCGCCGGAATACAACAAATCCGTCCGGGAATTTGATGTGGTGACCATGGACCGTGTGAAAAAGATCCAGGTGGAGCCGGATTTTGATGCGTGGAGAGAGTATGCCTATACAGCTGGTGTGCACCCTGCCGTGATTTCCTATCTGAACACAAGGCCTGCCAATTTCTACAAGATGGAAAGTACTGTGGACGGCAAAAATTTCGCCACACCAAGAGGCTGGGAGGATCTTTCCCGTCTGATCCAGGTTTATGAGAAGCTGGATAAAACGGTGGATCGGGAGGTGGCTGGCCAGTACATCCAGCATCCTCAGATCGCCAGGGATTTTGCCAATTATCTGGAGCTGTTTTATAAGTACCGCACAGATTATCAGATCGATGAGGTATTAAATGGCCGCATCGACGATATTCTGGTGAAAAAGGCAGCTCACGCATCCTTTGACGAGAAGCTGAGCGTCACCGGGCTTCTTCTTTCCAGGCTGAACAAGGGGTTTGAAATGGTCCGCGAGGAAGAAGATGTGCTTGCCGCTGTTTTTGATATTTTAAAGGAAAGCAAGGAGCCTCTTATGGAAGGCCAGAGGGAGCAGCCTGTGGTTTATCTTGAGGATGTGAAGAACCGTTATCAGGCAGAGTCCGCCGCCCGAAAGAAGGCAGGGCTTTTGTCCAGGGAAGACATTCATCACGACCAGCAGGTGCTGGACACTTTGGAGCGCTACGTGATGAACCTGAAAAAAGAAAATGTCCAGGACGGGGAAGCAGCCTTCGCTTTTCTTCGCCAGTGGTTTAATGAGTCTAAGGAAAAGTATGACGAAGATTTTGACCAGGCAGCCAGACAGCTGGAATATGCCTTTGATTTTATGGAAAGCGCTTTTGCAGGAGGACAGGAGCTGGTGGTGTTTATCACAGAGCTGAATACCAGCAGCCCGGCAGTTTCCTTCCTTCAGGAGTACTCCTGCGAGAGATATTACCGTTACAACAAGGAACTTTTGTTCCGGGAAAATACCAGAGACATTCTGGAGCGGATCCGGCAGCTGGGATAAGGAGGCCAAATGCGAAAAAGAAATCCCTGGAAGCTTATTTTTATCATTCTGTTTGCAGCGGCGGTTCTGGTGGGAATTTATATGTATCAGCAGCAGTATGAGCCTGGAAGCCTTCTGGAAAAGGCGGGAGAAAAGCTTTTTGAAAATGCTCCTGAGATTTTTTCGGGAGAGCCCAAAGAAGTGCGGGAGCTAAGAAAGCAGAAGATTGCCGGGACGGATGAACAGTCCGGCCGCCAGGAATATTATTTCGGGCTTTTGACAGAGGAGGAGCAGCGGGGATACCGGGAAATGCTTACCGGGATCCAGAACCGGGAGAAGGAATTTTACCTTACGGTCTATGAAGATGACACGGTAAACCGGGTCTATCATGCGGTTCTTATGGATCACCCGGAACTGTTCTGGGTCCATAACCGGAAGTCGGTTTACAAAACCACATTCTCAGACGGCAATTACTGTACCTTTTCCCCGGGATACAGCTACACAGAGGAAGAGATCGAAGAAATCCAAAAGGCGGCGGAAAATGCCTGTCAGGAGGTAAGTGCGCTGCTTCCAGAGGGGGCAGATGACTACGAAAAAGCCAAAACAGTGTATACCTATCTGATCAATACCGCAGAGTACCAGGAGTCTGAGGATGACCAGAGCATGGCAGGCATCTTCTGGAAAAAACAGGCGGTGTGTGCCGGGTACGCAGGCGCTGCCCAGTATCTTCTGGAATATTTGGGAGTTCCCTGCATCTATGTGGAGGGCAGCACGGCGGGAAGCACAGAGGGGCATGCCTGGAACATCATCTTGCTGGATGGGGATTACTATTATTTTGATGCCACCAACGGGGATCAGCCGGAATTTCTGGAAGGAGATGCGGTTCAGCTTGCAGAACACAAGACGATCCTGTATGATTATCTGTGTCCCTTCCCAAAGGAATATGAGATGACTTACACGCCGTCCAGTGAATTTACTTTACCGGAATGTACGGCTACTGCTAAGAATTTCTATGTGCTGAACCAGGGGTGCTTTGACACCTATGATTACCAGGAGATCCTGGCGTACTGTCAGATGCGGCTGAATAACGGGGCGGCGGTAGTGAGATTTAAGTTTTCCACTCAGGAAGCTTTTGATGCGGCCAAGGCAGAGTGGATCAACGGGGACTCCATTCAGGAAACTGCCAGATATTATATGACCCTATATGGAATGAATCAGGTGGAATATCACTATGGCATTCTGGAAAATATGAAAACTATTTATTATATGTTCTGATTACAGTGTTTTGAAAAAAATAGTATATAATGAGGATTGCGGAAGCTGCTTTGCAGTGGAGCAATTCGTGGATATCAAGTTAGGGGCAAAAGACCTTTTGCCCCTAACATCATAGAATCAATTGTGGGAGGAGGCGTTACTTATGACAGATATTCTGAAAAATGTTTTAAATATTGCCGCCAGAATCCATGACATGCAGGCAGCCGGGACGCTGGCAATGGCGTTCTTTGGAATCGTGCTTGTATTTGGTCTGGTCAACTGTATTCTGGGCTACCGGCTTCTTCGGTTCTGGATGATGATCTTTGGCTTTCTGATGGGCGCCGGGGCTGGCTTCTTCGGCGTATATGAGGCGGGAGCCAGCGACAAAACCATTTATGTGGTGGTTATGCTGATCGCAGGCGTAGTCCTTGCGGTAATATCCTTTGCCATCTTTAAGGCTGGTATTTTTATCATCGGTGCCGGAATTGGGCTGACAGTAACCATTTACCTGATCCATCCTACCACATCCTTTACCTTTTTCCTGTGCCTGCTGACCGGTGTGGGGCTTGGTTTTCTTGCCCTTCGCTATGAGCGGGAAGTGATCATTGTGGGAACCAGTATCCTCGGCGGAATTTTAAGCGGCTTTGCCACTGCCAAGCTGACAAATATGGAGGAAATTCCTTTTGGAATCATCTTTTCCATCGGCTTTGCCCTGGTGGGAATGCTGATTCAGTTTGCAATCAACAGGCTGAAATACGAGGATGAGGACGAGGGAGAAGCTGAGAATTCCAGAAGAACTTTCCAAAAGAGAAGACCTGCAGTATACGAAGAAGAACCGGACACCGATTTCCAGGAAGAGGACGAAGCACCAAGGAAAGTTCGCCAGTCAGGAAGAAAGCGCCGGGACACCTACGAGGAATATGACCAGGAGGATGATCTGGACTATGGAGTGAACGGTTTTGATCTGGAAAATGATGAGCTTCCGGAGGATGACCCGGATGCTATGGAAGAGATTCTGGATGAATATTCGGTGGATGAGGACGAGGTAATTGAAGAGTACTTAGAGGACTACTACGGCGAAAACAAAAAGAAAAAGAAGAAAAACAGCGCCAGTCCGTACCAGAGAAAAACAAGAAAATAAAAGGCGGTTTCGCAGCTTCTGATGCTGGCGAAAATGCAGATAAAAAAGCAGCCAATTCTTTTAATATATAAGTTCTGTGTTCAGAACCTGAAAGAACTGGCTGCTTTCTTTATTATGTTGAATTTCGTATATCAAGCAAGTGTGAACTGTCGCGGCTCCGCTGTGCTTTAGAACTCAATCTCTTTCAGATATCTGGAAAGTGCATCCTGCCAGGTGGGAAGAGGAGTGAATCCGTTTTCCACCAGCTTTTTCTTATCCAGGCGGCTGTTAAATGGGCGTGCAGCCTTGGAAATGCCGTACTCTGCAGTGGTTACCGGAAGAACTGTAACTTTGTCTTCTGCATACTCTGTATGTCCAAGCTCTACAGCCTGACGGAAGATTTCTTTTGTGAAATCATACCAGCTGATGTAACCGCCCTCGTTAGTTGCGTGATAATAGCCGTATTTGTCTGTCTGGATCATGTCCACCATGAGACGGGCGAGATCATAGGTATAAGTAGGGGTACCGATCTGGTCGTTGACAACCTTTAAGGTATCGTGAGTTTTTGCCACGTTTAACATAGTTTTGATAAAGTTTTTGCCGTTTTTGCCGAATACCCATGCAATACGGATGATGAAGAATTTGTCAACATTGTGATAAACGGCAAGCTCGCCGTCCAGCTTGGTCTGGCCATAAACGTTCAGCGGCTTGTATGCCTTGCAGTCCGGCTCCCACGGAGTGGTGCCCTGACCGTCAAACACATAGTCTGTGGAAAGATACATCATTTTGATGCCAAGCTTTTTGCAGACCTTTGCAATGTTCTCTGTGCCAAGAACGTTGACGCGGCGGACGATTTCCTGCTTGTCCTCATCCTCAGCTGCATCTACAGCTGTCCATGCCGCGCAGTGGACCACGCCGTCCACGCCAGCCTCTGTGATGGCTTTTTCTACAGCAGCTGCATCTGTAATATCCACGGAAACGTAAGGCATTCTGGTAACAGAAGATCCGTCCTGGATTCCGCTGTACTGGGGGGCAAGGTCAGAGCCTACCCCTTCGTATCCGCGCTTATCAAGCTCGTTCATTACATCGTGGCCAAGCTGACCTGCCACACCTGTTACAAACAGTTTCATATCTGTCAGCCCTCCTTAGCGGTTGCCGTACATTTTTTCGTAGTAATTCTGATATTCGCCGGAAATAATGGTCTCCCACCACTCCTTGTTGTCCAGGTACCACTGGATGGTCTTTTTGATGCCGTCAGCGAATTTGGTCTCCGGCAGCCAGCCAAGCTCGTTGTGGATCTTGGTCGGGTCGATGGCGTAGCGCATGTCATGTCCTTTACGGTCTGTTACGTAAGTGATCAGGCTTTCCGGTTTGCCAAGCTCCTTGCAGATGATCTTGACAATGTCGATGTTTTTCATCTCGTTGTGTCCGCCTACGTTGTAAACCTCACCGACACGGCCCTTGTGGATGATCAGGTCGATGGCACGGCAGTGGTCCTCAACATACAGCCAGTCGCGGACATTCTCACCTTTTCCGTAAACTGGAAGAGGCTTGTCATTTAATGCGTTTGCGATCATAAGCGGAATCAGTTTTTCCGGGAAATGATATGGTCCGTAGTTGTTGGAGCAGCGGCTGATGGAAACCGGCAGGCCGTAGGTTCTGTGGTAAGCAAGTACCAGAAGGTCAGCGGATGCCTTGGAGGAGCTGTACGGGCTGCTTGTATGGATCGGGGTCTCCTCTGTGAAGAACAGGTCCGGTCTGTCAAGAGGCAGGTCACCGTAAACCTCGTCAGTGGAAACCTGATGATAACGTTTGATGCCGTATTTGCGGCATGCGTCCATCAGCACTGCGGTACCGATAATGTTGGTGTTCAGGAAAACCTCCGGGTTTTCGATGGAACGGTCAACATGGCTTTCTGCTGCGAAGTTTACAACCATATCCGGATGCTCTTCCTCAAAAAGCTTGTAAACGGCCTCACGGTCTGTGATGCTCTCTTTTACAAAACGGAAATTGGGGTTGTCCATAACCGGAGCTAAAGTGGAAAGGTTGCCTGCATAGGTCAGGCAGTCCAGGCAGATGATGCGGTAGTCCGGGTATTTTTTTAACATGTGGAAAATAAAGTTGCTTCCGATGAATCCGGCGCCGCCGGTAACGATAATGTTCATTGTGAATTCTCCTTTTCGTGTCATTATAAAGTTAGGAGCAAAAGATATTTTGCCCCTAATTTGAGGTGCTTAGTGAAGTACATCCATGTACTTGCCGTCAAGAACGTCCTTTAAGTACTGGCCGTACTGGTTTTTCTTGAGAATATTGTAAACTTCCATAACCTCTTCTTTGGAAATCCATCCGTTTAAGTAAGCGATTTCCTCCAGGCATGCGATTTTACGATGCTGGTGAGTCTCTACGGTTTTTACAAAGTTGGTAGCATCTACAAGGCTCTCGTGTGTACCAGTATCCAGCCAGGTGAAGCCCTGACCAAGAAGTTCTACATTTAACTGGCCTTTTTCCAGGTAAATGCGGTTCAGGTCTGTGATCTCAAGCTCGCCTCTTGCGCTTGGCTTTAAGTTCTTTGCATATTCTACTACCTTGTTGTCGTAGAAGTAAAGTCCGGTTACGCAGTAGTTGCTCTTTGGATGAGCCGGTTTCTCTTCAATGGAAACGGCCTTGCCGTTCTGGTCGAATTCCACAATACCGAAACGCTCCGGATCGTCTACATAGTAGCCAAATACAGTAGCGCCTCTGCCTGTGCTTGCATTCTCAACCGCTGCTTTCAGACGTTTTTTCAGGCCGTGTCCTGCGAAAATATTGTCGCCAAGAACCATGGCAACAGAGTCATCCCCGATGAAATCTTCGCCGATGATAAATGCCTGCGCAAGTCCGTCCGGGCTTGGCTGTACCGCATAGGTAAGTTGAACGCCGAACTGGTGACCATCGCCAAGAAGCTCCTCAAAACGAGGGGTATCCTGCGGTGTGGAAATGATCAGGATGTCACGGATCCCTGCGTTCATGAGAACGGACATTGGATAGTAGATCATTGGTTTATCATAAATTGGAAGAAGCTGCTTGGAAGTAACCATGGTTAACGGGTAAAGTCTGGTACCGGATCCTCCGGCTAAAATAATTCCCTTCATAAAACATTCTCCTTTGCATGATTTCTACAGTCAGGACAAAATTTACGCAGATCCTGACCCTTGCTGTGTAACTACATTATAAAAGGTGACCTTACGTTACCTTCAAGGGCTTTTTTACAATTATTTCAAATTTGTTACTTTTTCACAAAGAAACACCCCTGCGTCTTTGGTAATGTGGAAGCCATGCTCGGTTTTTTTCTTCACATGGGCGCGAAAATCCTTGTAGCGGTCGGGCAGATACTGGTTCTGGTTGCCGTGGCAGGACAGAATATAGGAAATCAAAGGCTCCGCATCTGTGACGATCAGCTCATCCTCATAGGACTGCCAGGTGATTTTTCCGAAATACGGGGAAAGGATATCTGCGCCGTTTTCCCGGCCGAAGCGCTCGTACAAGCTGTCCGCGGAAAGGACAATGCGCTCGTCAAAGGACTGGACCAGCAGGCTGACTTCCCGCATGTGGCCGGAGCCGTAGGTGCTGCAAAGGAACCTTCCCCCTGGATTTAGGATTTTGCTGACGCCTTGGCACACTTTTCCCACATCCTCACAGTAGAAAAGCACATGGTTGGCGATCACCAGATCAAAGGTGCCAAGCTTGGATGGAATATTGTGGCAGTCAAATGCCTTGAAGGAAAAGCGGGGATCTTTTCCTCCGATGGCACGTCTGGCATCACGGAGCATGCCTTCTGAAATATCCGACAAAGTAATGTGCACATCCTTTGGAAGCCGGGAAAGATTCTGGGTCCAAAGGGCGCCGTCTCCACAGCCAAGCTCCAGAATGCGCATGCCCGGCTGAATCTGGCAACGGGTAAAGATCCAGGGAAACCAGCCTTCCTTATTTACGGAATAAAGGCTGTGCAGGTTGATTCTGGAGGAGATGTTGGATGCATTCTGATACTGGTTTTTCAGGCTTTTTTCCATAACGGTCAGGTGGATCAGGTCCAGCATGCGGCTCCAGTCCACGGTGTGTTCCTCGGAAATGGCCTGTGCCGTGTCCTTTAAGGTTTTTTCCACCAGCTGCATCTGCTCGATCCGGTCCTGGACCAGTTTCAGCTGGATATTTAAGGCATTCAGCATAAAATGGCTGTCCGGGTCTTCGATGGTCATTTCCTGGATATCCTCCAGGGAAAAGCCAAGGTACTTCAGAAGCAGGATCTGCTGCAGCCTTGCAAAATCCCCGTCTGTATAAAATCTTGCCCCTGCCTCTGTGACAAGGGATGGTTTGAGAATGTCGTGCTGGTCATAGTACCGGATGGTGCGAAGGGTCACCCCTGCCATCCGCGCGAACTGACCGGAAGAATAGTAGCCGTCTTTTTTCAAAGGATACCTCCCGGGCCGGGAAAGCTGCCCGACCCTTTTTCTATAGCAGTATTATAAGAAATATAAGTTCGATGCGCAAGGGGGAAGGATAGCTGCAGACAACCGTATGCAGTCTAATGCCGTCTTTTTCGCTGATTTTGCACGATTATGAGTGTTGTCGGCTTATGTTGTCACAATGAGTCGAACGTTTTTTCTTGAGCTTTTCCACCGAATATGCTACCCTTTATCCAAGGCCGCAAACGCGGGACCTTTTCCTGAAACTGGCAGTTCTGCCAGCTATTTTCCACAATAAAATGTAAAGAAGAGAAGAAAAACGGACAGGAGGTCAATATGAATCTATTCGATTTCACCTACTGCGGAAATTATAACCGTCAGATTCAGAACCTGGCCAGGATCGCCCCGGAAAAGTGGAGTTTCGGAGACTCCGGGGACAACGGGATCCTGAAAGGGTATCTGGAAAACACCTTTCGCAGACTGTATGAGGAGGGCAAGGTGACAGAGGAAAAAGAATACGCCCTTTTTCATACAGGACTCTTTAATCAGTATTATCAGCCTATTTATGCTTACTTTGTTCCCAATGTTGTGCCGGACAGACAGAAATGGTTTCTGGAAGGATTCTACACGGACTATTCGCTTTTGAAAATCAAAATAAAGGACCTGCCTCCGCGTGCCAGCTACGTGGAAAATCCTTCGGATCTGGTGTTCGACACCAAGCTGCCTGTGGTGCCCCAGTATGAGCATATTTTTGATGATGAGGAAAATGTGCAGCGCCTGCCTGCGGCTGTGCGGGAAAGCGGCATGCGGGTGCAGCTTTTTGACGGGGCGCTGCAGCAGACAAGGCGAATCTTGGAGTCGGACTACAAGGCGGCAATCCCTCAGTATTATAATCATTCCATCCAGCTCCTGATTCCCATCTGCCTGCAAAATCCCGGCGTCCCGGACCTTGCCCTCGCCTGCATGAAAACTCCGGACGGTACCAAATATCTTGGCAGGACATGCCTGACCCTTCGCATGGCGTACCACAACGCAAGGCTGCTGGCAAGACTGGATACAAGCTGGCTGCGGGCATGAGAAGTGATGCCGGCAGGCGACATGCCCGTTTTGTGAAAAAGTGTGAAAGAACTGTGATTTCTCATGTGAGACTGTTCAAAACTTTAAAATGGTGTTAGAATAGTAACATTAAGATCACAGAACGCAGGAGAACAAATGAGAATCGAATTAAAGGATGAGAATCAGGAAGAACCAAAGCAGATCGATGAGAATGATATCCACAACAAACACGAATCTGATCTGACGAAAAAGGAGAAGCGCCAGTTAGAAAAAGAGAAGCTGGCAGGCATGGGCCTTGGCGCCAAGCTTGGCTATATCTGGGCTTATTATAAGCCGCAGATGGCAGCCATCGTAGGCGTGATCGTACTTATTTTTGCGGCGAAGGATATTTATGACAATGCCCAGATTGAAACTGCCCTTACGATGATGGTCATTGATTCCTATGGCATGAAACAGGCCGGTGCAGAGGAAGCGGTTGAAAATATTCTGGGAATCCAGGATGACCCTTACCAGATCGTTACAGTAGATGAGAGCCTTCGCACAGAAGGAGACGGGGCAGCCCTGGAATCCTACAGCCAGATGTCCTTTACCACCAAGGTGGCGGCAAGGGCCATAGATGTGCTGGTAGGTTCCGAGATCTATATCGACAGCTTTGAGAACAAGGAAGAGTATTTCGCCAATTTAAGAGATCTTCTTCCGGAAGATGTTTTCGAGAAGTTAGGTGACCCGGAAGATCCCTACAGCATTTCCATTACCTCCCAGGAACTGGCATCTGAGCTTGAGGTAGCATACGAACCAATCAAGATCAGCATCCTGGTAAACTCCGAACACACAGAAAACGCAGTAACCTGGATCAGCGCACTGGCTGAGATGGCGGATTGAGGAAAGGAATATGTGTGGCATCGTCAGGAAGGAAAGTTAACGGTTTTGCATCCATGGCGAGTTTGGATGCAGCAGAAACTATAATCTAAGTTGTATAGAAGGCAGAGAATGTTCCATAAAAACGCATTCCCTGCCTTTGAGCATTCAGAAAGGAAAAGCAGTACGTTTTACAGCTTTTTCTGATAGTATTTTTCAATGAAAGCCAGGATGCCGTAGAGGAGCATGGCAATGATGCAAAGGATCACAATGGACATGAGAACCCAGGTAAGCTTGAAGCAGTGACTGCACATTCTGACAGGAAAAAAAGTGCAGAAACGCTCTGGCAGCAGGAGAAACTATGTGGCAGTTTGGAAGGGAAAACATAAAACAATTTAAAAAATCAGAGGAAGCGTTCGGCAATCCTCTTATGGGATATGCGCCCGGTGCGTGGAACCTGGAAATCAGCCAGGATATTTCCCTTCTCTATATGGACATTACCTGGGCAAAGCTTGAGCCAGAGGAAGGCGTTTTTGATTGGGAAACCATCGAGAGGGAAAACCAGCTGGCAAGATGGCGAAGCGAGGGCAGGCATCTGGTGCTGCGCTTTGTCTGTGATCTTCCAGGGGACAAGCCTCATATGGACATTCCCAAGTGGCTGTACGAAAAGACCGGGGGAGACGGAACCTGGTATGAGGGTGCTTACGGAAAAGGCTTTGCCCCGGACTATAACAATGAACTTCTGATTCGGTATCACAGCCTTGCGGTACAGGCGATGGGAGAGCATCTGGGCAAAGACGGACTCATTGCCTTTGTTGAGCTTGGAAGCCTGGGACACTGGGGTGAGTGGCATGTGAACTATGGACAGGGCATCAGACGGATGCCAAAGGAGTCGGTGAGAAACCAGTATGTAACGCCCTGGCTGGAAGCTTTTCCAGAAGCATTTTTCCTTATGAGAAGGCCCTTTGCCATTGCAGAAGCGTGCAGTATGGGCCTGTACAATGACGTTGCCGGGAAAAAAGAGGATACCGAGGAGTGGCTTCAGTGGATCCGGGAGGGCGGCACCTACAGCCAGACCATGGAGGAAAACGCTCTGTGTGCTATGCTGGATTTCTGGAAAAAGGCACCTTCCGGAGGGGAACTGACCAGTGCCCTGTCTATGGAAAAAATGCTGCAGATAGATCTTGAGGAGACAATGGAGCTGATTCGTTCGTCCCACACTACATTTCTGGGACCGAATATTGCAGATAAGACTTATAAAGAGGGTTACGACCAGCTTCTGGGAAACATGGGATACCGGCTCTGGATTTCGAAAGCCAGATGGAAAAGAAACCTTCTGGAACTGACCTGGGAAAATGACGGGGTGGCTCCTTTTTATGGAGACTGGAAGGTGTATCTGTATCTGGAAAATCCAGAAGGCAAAATTGTGGAGAATCCACAGGCAGACATTACGCTGTCACAGATTTTGCCCGGAGAACAGGTGAAGACAGCCATCTTGTTCGCCACAGAAAAGGTGACAAATCTTCTGAGGGAAGGTTACCGCCTGTCTGTAGGAATCGAAGATCCTATGACTGACAGACCCCAGGTACGACTGGCAATGAATTGCAAATATAAGAATGGAAAGAACATTTTGTGGGACGGACTAAAGTAGAAGGAGACACATAGAATATGGGAGAAAAAACAGTAAAATACGAGTATGAATACGGTCTTTGCAAGCGGATGCATTACCGGGGACTGTGGTGTGTGCGCTACGAGGGAGAACCAGGACATTTTGAGAAGGCTGGCATGGCCTGTTCCTGCGCGGTGGACGGATGCGATAAAGACTGTGCAGTTCTGGAAAGTGCGGATGCAGTCATCGACCCGGAGTGGGAATGGCACATGATCGATACGCCGCCAAGCAAATAATTTGCCTGGAGACGACAGTCCATATATGTTGCAACTGAGCCGGCGGCAGTAGTTGATGCAAATATGGGAGTGCTATTTGGTTAAGCGGCCTGCATATAATGACAAAAAGCGAATCAGGGAACAGGAGACGGATTCCCTGAATCTGCTGTCAGCCAGAGGAGAAATGTGCTATGCTTCCGTGTGAAAACAGAAGTGAAGGAAATGGGAAAAATGTTTGTGATGAAGAAAGGTCTGCCGTTTTTTCCAAGAGGAAAATTCTGGAATATCTTGCGGACATTTTAGAGGACGAGAATTTGATATCTCCTCTTGAGAAAATAGCCCTGAAAGAAAAAATAAATAAATACGAAGGCACTTTTTTATGATCCGCGCCGTAATCTACTGCAGATGCAGCACGGAGGAAGAGTGCCAGAGGGACGCCTTGGTAAGACAGGCGGCGGAGGCAAGAGAATGCGTCCGCCGCCTGAACTGGTTTCTGGCAGACGAATACATTGAAAGCAGATCCGGCACCAGCGTTCGGGGACGGGAACAGTACCAGCGGCTTTTTGAGGATCTTCTTGGAAAACGGTTTGACGTGGTGGTGATCAAATCCCAGGACCGTCTCATGCGCAACACAAAAGACTGGTACATTTTTATCGACCGGCTGGTATCCTGCAGGAAAAAGCTGTATCTGTACCTGGAACAGCGGTTTTACACGGCAGATGACAGTCTGATCACAGGGATCAAGGCCATTCTGGCAGAGGAGTACAGCCGGGAGCTAAGCCGCAAAATAAACAATGCCCATAAGCACCGCCAGCAGACGGGGAATGCCCTGATGCTCACTTCCAACACTTACGGCTACCGGAAACTGCCAGATAAAAGTTTCGAAATCATCGAAGAGGAAGCGCAGGTGAAACGCCAGATGTATGAGCTGTGTGCCGCGGGCTACGGCAGCAGGACCATCGCCCGGCTCCTCCGGGAAAAAGGAATTCGAAAACGAAACGGAACCTGTTTTTCCGACTCCGACATCCGCCGGATGATCCGCAATCCCATCAATAAAGGGACAGTGGTGATGAACCGCAGGCACTTTGATTTCGACACCAAACAGATGGTGAAAAATCCAAATGAGGACCAATATGTCTACGAAAACCGGATTCCCGCCATTGTTTCCAAGGAGTTGTGGGAGAGAGCAAATCGGGAAATCGATAAACGGGCAGGAAAAAAAACAGTAGGCATTAACCCTGGAAAACATATATTAAGCGGCAAGTTGGTCTGCGGTCTGTGCGGCGCTCCTTTTTACCGCACTACCAGAAAGCGAAAGCATGACCAAATCTGTCAGTGGAAATGCCGTACCTACCTGGAACAAGGCAGAACCAAACCCGGAAAAGAAGGCGGCTGTGATAATATTCATCTGGAAGAAAACGGTCTGTTTTCTTTTCTGGCGAATTCTATTTTTACTAACAGCAGTTGCTGTGAAGCAGAAGAGTTACTGGCAAAAATCTTTCTAAAGCTTCTAAAAGAATGCCTGCAGGAAACCCGGCAAAAAGAACAGGCACACTCCCAGCAATACGATCAAAAGCTCCGCCAGCAGCAGTCCCTTCTCCTGGAAAAATACTTAGAAGGCCTCATTGACGAATCCCTTTACAAAGAAAAACAGCTTGACCTGCAAAGTAAAATACAGGAACAAAACATACGGAATATTCCAAAGGAAAACTCTCACAGATCTTTCCCCACGTCGGAAGAACGCCTGGAAACGATCCGTCAGTTTCTCCTGCAAAATCAGTGCATTTCAAAAGCCTGTGTTTTTGGCATGCTGGAAACTGTAGAAAAAATCACGGTATTCCCGGAAAGGCTGGAAGTTCTTCAAAAAGGAAAACTGGGACAGACAATATTCTTGTGTGAGCTTTGCAGAATATGCTATACTACAGATTAAGCGCCAGACGGCGTACTATTTTTCCGAAGATAGGAAACAAAAAGTCGGATCAACAAGAAAGGATATAAAACAATGAACATAAGAAAATCCACTTCCCAGGATCTGCCCCAGATTCTGAATTTATATAAAATCGCCAGAGAATTTATGAAAAACAACGGAAACCCCAACCAGTGGGAGGACCGCTACCCGGAGGTTTCCACTGTGGAAAATGATGTGAAGCAGGGAATTTCCTATGTATGCGAGGAAAACGGCAAAATCGTGGGCACCTTCGTATTTTTTATGGGAGAGGATCCCACTTACCGCGTGATTGAAAACGGTGCATGGCATAGCGACCAGAAGCCCTACGGCGTGATCCACAGAGTGGCATCTGATGGAGAGACTAAAGGTGTCACCCGCGCGGCCTTTACCTTTGGAATGGAAAGAAGCGGCTATCTGCGCATCGACACCCATAGGGACAATAAGCCCATGCAGGGGGCTTTGAAGAAATTCGGCTTTCAGGAATGCGGAATCATCCATCTGGAAAGAGGAGACGAAAGAATCGCATTTGACTGCCTGAAAGGGTGAAAAAAGGTATCCTGTATTTTTTCAAAAAAATATTTTCTTTTTTGAAGGAAAATCGGAAAACGTTTCGTTATAAGAAGTGGAAAGAAAAGAGAACGCCGCTGTAACTGGAAATAACAGCGTGAAAGATGAAATGTGTAAAATAGAACATGGAAAAAGTTTCAGAATGCATACCTGCTGGAATGTCTGACTGCCATATATGATCAGGTACCCAAGTCCCTGTCTGGCGCCGATGAATTCCCCGATGATCACGCCCACCAGGCAAAGGCCGATGTTCACCTTCATATTTGCAAGGATCAGAGGGATGCAGGAAGGAAGAACGATTTTCAGAAGCTCCTCCTTTTTGCCCCCGCCGAGAGTGCGGATCAGCTTCCGCTTTTCCGGGTTCACTTCCCCGAAGCCAGTGTACAGGTTCAGGATGCAGCCGAAGATGGCCACGGACATTCCGGCCACAATGATGGTGCGCTGTCTGGCACCCAGCCATACAATGAGAAGAGGCGCCAGGGCGGACTTTGGCAGGCTGTTCAGGACCACCAGGTAAGGCTCCAGCACCTTTGCAAGACGGGGACAGCTCCACAGTAAAACGGAGATTCCAAGCCCTGCCAGAACTACAATGGCGAAGCTAAGAAGGGTTTCCTTTAAGGTTGCACCAATGTGGACAAAAAGAGACTGGTCCTCTGCCATTTTCACAAAGGTCTGGAAGATCATGGAGGGGCTGCTGAAAATAAAGGAATCGATCCAGCCAAGCCGTGAGAAGATCTCCCACTGTGCCAGAAAAATAAGAAAGACCAGAAGCCTTGCACCAACAACAAGACAACGGTCCCTTTTCTGCCGCGCAAGATATGCTTTTTGTGCGTGGGAGGGTTCATGCATTCTGATTCAGCTCCTTCCAGATTAAGGTGAAATAGGATTTGAAAGCAGGCGCATTTCTTGATGCAAGAGGCGTGCGCTCTTCCATATCCAGATCTATGGGAACGATTTTTACCACAGAGGCAGGACGCCGGGAAAGGATCAGTACCCGGTCTGCCATGCTGATGGCTTCGGAAATATCATGAGTAACCAGAATTGCTGGCTTCTTTTGCTTTTTTAGGATTTTTCCAATGTCATCACTTACATTCAGCCGTGTCTGGTAGTCAAGTGCCGAGAAGGGCTCATCAAGGAGCAGAAGATCCGGCTTTAACGCCAGGGTACGGATCAGTGCCGCACGCTGACGCATGCCGCCAGAGAGCTGGCTTGGACGGCTGTTCCGGAACTTATCCAGTTCATAAAGCTTCAGCAGTTCATCTACATAGGAGAGCTTTTCCTTTGTAAGCTCCCCCCGTATTTCCAGTCCAAGGAGAACATTGCGATAGACGCTGCGCCACTCTAAGAGATGGTCTTTTTGCAGCATATAGCCAATGCGGGAGCTGCCGCCTGTGAGAGGCTTTCCATCCATAAGAATGGTTCCCTGCTCCGCGCGGAGCAGTCCGCAGATCAGATTCAGCAAAGTGGATTTGCCGCACCCGGAGGGCCCTACAATTGCCAGGAACTCCTGGGGCATCAGATCAAAGGATATATGAGAAAGGGCAGCGGTCTCCCCGGAAAGACTATGGTAAGAAAGGCTGACATCCTTTACTTCCAGAAGCGGATTCATATCGAAACCTCCATTTTTCTATAATTTATGATATGCTTTTGGTGGTGGGTATGATATAATGAAGTAATATATTCGGGCATAGCACGAATATATTACGCTACGCAAACGCAGCGAAGCGGAGTTCGCGGTTTCGCGGTTCCCGTGAAGCGAAATAATTTGATTTCAGGAAAGAAAAATATTATGAGTAAGAAGCAAACGGTTTTTAACCTTTTATTTCTGGTTGTGGTTTTCGGACTTACCATGTATCTGGTATTTCGCGGTAAGGATATCGGGGACATTATCAGTACAGCCAGGGAAGCAGATGCAAGATATCTGCTTCTTAGCATTGTGTGCGTGGTGCTTTTTATACTGGGAGAATCGGTGATCATCTTTTATATGATGAGAACCCTTGGCACCAGTGTGAAAATGGGACACTGTGCACTGTATTCCTTTGTAGGATTTTTCTTCAGCTGCATCACACCGTCTGCCTCCGGCGGACAGCCTATGCAGATTTTTTATATGAAGAAGGATAAGCTGCCCATTCCGGTTACCACCCTGGTGCTGATGATCGTCACCATCACCTACAAGGCGGTGTTGGTTGTGATTGGCCTTGTGATCTGCCTGTTTGGCGGAGGATTTCTTCGCGGTTATCTGGGAGATTACATGTGGGTGTTCTACCTTGGGGTAGGGCTGAATGTATTTTGCGTCACTTTTATGATGATACTGGTGTTTGCTCCCGGGCTTGCCAAATGGATCATGGTAACGGGGCTGAAGCTTATCGAGCACATCCGGATTCTGAAGCCAAGGAAGAGCAGGCTTGAGAAGCTGGAGGCTTCCATGGATCAGTACCACGAGACTGCAGCATTCTGGGCCAGCCACAAAAGAGTGATCCTGAATGTGTTTCTGATCACCTTTGTCCAGAGATGCATTTTGTTTACTGTGACCTACTGGGTATACCGTGCCCTGGGACTTCATTCTTATGGAATCCTGACGATTACCATTTTGCAAGCCGTGATCTCTGTGTCTGTGGATATGCTTCCTCTGCCGGGAGGCATGGGAATCAGCGAGACCTTGTATATGGTGATGTTTGTTCCCGTGTTTGGAAGCCTGATGCTGCCGTCCATGCTGCTGAGCCGCGGAATTTCCTATTACGGGCAGATGTTGATCAGTGCAGTGATGACCTGCGTGGCCCACATGACCATAGGAAGACAGAAATAGAAAATAAGGATATGATTTGCTGCTATGAAGGAAGAAGAACGTTTGAAGAAGGAGAAACAGGATATGCTTGGATTTTATGATTATACGGTGGTGCTTACTTACATAAGCCTGGTAATTTCAGTATTTGGCATGACAAGGGCACTGGCCGGGGATTTTAAGGTTGCAATTTTGTGTCTGGCACTGTCCGGACTTTGTGATATGTTTGACGGGAAGATCGCGCGGACCAAGAAGGACCGTACAGAGGATGAGAAGAAATTCGGAATTCAGATCGACTCCCTGTGCGATGTGGTATGTTTTGGCGTATTTCCGGCATTGATCTGCTACTGTCTGGGAATGGACCGCATTCCTGGAATCATCATTTTGTGTCTGTACTGTGTGGCATCCGTGATTCGTCTTGGCTACTTTAATGTAATGGAAGAGAAGCGCCAGAATGAGACTTCTGAGCTGCGTCAGTATTACCAGGGACTGCCTATCACCTCTATGGCGATTATCCTTCCCTTTATTTATCTTCTGCGGAAGGGTTGCGGAGCGAACTTCCTTCTGGTGATCCATGTGGCAGTGGTTGTGGTCGGCGTACTTTTTATCAGTGACATTAAAGTGAAGAAGCCTCAGAATCCTATGGTGATCCTCCTGGTTGCCCTGGTGGCACTTGCGCTGTCCATGATGTTCCATTTGCTGTAAGATTTTCAGCATCAGGATCAGAAACTATCTGATTTCAGAGAAGTTTGGGAGGTACCTATGAAGTATATAGACAGAAAAGGCAACATTACCATAGAAGAGAATGAGCAGGACAAATTCCTCCGCCACCTTTACAACGACTGGGGCGGTCGGCTTTGTCTTCGGATCCTGGTGCAGCCCTTTGTGACAAAGCTGGGCGGCTGGTTTTTAAATACCAGGTTTTCTGCCGGAATGGTGCCGGGATTTGTACAGCGAAACGGCATTGATCTGTCTGTGTGCACCAGAGACAGCTTCCGCTCTTATAATGATTTTTTCACCAGACGGCTGAAAGATGGCCAGCGTCCGATTGCAGAGGACGAAAGCGTGCTGGTTAGTCCCTGCGACGGCAAGGTGACAGTCAGCCGGATCGGAAGTGATTCCCGGTTTTTTATTAAAGATACTCCCTACACTCTGGAACGGCTTCTGGGAAATAAGAAGCTGACAGAGCGGTATCTTGGTGGCTATGCCCTGATCCTTCGCCTGACTGTAGACGATTATCATCATTACTGTTATCCGGCAGACGGAATGAAATCACAGGCAGTGGAGATTCCTGGGGTTTTCCACACAGTGAACCCGGCTGCCAATGAGGTGTATCCCATTTACCATGAGAACACCCGGGAGTACTGCCTGTTAAAGACGGGGCAGTTCGGCACGCTTGTGCTGATGGAAGTGGGAGCTATGATGGTAGGAAAGATCACCAACCTGCATCCGGAAGCCTGCCAGGTAAAAAAAGGCGAAGAAAAAGGTTATTTTGAATTCGGCGGTTCCACTATTGTGCTGCTGATTCAGCATGGAAAGGTAAGACTGGATGCGGATCTTGTGGAGAATTCAGAGAACGGTTACGAAACAATTGTAAGAATGGGTGAGAGAATTGGCAAATGTAAATTACCAAAAAGAGCTTGAAAAATTAATTGAAGGGCAGCAGAAGGCGGGAAGAGTCCCCAGACTTTTCCTTCACGCCTGCTGCGCACCCTGCAGCAGTTACGTCCTGGAATATCTTTCCAGGTTTTTTTCTGTTACAGTATTTTTTTATAATCCCAATATTTCTCCAAAAGAGGAATACGAAAAAAGAGTATCAGAGATTCAACGCCTGATTAGTGAGATGGAATTTGTTCATCCGGTAGCATTTGTAGAGGGAGAATATAAGCCAGAAGATTTTTATGAAATGGCAAGGGGACTTGAGGATGTACCGGAAGGCGGGGAGCGGTGCTTTAGATGTTACCGCCTTCGCATGGAGGAGGCTGCCAGACTGGCAGAACAGGGAGGCTACGATTATTTTACAACTACGCTTTCTATCAGTCCTTTGAAAAATGCCGGAAAAATAAATGAGATTGGACAGGAGCTGTCCCAAATTTACAAGGTGGAACATCTGCCTTCTGATTTTAAAAAGAAAAACGGCTATAAACGTTCTATTGAGCTTTCCCATGAATACGGATTGTACAGGCAGAATTACTGCGGCTGTGTATTTTCCAAACGGGAGAGCATGGAAAAGCAGCGACAAAGGGAAGAAGAGGAAAAATGCGAATGTGGCTCTAAAATGCAGTAAAGTAGAAGAAACCTGGAAATTCTCTTTGCAATTTAGATAAAGTGTGTTAAACTAGCACTTGAATGTAGTAAAGTTAGAAAGAAATGAGGAAAAATATATGGCACAGCTTTGGGGCGGACGTTTCACAAAAGAAACCGACAAACTGGTTTATAATTTCAATGCGTCCATTTCATTTGATCAGAAATTTTATGAGCAGGATATCCGCGGCAGTAAGGCACATGTAAAAATGCTTGCCAAACAGGGCATTCTGACAGAAGAAGAAAGAGACAAGATCCTTGAGGGACTTGAGGGAATCCTTGCAGATGTAAAGGCAGGCAGACTTGCAATCACATCTGAATACGAGGATATTCATAGCTTTGTGGAGGCCAATCTCATTGACAGAATCGGAGATCCGGGTAAGAAGCTTCACACCGGAAGAAGCCGTAATGATCAGGTGGCACTGGATATGAAGCTGTATGTGCGCGATGAGATTGATGCCATTGACCAGGAGGTGAAGGCACTTCTTGAGGCTCTTCAGAAGATCATGGAAGAGAATGTGCATACTTATATGCCTGGCTTTACCCATTTGCAGAAGGCACAGCCGGTAACCCTGGCACATCATGTGGGTGCATACTTTGAGATGCTCCGCCGTGACAGAGGACGTCTTTTTGATATCCGAAGACGAATGAATACCTGTCCCCTTGGAGCAGGTGCCCTTGCAGGAACTACCTATCCTCTTGACAGAGAATATATCGCCAGGCTTCTGGATTTTGACGAGCCAACCAGAAATAGTATGGATTCCGTATCTGACAGAGATTATGTCATTGAGCTGTTATCTGCCCTTTCTACTATTATGATGCACCTCAGCCGTTTTTCAGAGGAAATCATTTTGTGGAATTCCAATGAGTATCGTTTTGTGGAAATTGATGATGCATACAGCACCGGAAGCAGTATTATGCCGCAGAAGAAGAATCCGGATATTGCAGAGCTGGTAAGAGGAAAAACAGGCCGTGTTTACGGTGCGCTGATGTCTATTCTCACTACCATGAAAGGCATTCCCCTTGCATATAACAAAGATATGCAGGAGGACAAGGAGCTGACCTTTGATGCCATTGACACAGTAAAGGGCTGCCTTGCGCTGTTTACCGGAATGATATCCACTATGCAGTTTAATAAGGCAAACATGGAAGCCAGCGCAAAGAACGGCTTTACCAATGCCACAGATGCAGCAGATTATCTGGTGAATCACGGTGTTCCTTTCCGTGATGCACATGGAATCGTAGGACAGCTTGTGCTCAAATGTATTGACAGGGGAATTTCCCTGGATGAGCTGTCACTTGAGGAATATAAGGAAATCAGTCCGGTCTTTGAGCAGGATATTTATGAGGCTATCAGCATGAAAACCTGCGTTGAGAAGCGTATCACCCTCGGTGCACCGGGACCGGATGTGATGGAGAAAGTTATTGCTGGTAATAAGAAATACCTGGAAGAAAATTAAGAAATCCAGCAGTTCAGCCATTTCCATTATGCCGAAATGGCTTGCATGAAATAATAAATTTCATTTTTTATCACTTTAATTCAATAAAATTTAAGAAAGTACTTGCATTTTTCTCATACATGGTATAGTATGTCATAGAAATACACATGTACGCAGAGGAAAGAATGAGGAGAGCATATTATGAGTGAAAAGCTTAGAGTTGGTATTTTAGGTGCTACCGGAATGGTAGGACAGAGATTTATTTCCCTGTTAGAGAATCATCCATGGTTTGAGGTAGTGACTGTTGCAGCAAGCCCGAGAAGTGCAGGTAAGACCTATGAGGAAGCTGTTGGCGGCAGATGGAAAATGGATACCCCAATGCCGGAGGCTGTTAAGAAGCTTGTTGTTATGAACGTAAATGAAGTAGAGAAGGTTGCAGAAACTGTAGACTTTGTATTCTCTGCTGTAGATATGTCCAAGGACGAGATCAAGGCTATTGAGGAAGCATATGCAAAGACCGAGACACCAGTTGTTTCCAACAACAGTGCCCACAGATGGACACCGGATGTGCCGATGGTAATTCCGGAAATCAACCCGGAGCATTTTGAGGTCATCAAATATCAGAAGGAGCGTCTTGGAACAAAGCGCGGCTTCATCGCAGTAAAACCAAACTGCTCCATCCAGAGCTACGCACCTGCACTTACCGCATGGAAAGAATTTGAGCCATATGAAGTAGTTGCCACTACATACCAGGCAATTTCCGGAGCTGGAAAAACATTCAAGGACTGGCCGGAAATGGAACACAACATCATTCCATACATCGGCGGCGAGGAAGAGAAGAGTGAGAAAGAGCCCCTTCGTATCTGGGGTAAAGTTGAGGACGGCGTGATCGTTCCGGCGAAAGAGCCGGTTATCACCTGCCAGTGTGTTCGTGTGCCAATCCTGAACGGCCATACAGCAGCTGCATTTGTGAAGTTCAGAAAGAAACCTACCAAAGAGCAGCTTGTAAAAGCACTTGTTGAGTTCAAGGGTGTTCCACAGGAACTGAATCTTCCAAGCGCACCGAAGCAGTTCATCCAGTACCTTGAGGAGGACAACCGTCCGCAGGTTACAGAGGATGTAAACTTCGAGAACGGAATGGGCGTTTCCATCGGAAGACTTCGTGAGGACACTGTATATGACTGGAAGTTCATCGGACTTTCCCACAATACCGTAAGAGGTGCCGCTGGCGGTGCTGTTCTCTGCGCTGAGACACTGAAGGCTCAGGGATATATCCAGGCGAAATAAGAAGCTGTCAGAATGATATAAGAATAGAAAATCAGGAGAGTGCGATCAGAAATGATGGCATTCTTCTTTTTTTTCGGCTTCAACGGGATAAACGACTGAATTAAAAAATGACCGTTTACGTAATTGAGGATTCATGTTAGAATAGATAACACGTTTGAAAATCAGGGAGGTGAATCCATGAGCGACAGAGAGCGAATCCGTCTCACCCAGTATTCTCATACATCTGGCTGAGCGGCGAAAATTGGTCCGGGGACCCTTGCCCAGGTTCTGGGTAAGCTGCCGAAATTTTATGATCCAAATTTACTTGTTGGAACCGAGTCTTCCGACGATGCTGCTGTATACCGCATTTCCGATGAGCTGGCCATGATCCAGACGGTAGATTTCTTCACGCCGATCGTGGATGATCCTTACACTTTCGGACAGATCGCAGCAGCCAACGCATTAAGCGACGTGTACGCCATGGGCGGCGAGCCCAAGCTTGCCCTGAACATTGCGGCATTTCCAAACTGCCTGGACCCGGAAATCTTAGGAGAAATCTTAAGAGGCGGAGCAGACAAAGTATTGGAAGCAGGTGCCACCCTTGCTGGCGGACACACCATTCAGGACGAAGAGCCCAAATACGGCCTTTGCGTCACTGGCTTTGTAAATCCCGCCTCCATGTGGAAAAATGTGGGAGCCCGGACAGGAGACATCCTGATTCTGACCAAGCCCCTGGGAACCGGAATCCTCTCCACTGCAGTGAAGGGAGAGATGGCATCCCAGGAAGAAGCTGCCTATGCGGCTTCTGTGATGGCAACCCTGAACAAATATGCCAGAGACCAGGTGGCAGACCTGAAGATTCACGCCTGCACAGATGTGACGGGCTTTGGCCTTGCAGGACATGCCCTGGAAATGGCCAAAGGAAGCGGACGGACCCTGTCCATTTCTCTGAGTGCCCTTCCGATTATGACAGGCGCTCTTGATTACGCATCAATGGGACTGATTCCTGCAGGTGCATACCGCAACCGGGAATTTGCAGGAACGGAATGTGAATTTGCATGGAAGAATCCGGACAATAGACTGTCTGAATTCCTTCCGGAAGATTCCGGAGAACAGACAGCTGATGCTCTGTCTGAGCTTGCAGCCCGCGAAGACCTTGTCTTTGATCCGCAGACCTCAGGCGGCCTTCTTCTTAGCATAGACCCTGCCGATGCCCATACCGCAATCCAGAGACTTTCCACCCTGTCCCTTCCCTGCGCCATCATAGGAAACGTGACAGATTTACAAAATAAACATCTGATATTTGTGAAATAACTCCTAATTGATAAAATTTTATCATTATCTATTGTGAATAATATACGAAAGTGCTATAATGAGAAAAAACAAAGCGGAGGTGTTTTTTCATGAACTATGAAGATGTACAAAAAGTCTCAAACGCAGCCAAAAACAAGATCGGTCTGCTGAACACCAGTTTCCTGAAGTATTTCCTTCGGGCTGTAATGGCTGGCTTCTTTATTGATGTAGCCGTGATCTACAGCAACGTTGCAGGAAATGTATTCTCAGGATCCGATCCGGCATGGGGGAAATTCCTGGGGGCACTGGTATTTTCCATCGCAGTTCTTCTGATCAGCTTAGTTGGCGGAGAACTGTTCACAGGCAACAACCTGGTAATGGCATTTGGCGCCTATGACAAGAGCGTATCCTGGGGGGATGCAGGCAAGGTATGGCTGGTGAGCTACCTTGGCAACTTTGTTGGATGTGCACTGTTCGGCCTGTTTTTTGTATGGGCAGGAGCATCCGGCACTGGCGACTATTTCGCAGGCTTTATCAACAACAAGCTGACCATTCCAATGGGTCAGATGTTTTTTAGGGCAGTACTTTGTAATTTCTTTGTATGTCTTGGTGTGCTCTGCGGAATCAAACTGAAAAGTGAAACAGGTAAATTCCTGATGATCGTAATGTGCATTTCCGCATTCGTTTTCAGCGGATTTGAGCACTGCATTGCAAACATGGGAATTTTCGTAATAAGCCTGAATCTGGTAGACGGCGTTTCCGTAGGTCTTATGCTGAAAAGCATGCTGATTGTCACCATTGGAAATATGGTGGGCGGAGCCCTTTTACTGGCATGGCCATTAAGAAAGATGAGTGCAGATAAATAATATGTCAAAAGCTTTATACATAGCAGAGAAGCCCAGCGTGGCTCAGGAATTTGCTAAAGCTTTGAAATCCGGCGGACAAAGACGGGATGGCTATATGGAATCTGATACCTGCGTGGTGACCTGGTGTGTAGGACACCTGGTCACCATGAGTTATCCAGAGAAATATGATCTGAAGTATAAAAGGTGGAGTTTAGATACCCTGCCTTTTTTGCCGCGTGATTTTAAGTATGAAGTGATTCCTGGAGTGGAAAAACAGTTCCAGATCGTCAAAGGGCTTCTGAACCGACCTGATATTGATACTATTTACGTGTGTACAGACTCCGGGCGTGAGGGAGAATATATCTACCGCCTGGTGGCACAGATGGCGGGAGTGAAGAATAAAACACAGAAGCGTGTGTGGATCGACTCCCAGACAGAAGAGGAAATTCTACGAGGTATCCGTGAGGCAAAGGACATCTCCGAGTATGACAACCTTGCCGCAGCCGCTTATCTTCGGGCAAAAGAAGATTATCTTATGGGGATTAATTTTTCCCGTGTTCTGACCCTACGCTATGGAAACAGCGTAACCAATTATCTTGGGGGAAAATACCAGGCAATTTCCGTAGGTCGTGTCATGACCTGCGTCCTTGGAATGGTGGTGCGCCGGGAACGTGAGATCCGCGCATTTGTGAAAACCCCTTTTTACAGAGTCATGAGCAGCATTGCTCTTGAGGGAGAAAGCTTTGAGGGAGAGTGGAGAGCTGTGGAAGGCAGCCGTTATTTCCAATCCCCTGTTTTATATAAAGAGAATGGCTTTAAGAAAAAGGAAGACGCCGAAAGGCTGATCCAGGAATTAAGCAGGGAACAGCCCCTTGTGTGCATTGTGGAAAAGGTGGAGCGAAAGAAGGAAAATAAGAACCCGCCTCTGTTATTCAACCTGGCGGAGCTTCAGAACGTATGCTCCAAGCTGTTTAAGATCAGTCCGGATGAGACTCTTTCCATTGTGCAGGATCTATACGAGAAAAAGCTGGTGACTTACCCAAGAACCGACGCCAGGGTTTTATCCACAGCTGTAGCCAAGGAGATTTATAAGAATATTTCCGGACTTCGCAGTTATCCCCAGGCAGGAGAGGCTGCCCAGGGTGTGTTAGAGCTTGGCACTTATAAAAACATTGCCAAGACTCGTTATACCAATGACAAGCAGATCACAGACCACTATGCCATCATTCCCACCGGACAGGGGCTTAGTGCCCTGAAGGGACTTTCCCTGACTGCCCAGCGGGTGTATGAGACGATTGTGAGGCGTTTTCTGAGCATTTTTTATCCACCGGCTGTTTATCAGAAGGTAAGCCTTGTGACAAAGATCCAGAATGAATTCTTTTTTTCTTCCTTTAAGGTATTATTAAGTGAGGGATATCTGAAGATTGCCGCCAATTCCTTTGCGAAAAAAACTGCCGCAGAGGCCGGAAAAGCGCCTGAGGGAGAGGGGGAAGAGGTTTCCTGCGATGAAGCTTTGCTGGCTGCATTGCAGAAATTGAAGAAGGGTGATATACTAAACGTAAACGGTCTGGGTATTAAAGAGGGAGAAACCTCTCCACCCAAGCGTTATAATTCCGGTTCTATGATCCTGGCTATGGAAAATGCCGGACAGCTGATCGAGGATGAGGATCTGCGCTCCCAGATTAAGGGAAGCGGAATCGGTACCAGTGCCACCAGGGCTGAGATCCTGAAAAAGCTGTTTAACATTAAGTATCTTTCCCTGAATAAGAAGACTCAGGTGATCACACCTACCCTTCAGGGAGAAATGATCTATGACGTGGTGAACTGCTCCATCCGCCAGCTTCTTAATCCGGAGCTGACAGCCAGCTGGGAAAAGGGTCTTACCTATGTGGCTGAGGGATCCATTACGGAACAGGAGTACATGGACAAACTGGAGCGTTTTGTGCGCCTTCGCACCAAGCAGGTGGAGGACAGCAGCTTCCAGTATGCGCTGCGCCAGTTTTTTGATGCAGCAGCCCAGTTTTATAAGAAGCCGGAGAAGTCTGCTGCGGCGAAGACCACGAAAAAGCCGGACAGAAAACCAGAATGAAATGAGGAGGATATGTATTATGTTAAAAGATTTTACAATTGCAAATATGCTGGACATGAGCCAGACGATTGCAGGAGAGCTCTTTGAGGGAAAGACCTATCCATGGGAAGTACTTCCTGAGATTGGTGATTTTATTGTGAAGCTTGGCAAGACACTTGACCCGGATGAATATGACTGTGTGGAGGGAAATGTCTGGATTGCCAAAACTGCAAAGGTTGCACCCACGGCCTTTATTAACGGACCGGCTATTATCGGAAAAAATACAGAGGTTCGTCACTGTGCGTTTATCCGCGGAAATGCCCTTGTGGGAGAAGGCTGCGTAGTGGGAAACTCCACAGAGCTTAAGAATGTAGTGCTTTTTAATAATGTTCAGGTACCCCATTACAACTATGTAGGAGATGCGGTTCTTGGCTATAAATCTCATATGGGAGCAGGATCCATCTGTTCCAACGTGAAATCTGACAAGAAGCTTGTTGTGGTAAAAGACGGTGATGAGAAGATTGAGACCGGACTTAAGAAATTCGGAGCAATGCTGGCAGATCACGTGGAAGTTGGCTGCGGTTCTGTATTAAACCCGGGAACTGTAATCGGAAGAAACACAAACATCTATCCACTTTCCCCGGTACGCGGCTGCGTTCCGGCCAACAGTATTTATAAAAACAAGGACGAGATTGTAACCAAACAGTGAAATCAGATAAATAAAAAATAATCCCGGCAGCTTGCAGTTGATAGGCAGGCTGTCGGGATTGCGTTCAAGCGGATATTCGCAATCCGCTTCGCTACTTGCTCATAACCGAATAACTGCTCCGCAGTTTATCAGAAGGAGCTGCACTCCTCCTGATACAAGCAAGTCCCCACCCACTGCTTATTGCTTTTCGCAACCCCAGCAGGGGACTTACTTGATTCGGTTAAATTCCGAACCACTTTTTGCGTATGATTGTTAATATTGCAATATGAACCGGGTAAAATGCATAGAAGAAATATTTCGCCCATTTTCCTCTTATGAAGCCGCGTTTGCCATTGTACATGTTCAGAGAAATAAAAGCAAAGCATGCCTTCCATTCGTAGATCAGCCAACAGCTTCCGATCAGCGCCTGGGCTGGCTTATACTGGTGCAGCCAGAACATGATCAGCAGAAAAACATAGCCCTTGTAGCCGTAATCTGCCTTCAGGAAATAGGAAACCGCCAGAAGCACCAGCATGCTCATAAGCTGCATGGTTGGATTTTCTTTAAATCGGTTGATAAGGCAGAATGCCAGATAACCAAGGAACAGTGTGAAAAATACATTCTGCTTGTCTGCAAAAAGCAATGTGCCGTTCTGTGCAAAATTCCAGGGAATCTCGGAAATACACGCGAAAATCAGAAGATTTCTTCCATATTTAAAGCGGTCATGGGTATGAAGAAAGCCCTCAACGAGAAGAAAACAGAAGATGGGAAACGCAGCCCTCCCCACATCCCGCATCACCCGGTACAAAGAATAGGAGGTGCTTCCAATCTGAAACCAGGCTCTGGTGACTGGCGGATAATACCGCAGAAGAAAAGAAGCGGTGTGATCAATAAGCATAATCGCCATAGCCAGCACCTTCAGGGCGCTTCCGCTTAAAATTCTGTATTTTTCAGGAATAAATGAAGTGGATGTTTGTAATGTCATGGTGCCTCCGGTAAATGAAATTTATTAGATATTTGAATATTTTAACACGAAACCACAAGCTGCACAAGAGAAGTCCTTTAAACAGTACCGACAACTTTTTCGTAAATTTTGCAAAATATGACTAGACGAATTGAGGATTTTGTGAGAAAATAACACTAGGTTGTTAGGTCTTTAACAACGATTAAGTAATCAACACTGAAAGGAGTCTTAAAATGATTTACACTAAGGAAGTTGAAAACATGTGCCCAGTAGCTAAGGGCGCAAAACATGAGCCAGCTCCGATTCCGGAAGAAGGCCAGTGGGTCCATGCAAAAAAAATTGAAGATATCTCTGGTTTTACACATGGTGTAGGCTGGTGTGCTCCTCAGCAGGGTGCTTGTAAGCTGTCCTTAAATGTTAAGAACGGTGTAATCGAGGAAGCCCTTGTAGAGACAATCGGATGTTCAGGTATGACACATTCTGCAGCTATGGCAGCAGAGGTTCTTCAGGGCAAAACCATTCTTGAGGCTTTAAATACAGACCTTGTCTGTGATGCTATCAATACAGCAATGAGAGAACTGTTCCTTCAGATCGTTTACGGACGTACTCAGAGTGCTTTCTCTGATGACGGTCTTGCTGTAGGTGCAGGTCTTGAGGACCTTGGAAAAGGCCTTCGTTCCCAGGTTGGTACAATGTACGCTACCAAGGAAAAAGGAGTTCGTTATCTGGAAATGGCAGAGGGCTATGTAACAGGTATCGCTCTTGACGAAGACAACGAAGTAATCGGATATCAGTTCGTTTCTCTTGGAAAAATGACTGACTTTATCAAAAAAGGTGATGATCCTAACACCGCATGGGAAAAAGCAAAAGGTCAGTATGGCCGTGTAGCTGATGCTGTTAAGATTATCGACCCGAGACAAGAGTAAGCCACAAGCGAAAGGAGACGAACAGAAATGGCATTATTTGAAGGATATGAGAGAAGAATTGACCAGATCAATTCCGTATTAAACAGCTATGGAATCAGCTCCATCGAAGAAGCTGAGAAAATCACAAAAGACGCTGGTCTTGATGTTTACGAGCAGGTTAAGAAGATTCAGCCGATCTGCTTTGAGAATGCTGCATGGGCTTACTTAGTAGGCGCTGCAATCGCAATCAAAAAAGGCTGCAGAAAAGCTTCTGACGCTGCTGCTGCAATCGGTGAAGGACTTCAGGCTTTCTGTATTCCTGGATCCGTTGCTGACCACAGAAAAGTAGGTCTTGGACATGGTAACCTTGGTAAAATGCTTCTTGAGGAAGAGACAGAGTGCTTCTGCTTCTTAGCCGGACATGAGTCCTTCGCAGCTGCTGAGGGCGCGATCGGTATCGCTGAGAAAGCAAACAAAGTACGTCAGAAACCATTACGTGTTATCCTGAACGGTCTTGGAAAAGACGCTGCTCAGATCATTTCCCGTATTAACGGATTTACATATGTTGAGACAAAGTATGATTACAAAGAAGCAAAATTAAATGTTGTTTATGAGAAGCCATACTCCAACGGACTTCGTGCTACTGTTAAATGCTACGGTGCAGATGACGTTCAGGAAGGTGTTGCTATCATGCATCATGAGAATGTTGGTGTTTCCATTACAGGTAACTCCACTAACCCAACCCGTTTCCAGCATCCGGTTGCAGGTACATACAAGAAAGAATGTATCGAGCAGGGTAAGAAATACTTCTCTGTTGCTTCCGGCGGTGGTACAGGACGTACTCTTCACCCGGACAACATGGCAGCAGGTCCTGCTTCCTATGGTATGACAGATACAATGGGACGTATGCATTCTGACGCACAGTTCGCAGGATCCTCTTCCGTACCGGCTCACGTTGAGATGATGGGTCTTATCGGAATGGGTAACAACCCGATGGTTGGTGCTACTGTTGCTGTAGCTGTTTCCGTTGAGGAAGCTGCTAAGGCTGGTAAGTTCTGATAATTGAATAAGAGGATAAATACTATCTGATAAAACAAAGCACTTTCAACAAAATTGGAGGTGCTTTTGTTTTGTGAATATTCCCAGGCAGTTAAAAGATCATCAAATCGACCTTTTGACACTCATGCCATATTATGATTAGTATGCCAATACACAACAGGAGGTTGACCCAGAATGGCAAAAGAAGCAAAAACAAATGCAATGAGAATGCTTGACAGACAGAAAGTAAAGTATGAAGCACTTAGCTATGAGTGCGATGAATTTATTGACGGAATCCACTGCGCGGACATTACAGGTGCGCCCTATGACCAGTCCTTTAAAACTCTGGTGATGGAGGGCAAAAGCGGCGGATACTATGTCTTTGTAGTCCCCATTGAAAAAGAAGTGGACCGAAAAGCCGCAGCCAAGGCAGTGGGAGAGAAGACGGTAGATATGATCCATGTAAAAGATATCACCAAGATCACCGGCTACGTTCGAGGCGGCTGCAGCCCCATTGGAATGAAGAAGCCGTTTCCCACCGTTTTTGACGCATCCGCAGGCAATTTCCAGGAAATTTATGTGAGCGGCGGAAGAATCGGACTGACCCTGAAAGTTCCGGTAGAAGATCTTCTGAAAGTAACCGGTGGAAAATTAGCCAACATTACAGCCAGGGAAGAGTAATCCCAAGTAATCCCAATTTACAAAAACAGGGAAAGAGTATGCTAGAATATCCATAAATAAAAACGGCAGACACGAAGACGTGTCCGAAAACAACTCTTACCTGTCAATGTAAATAGTCAGCCCGAAGGGCGGCAAGGAGGATTTATGAAAGAAGGAAAAAGAATTAAGAAATGGCTGCTTGGAGCAGCGGTTGCGGTGATGACTATGATGAGCGCTATACCAGTATCGGCAGCCAGGAAGACATTCACAGCTACTGTTCAGAAAGGAAACTGCCTTCATATTGTAAATGAGAACATCAGTGGAAATGCGATCAGTAAATATGAGCTGCAGGTGATTCCGAAAACATCCGGTGCGAGATATGATATTGTGTATGCGTATGGCACGGAAGCTATGGCCATGAAAGACTGCCGCAAGAAATCCAGCATCACCAATTCCACTTATTTTAAGGCGAACCGCAGTGCGAACCGTGGAATCATCGCATGCGTGAAAGCGAATTCGGGTACTGTAGAAATCCGTGTGGTAGCGACTTCCAGGAAATCCAATGTCAAAATTAAGAAAAGCATTATGAAAAACCACAGCCCGTTGAAATCTCAGAAGGTTACAAAAGGCAGAAAGCTTTGGCTGAAGGGTACCGGCAGCAACATCACAACCTTACCGCTGATCATTTCCGGAAATTCCACTGTGGTTATGCAGAGAAATCTGAACAAGAATGCTTTTGAGCGGTATGATTTCAAGGACAAATATATGTATTTCAGAAGATATGTAAATAATAAACGTACCATGAAGAAAAACCGCTCTTATGCATCTGCCTATGGCTCTACCAGGTATTATTCCTGCCTGATCCCTGCAAATTCCAAGGGTGTAGCCTACACTGGAGATATGATTACCAAGAGAGGTACGATCACATACTATTATCCATCCGATTATCTGAAAGTAACAGGAGAAAAAAGAAGAGCATCCTGATTTTGTCACATACAATTGAAGATTTATAAAAATAGGACGGCGTACAAATCTGTACACCGTCCCATTTTTTATATGGCAGATTCACAGGAATCCCATCTCTTAGTTATCCTGTGCATCCTCCTCATTAATCTCAAATACATGACGCTTCTTAGCCATCTCATCGCTAGCCAGATACTCGTCATAAGTGGTGATCTTATCGATCATAGTACCGTTTGGCAGAATCTCCATAATACGGTTTGCAGTTGTCTGAACAAACTGGTGGTCATGAGAAGTAAACAGGATCACACCTGGGAACTTGATCAGACCGTTGTTCAGTGCTGTGATAGACTCCATATCCAGATGGTTGGTCGGCTCATCCAGAATCAGGATATTGGCACCGGAGATCATCATCTTGGAAAGAAGGCAGCGAACCTTCTCACCACCGGAAAGCACGCGCACACGCTTCACGCCGTCCTCGCCCGGGAAAAGCATACGTCCAAGGAATCCACGCACATAAGTGGCATCCTTGATCTCAGAATACTGGGTCAGCCAGTCTGTAATGGTAAGGTCATTATCGAATTCCTTGGTATTATCTTTGGGGAAATAAGCCTGAGTAGTTGTGATTCCCCACTTGTAATTTCCTTCATCCGGCTCCATCTCGCCAGTAATGATCTTAAAGAAAGTGGTAATGGCCTGCTCATTTGCACCAACGAAAGCAACCTTATCCTCACGGCCAAGAGTAAAGGAAATGTTATCCAGAACCTTCACGCCGTCAATGGTCTTGGAAAGATTCTCCACCATAAGAACTTCGTTTCCAATCTCACGGTTAGGACGGAAGTCGATGTATGGATATTTACGGCTGGAAGGACGCATGTCATCCAGCTGGATTTTCTCAAGGGCTCTCTTACGGGAGGTTGCCTGCTTGGATTTGGAAGCGTTGGCACTGAATCTGGAAATAAATTCCTGCAGCTCCTTGATCTTCTCCTCTTTCTTTTTGTTGGCTTCCTTCATCTGCTTGATCAGCAGCTGGCTGGACTCATACCAGAAGTCATAGTTACCTGCGTACAGCTGGATCTTGCCATAGTCGATATCTGCAGTCTGTGTACAAACCTTGTTCAGGAAGTAACGGTCATGGGAAACTACGATAACGGTATTGTCAAAGTTGATCAGGAACTCCTCAAGCCACTCAATAGCCGGAAGGTCCAGATGGTTGGTGGGCTCGTCAAGAAGCAGGATATCCGGATTTCCGAAAAGGGCCTGTGCAAGAAGAACCTTGACCTTCATGCTTCCTGTAAGGTCAGCCATCTGCGCATAGTGGAATTCCGTGTCAATTCCAAGACCGTTCAGAAGGGTAGCAGCGTCAGACTCTGCTTCCCATCCGTTCATTTCTGCAAATTCGCCCTCCAGCTCGCTGGCGCGGATTCCGTCCTCATCGGTGAAGTCTTCTTTGGCATAGATGGCTTCCTTCTCTTTCATGATCTCGTAGAGACGAAGGTTACCCATGATAACGGTATCAAGAACCGTATAAGCATCATATTTAAAGTGGTCCTGCTGCAAGAAAGAGAGACGCTGTCCCGGTGTGATCACGATGTCACCCTTAGTCGGCTCAAGCTGGCCGGAAAGGATCTTCAGGAAAGTAGACTTTCCTGCGCCGTTGGCACCGATCAGGCCGTAACAGTTCCCCTCTGTAAATTTGATATTTACATCTTCGAAAAGAGCTTTCTTTCCAACTCGCAAAGTAATATTGTTTGCTGAAATCATATTATCCTCCTATTAAATAAGTCATCCTTATGAAATGAACACACATAATAATAAGTATAGCCGATTTTCATTTTATCGTAAACTGGCAAATATGCAACAATTATTTCTGGTTTTTTCGCTGTTTTGTAGCAGAAACACGCTAAAACAGGGGACGGCAGACCAATAAGGCTCTTTACAAAGAAAAAAACCACTGCTATAATATCTGGAATATCAAAATTTACGTGGAAAAACTTTGCTAGGAAGCTTTTCCACGAGGAAATACAGAGAGGGAAAAGATATGCCGAAAAGACAGATCTATCTGACCGGATTTATGGGAACCGGCAAAAGCACCATTTTAAACTGCCTGCACCAGCTGTGCGGCCTTCGGAAAATAGAGATGGACGAGCAGATCGTCCAGGAACAGGGAATGAGCATTCCTGATATTTTTGCGCAAAAAGGCGAGGAAACTTTCCGCAATCTGGAGACAGAGCTTGTGAAGAGAATCTCCCACATGGACAACATTGTAGTTTCCTGCGGCGGCGGTACCGTAATGCGCCAGTGCAACGTAGAGGAAATGAAGAAGAACGGAACCATTGTGCTTCTTACCGCCACCCCTCAGACCGTTTACGAGAGGGTAAAGGGCAGCCACAACCGTCCCCTCCTGGAAAAAAACATGAATCCCCAGTACATAGAACAGCTGATGGAGGCCAGAAGACCGAAATATGAAGCAGCCGCAGACATCATAGTGAAAACCGACGGACGCACCGCAAAAGAGATCTGCCAGGAAATAAAGGAACGTCTTGAAATTAACGATAATACAAAATAACGTGAAATAAATGTTAAAAAAATTAAATAACAGTTGAAAATTGTAAGAATAATTGTTATACTTTAGGAAGTTTTTGGGGGAAGAAGACCACATAAGGACAGTATACATTTTTTATTATGATGTCAGGGCCAGAATACTTTTTAACCCTAACATCTTATTATGATTCGTGTCCAGTAAGGAGAAAGGTTACAGATATGTTTATTACGAGAGAATGCGATTATGCAGCAAGAGTTCTTCGGGCACTGTCAGCGGAAACCCGCCTTAGCGTTAATGAAATCTGTGAGAAGGAATCCATTACCGCACCCTTTGCCTACAAGATCCTTAAGAAACTTCAGAAAGCAGGCATTGTAAAAGGATACCGCGGTGTACATGGCGGATATGCCATGAATAAATCTATGACGGAGCTGACATTATTCGATGTGTACAGTGCCATTGACCCTGATCTGTTTATCATTGAGTGCATGGCATCCGGTTACGAATGTCCGGTAGATGGAAGGGGAGATCACCTTCCCTGCTATATGCACAGGGAGCTCTGTGAGATTCAGCAGGGTGTTTGGAAAATGCTCAAAAGAAAGAATCTTCAGGAGGTTTTTGCTCCGGAGAATTAAAAAGAAGTGAATAAATGCTTTGGCAGCAGGATATCTGCTAAAGCCAGAAGCGGCCATGAGATTTTCCCTCATGACCGTTTTTTGTATGTGATAATGTACAAAAAACAAAATGGACATCAATGGAAGATTATGCTATAATGTTATATGGACTTTTAGACACGATGTGTCTAGAGATATTATTTTCAACATACCTTTAAGGAGGAAAAACAAACTATGGCAAGAAAGATGAAAACCATGGATGGTAACCATGCAGCCGCTCATGCATCATACGCTTTTTCTGATGTAGCTGCAATTTACCCGATCACCCCTTCATCTGTTATGGCTGAAGCTACAGACGAGTGGGCAACCCAGGGAAGAAAGAACATCTTTGGACAGGAAGTACAGGTAACAGAGATGCAGTCTGAGGCTGGTGCTGCTGGTGCAGTACACGGATCTCTTGCAGCTGGTGCCCTTACTACTACCTATACAGCATCCCAGGGTCTGTTACTGATGATCCCGAACCTTTACAAGATCGCTGGTGAGCAGCTTCCGGGCGTATTCAACGTATCCGCTCGTGCACTTGCTTCCCACGCACTTTCCATTTTCGGAGATCATTCCGACGTTATGGCCTGTCGTCAGACCGGCTGCGCAATGCTGTGCGAGTCTTCCGTACAGGAAGTTATGGACCTTACTCCAGTAGCACACCTTGCAGCAATCAAGGGTAAAGTTCCATTCATCAACTTCTTCGATGGATTCCGTACATCCCACGAGATCCAGAAGATCGAGACATGGGATTATGAAGACCTGAAAGATATGGCAGATATGGACGCTATCCAGGCATTCCGTGATCACGCACTGAATCCGAACCATCCATGTCAGAGAGGTTCCGCTCAGAACCCGGATATCTTCTTCCAGGCAAGAGAAGCATGTAACCCGTACTACGATGCTCTTCCGGCAGTCGTACAGGAGTACATGGACAAAGTTAACGCTAAGATCGGTACCGATTACAAGCTGTTCAACTACTATGGAGCAGCAGACGCAGAGCACGTTATCGTAGCTATGGGTTCTGTAAACGATACAATCGAGGAGACAATCGACTACTTAATGGCAGCCGGCAGAAAAGTTGGTGTTGTAAAAGTTCGTCTTTACAGACCATTCTGCGCACAGGCTCTGATCGATGCTATTCCTGAGACAGTAAAACAGATCACAGTTCTTGACAGAACAAAAGAGCCAGGAGCTCAGGGCGAGCCTCTGTATCTTGATGTTGTTGCTGCACTTAAGAACAGCAAATTTGACGGCGTTAAGATCTTCACCGGACGTTACGGACTTGGTTCCAAGGACACAACACCGGCTCAGATCGTAGCTGTATATGACAATACTGAGAAAGAGAAATTCACTCTTGGTATCGTGGATGATGTTACTAACCTTTCCCTTGAGACAGGCGCTCCGCTTGTAACTACTCCAGAGGGAACTACAAACTGTAAGTTCTGGGGACTTGGTGCTGACGGTACTGTAGGTGCTAACAAGAACTCCATCAAGATCATCGGTGACAATACAGATATGTACGCTCAGGCATACTTTGATTATGACTCCAAGAAGTCCGGTGGTGTTACAATGTCTCACCTTCGTTTTGGTAAGAAACCGATCAAGTCTACCTATCTGATCCACAAAGCAAACTTCGTAGCATGTCACAATCCTTCCTATGTTAATAAATACAACATGGTACAGGAGTTAGTTGACGGCGGTACATTCCTTCTGAACTGTGCTTGGGATATGGAAGGCCTTGAGAAACATCTTCCAGGACAGGTTAAGGCATTCATCGCTAACCACGGTATCAAGTTCTACACCATCGACGGTGTTAAGATCGGTATCGAGACTGGCATGGGACCAACACGTATCAACACAATCCTTCAGTCCGCATTCTTCAAACTTACCGGAATCATTCCGGAGGATCAGGCTATCGAGCTGATGAAGGCTGCTGCGAAAGCAACATACGGACGTAAAGGTGATGACGTTGTTCAGAAGAACTGGGCAGCTATCGATGCTGGTGCTAAGCAGGTTGTTGAGATCCAGGTTCCGGAGAGCTGGAAAGATGCTGCTGACGAAGGTCTGCACATGACCCACGCTACAGAGGGACGTCAGGAAGTTGTTGATTTCGTTAACAACATCCAGGCTAAGGTTAATGCTCAGGAAGGTAACACACTGCCTGTATCCGCATTCAAAGATTATGTTGACGGTACTACACCATCCGGTGCTGCTGCATACGAGAAACGTGGTATCGCTGTAAATATCCCTGTATGGAATCCGGAGAACTGTATCCAGTGTAACAGATGTGCTTATGTCTGCCCGCACGCAGTTATCCGTCCGGTAGCTCTTACAGCTGATGAGGCTGCAAATGCTCCAGAGGGAATCAAGACATTACCAATGACTGGTATGAAAGAGTATCAGTTCACTATGACTGTATCCGCTCTTGACTGTACAGGATGTGGTTCCTGTGCGAACGTTTGCCCAGGTAAGAAGGGTGCTAAGGCACTTGCTATGGAAAACCTTGAAGCAAACATGGGAGAGCAGAAATACTTTGATTACGGTGTAACTCTTCCGGTTAAAGAAGACGTTATCGCAAAATTCAAAGAGACAACTGTTAAGGGAAGCCAGTTCAAACAGCCGCTTCTTGAGTTCTCAGGAGCTTGTGCTGGATGTGGTGAGACACCTTACGCAAAACTGATCACCCAGCTGTTCGGTGACAGAATGTACATTGCAAACGCTACAGGATGCTCCTCTATCTGGGGTAACTCCTCACCTTCTACACCATATACCGTAAATGCTAAGGGCCAGGGTCCTGCATGGGGCAACTCCTTATTCGAGGATAACGCTGAGTTTGGTTATGGTATGCTTCTTGCTCAGAAGGCTATTCGTGATGGTCTGAAAGCAAAGGTTGAAGATGCTGTAGCTAACGGAAATAACGAAGACGTTAAGGCTGCTGGTCAGGAATGGCTGGATACCTTCGCTTGCGGCGCTACCAACGGTGCAGCAACTGAGAAACTGGTTGCAGCTCTTGAGGCATGCGGATGTGACAAGGCAAAAGACATCCTTACACAGAAAGACTTCCTCGCTAAGAAATCCCAGTGGATCTTCGGTGGTGACGGATGGGCTTACGATATCGGATTCGGCGGTGTTGACCATGTTCTCGCAAGCGGACGTGATATCAACGTTATGGTATTCGATACAGAGGTTTATTCCAACACAGGCGGACAGTCTTCCAAGTCTACACCTACAGGTGCAATCGCACAGTTCGCAGCTGGCGGTAAAGAGACCAAGAAGAAAGATATGGCTTCTATCGCAATGAGCTATGGCTATGTATATGTTGCTCAGATCTCCATGGGAGCTGACTTCAACCAGGCTATTAAGGCAATTGCAGAGGCAGAGGCTTATCCGGGACCATCACTTATCATCGCATACGCTCCATGTATCAACCATGGTATCAAGAAGGGTATGTCCAAAGCTCAGACAGAGGAAGAGCTGGCTGTTAAGTGTGGATATTGGCACAACTTCCGCTTCAATCCTGCTGCAGAAGGAAGCAAGTTCAGCCTTGATTCCAAAGCACCAGATATGACAGATTATCAGGAATTCTTAAATGGTGAGGTTCGTTACAACTCCTTACAGCGTCAGAATCCTGAGAAGGCTGCAAGACTGTTCGCTAAGAACCAGTCTGAGGCTAAGGCAAGATATGAGTATCTGCAGAAGCTGATCACTCTGTACGGAACAGAGGAATAAGAATCACCCGCGGCAAGTCCGCATTATAAATATAAATAGTATAAGCATTTAATGCTTATCGTGTCGTAGCGTAAAGTAAGCCTGCGGTACCTCCTGAAAGGGTGGTATTGCAGGCTTTTCTTGTTATTCTATAAGGTTTGGCTTCTGAAAAGCTTGATATACAATTGTGTGAAGGAGGTTTTTTCTGTATAATATAAAAAATAGGAGGGCAAAGATGAATCGAACAAAACATGCAATTGTTGCTACCTTTTGGCAGCTTTTGGAAGAAAAAACATATAATAAAATTACTGTGCAGGACATTGTAGATCGATGCCATGTGAATAGAAATACCTTTTATTATCATTTTCAGGATATTCCATCTCTTGCAGAATGGTCAGTTGAAATATGGGCAGATGAGGTTATTAAAAACAGAGGGAGTTTTGATTCTCTGACACACTGTATTATCTACATGGCAGAAGAATGCACAAAGAGGAAAAAGGCGCTTTTACATCTTTTTCGTTCTGCAAAAAAAGAGTATTTCTTAAAGTACCTAAACAAAATGGGATACCATGTTATCTGTACTTACGTAGAAAACAGAACCGAAAATCTTTCACTTGCAGAAAATAAAACAGAAAGTCTGGTACGATATTATAAATGTACATTGATGGGGATTATACTCGACTGGCTGGAGAACGATGCTTCCTATGATCTGATTGCATTCTGTCAGGAGCTTTGTGAACTGTTTTCCGGTTCAGGAGAAAGAGCCATGCTTAAATGCACCGTTTCCAAGGACGAAATTGATGCAACCTGTTAAAAAGCAATTTGATTTCGTAAGTGAATCTGCGAAAAAAACTATAACTTTTTACAAAAAGTGCTTGACTTCTCCTTACGGCAGTGGTATAGTAAACAAGCTGTCGCAAGGAATTGCTTCTGGAATACTGAAAAAGAAATCCGTTTTCAGAAAATTCAAATTAACTGTTGACAATCGACTGAACTTATGGTAAAGTAATCAAGTCGCTTGAACAGATAAGAAAAATGACGGCGACGAAATCCTTTGGAAAACACTTCGAAAAACTTTTGAAAAAAGTTCTTGACAAGTTCTTCCAAATGTGATAATCTAAATAAGCTGTCGCAAAGAGCTGACAGCAGAATAACCTTGATAACTAAACAGTGAAACACATACGATTCTCGAAAATTTCTTTATACAATTCATTTTCGAATGAAAACTTATTAAACAGTAATGACGAGAGATAACTAAGCTAGTTGGTTGTCTTGAGTG
>NZ_JAOQJM010000007.1:0-207918 GCF_025566865.1 Blautia acetigignens
CTTTCCCCCCTTACTACCCCAATGTCTCCATAAGTAATCACTTCGAGCTCTTTCCATTTAAAATTCCTTTTTACTCCAAACCAAGATACGCTTCCCCCTTCTTGATTTAGTTCTACCATTCTTAAATGAGGTAAAATAGAAAAAAACATTAAACCAAATAAAAAAATAAGACAAAATATTATCCAAGGATTTTTCAAACTGATTGGAGGATATGCAAATGTCGCTATTATCAGAGGAATTAGTACAATTCCATCTGCAATAAATGGTTTTTTTGATAAAATTTTCATTCATGCCTCCAATCTGAATTACTTCTATACAGAATATGCATTAGAAGGTCTATAAGTTTTTTTAGGTCTTTTTTTCAAAACTCCAGCGGAAGTTTTCCAAATATTATAATTAACAGAAGTACCAGTTCTTCCATCAAAATACCGTCCTTGCCCTATCTTTTTTTCCCAATAATTTTGGGATACAGAATTAGAAACTCCAAGGGACACGCTGGCTGCAATCGAGCTTGCTCCAACCCCATAAGTTGCTCCCCATGCAATAGCTATAGACTTTTCACAAAACTCAGATGAATCTGCGAATCCAGTTAAATTACTTATAAATACTGTAGTCAGGAAAGCTGTACTAGCATTACCCACAGTAGCTAACACTGAGTCTCCTCTCTTATAACTGTAAACACCTGCATAAACAGCACTAATAACGCCCCCACCAATGGCACCTATTATTTTCAAAACAGCTGGTTTCTCTATGCTTCCTAAACCGCCAGCCACAGCACCAGCAAAGCCAGCAACAATCATATCTGTAACAGTATATTCCTGCCCTGTTACAGCAGCAGCTATGCCTCCCGCCAAAACATTCATAGCAGCTCCAATTACAGCTCCAACTACAATATCCCAGCATTGTCCATCGCCATCAACTCTCGTGATCGGATTATCATCACAGTATGTATACAGGTTCTTCTCACCCAGCATATCGAGATTGTCCCTTAAAACCTGTGTGTCATCCGCGCTGATGAACCTGCGGATCGCAGGATCGTAATAACGGCTGCGGCAGTAATATAGGCCGGTCTCCACGTCATAATAATATCCCTTATAACGGAACGGGTTTCTTGCTCCCACCTTGTCTTTTAAGGTTCCTTCAATCTTAACTACCTGTCCCCAGCTGTCATAGGTATATCTTACAACGACCTTTCCGTCCTTGTCAAGAAGACCGATGATGTCATTCTGGGCATTTCTAAGGTACATATAGATCTCACTCTCATAGGTCAGCGCGATCACGTTTCCTGAGGAATCATAACGGTACCAGAGCGTTTTCTCACTTCCTGTCCTCTCTGAGACAAGCAGGTCACCAGCATAGCACATCTGGGTGACAGCACCGTCCACAACTTTCTTGATCCGGTGTCCGGCATGGTCATAGGAATACTGGATATTCTTTCCATTTGATACTGATGCAAGGGCATTTCCCAATGTCCAGGTATACTTGGTATTTCCCTTTGTGAGCATGTTTCCGGATGCGTCATAAGTCATCGCAACGCCGTTCCATTTGACCAGTTTATCCTTCCATACAGAATCAAAGGTTCCTGTTTTTGTCACAGAGGCGGAAGCTGGAAGGGTTCCTGATGCATAGGCATATTCCTTTTCACTGACCAGGTTTCCTCCAATATCGTAAGCATAGGTGACTGTCTTGTTCAGGATCTGGTTGTTCTCACGGATCAGACGGTTCAGTTCGTCATACTGGTAAGCCACGGTTTTGGTCGTTCCACCGGATGCATTGGTATCGCTTACCTGATACTCGGTGATGTTCCCGTTCTGGTCATAGGCATAACCGTAATTGCTGCCTCCGACCTGCAGGGAAGACGGCAGGCCGTTTTCCCTGGTACCGCTGCTGCTGTATTCGTAGATCGCACCGCTGATGGCTGCAGGGGTATGCCACAGCTGGTTTGCAATACGCCCCAGCGGATCGTACTCTGTTGTCCGGTAATAATTCTTGGATGCAGACGCGGTGGTCTCCCTTCCGTCCTTATCGTAGCTGTAGGTTGTGGCAATTCCATAAACTCCTGCCCCATGATACATACGGGTCATATTATTATTGACATCATACGTATATTCATAGTAATTGTCCGCGTTATCCCTTGCACGCATCAGGCGGTCCAGGAAATCATAATCAAACTCATAGCTCTTTCCGGTCATATGATTGGTCACTTTTGCAAGGTTTCCACTCCGGTCATACACATATTCATTCAGCTTCTGCTCGCTGCCGGAAGCCGGCTTGTAATAGCTCAGGAGCACACGGTCCTGTCCATCATAGGTAAAACGGACAGAATCACCGTTTGCATAAGTGGTCTTCAGCAGGTTTCCGTTGGCGGCTTCGTATTCATACCCGATGATCTGTTTTCCTGCTGCAGATTCTCCTGTAAGGTTTCCGAATGCATCATACGCAAAACCATAACTGAACCCATTGTGGCTGATCCCGGTAAGCCTGTCCTTTGTATACGTATATGTATTTTTAACCGTACTTTTGGTTCCGTTCTGGGTCACATCATGGGAGACAGAAGAAAGACGGTTTGCACTGTCATAGCCATAGGACAGTTTATTTCCCCTGGCATCTGCCCCTTCTGAAAAATTATCCGTATTGTGCACAACAATGTATTCTGGATTATTTGTCTTGTAAGTATTATGATCTGATAGATAAGATGTGTTGATTTCCTTATTTTCACCTCTGATCAAAAAATACGCCGGGAAGCTGTTTTATATGGATGCAGAGGACGCGGAGCAGGAAATGAAGCTGGCATTTCCAGCGAGTATGTGATAGACTTTTATTGTCCATTTGGACCGCCTCCTTTGATTTTGAGTTTGGCTTGCGACACCATTCTCATCATATCACAGGAGGCTTTATTTTGTTATCCTCACCGCTTCCACCTACTCCATTCTCCCCAGCATAGCTGGGGGATTAGGCTTTTCATTTAGTTGTCTCACCACTATAAACTGTGAAGAGGCAGTCGGACTCATTCGAATACTGCCTCTCTCACAGCATTCTTTTTATCAGATAATTTATGTTTTATATGCCGAATTGTGATATTTCCCGTGAATATTCAATAATATTTTGATTTCAAAAAAGTCAATACCTTTTTCCCGATTTTTGTCGAAAAATCAATTTTCATAACAATAACCAAAACATTTGTTTCTCTCCTCATTATGTAAATCAACTCATCCACATGCTTTTCCATGTGGATAATGTGGATAACTTTGTGTATAACTTGATTTTTCAACGTTTTTCCAGATTTCAAAAAGTGGAAAACTTTTCCCACACAAATTCACCTATCCACATTTCAAAAAAGAATTTGTGCAATCTGCTAATTTCAACATATTTCGACACTCAACCCTTAAAAATATCGTATTTACAATATCCGGCAAAATACAGACAAATCCCACTTCCACACACATTTTTCCCCTGTAATAGTATGATAAAAAAAGGACCAGGAAATTCATCCCAGTCCTATAAGCGTATTTATTTAAACAGGCTCTGCCCAAAAGCAATGCCCCTATTTTTTTATTCCCCATAAAATCCGTCTGATTCAATATAAGTTCCCACACCAACGGGAGTTTCATAATCATAATTGGAAATCTTTATTCCGGACGCGGATGTGCTGGCGTGGATAATCTGTCCGTCGCCGATGTACAGCGCTACATGGCTGATTCCGCTTCCATAGAATACCAGGTCTCCCGGCTCCAGATCCGCTACTGACTTCTGAACGGACTGATAATACTGGTCTGCTGCCACTCTTGGTAAAGAATATCCAAACTGTGCAAACACAGACATTACAAATCCGGAGCAATCCGCACCGTTTGTCAGGCTTGTCCCGCCATAAACATAAGGATTTCCCTCGAACTGCAGAGCGAAATCCACAATCTGCGCTCTCAGTTCTTCCTCTGTTGGTCCACTCTGTGCCTCTTCCTCAGTTTCTGAGTTATCCACACTCTCCTCAGCAGAAACATCTGTATCCACATTTTCCGAGCTTACCTCTGCACCTGTATCAGCACTTACAGCAGTACCGCTCTCAACAGTTTGCTCCGCATTCTCGGAATCCACACTTTCAGCAGTCAGCTCTGCACTCTCGTCAGCATCCGCTTCCATTGCTGCCACAAATTCCTCTCCTGCCTTTTCCACCGCTTTCTTTGTTGCGGCAAATACCGCCTGTGGAAAAATCACCTGGGAACATACCGTTACACATACGGTCACGCCACACAGAATTTTCTTCATTTTATTTTTTAACATTCCTTCACCTCTCTAAACTAATAAACCATATTCTGGTACATCATAAATTTAGTAACCGCCGCAATGACTGGGCTCATTTTCCATATACCGCATTATCGCCGGTTCCCGCAACGCACTACAGCGACCTCCTGCATTCCTGCGATAATTGTTACATTTTTATTAAGTCTACGTAACAGATGTGTATAATATCACACAAAATTTCCCCCGTCAATTTTCACGCCCGCCGCATTGCCTCTCCCCTTTTCGTGAAATCCTCCAATCATTTCCACCCTTCACTTTTTTAATTTGGTAAATCCCACTACCACGGACACAAAATCCTCACACCTGAACCCCCAGCGGCCCAAATAAAGCGCATACTTTACCGAAAATCTCAATAATATAGTAAAAATCCCTCTGGCAGGGAGGATTCCCCATGTTCTCCACCCTCAAAAAACTGGCGCATTCCCGGCAAAAAGCCCTCGTGATTGCGGCCCTTTCCTTTATATTTTCCGCCTGCATCGTCTTTCCATGGCTCTCTCGCCATGTCATATCCGAGAACGCCCGCTTCGAAAATTTTACTGAGTCCATCTTCGAAAAAGAGGTCTCGGGAAATGCCCTGAATCTCCATTATTCCCTGGCCGATCCCGAAAAACAGGGCATCTCCCGTCCCCTCGCCTCCCTTGGCACCCTCTCCACCGACAACACCAGATCCATTGCCCAGTCCAGACAATACGAAGAAAAGCTGAAAACCTTTTCCACAGCCAAACTTTCCCCTGCAAACCGCCTGACCCTTGACATGCTCCTGCTCTACTACCACACCCAGGCCTTTCTTGGGGAACATTATCTTCTGGAGGAGCCCCTTGGCCCCAGCCTTGGCATTCAGGCCCAGCTTCCCGTCCTCCTGGCAGAATATAACTTCTATAATAATCAGGATATCACCGACTACCTGAATCTGCTCACCACCACAGGGGATTATTTCCAGAGCATTCTCGCCTTCGAGCGGGCAAAATCCGATGCTGGATTTTTCATGAGTGACGAAACCCTTGACCGAATCCAGACGCAATGCCGCTCCTTCATCCAAGATCCAGACTCCAATTACATGCTTGAAATTTTTTCCCAGAAACTAAAAGACTACGGAAAGCTTTCCGAAAAAGACCAGAAACAGCTGAACCAGGCACACCGCCAGATTCTCAAAGAAAAAGTCCTTCCCGCCTATCAGAAGCTGATAGAATGCCTGGAGCAGCTGCGCGGAACCGGAAAGAACTCTGGAGGCCTGGCCAATTTTTCCGGTGGAAAAGAATACTACCAATATCTCCTGCAAAGCAAAGTAGGCATCTATCTCCCTGTAAAACAGCTGGAGCAGCGTCTTACCCAGCAGCTTTCCGCAGACTCCAGGGAAATTTCCCTTCTATTAAAAAAATATCCGGATCTGTTTTCCCAACAAAGCCAGAATACAGACCTGCCTGCTATGGAACCCGAGACCATCGTAAATCTCCTTCAGGAAAAAATCCGACAGGATTTCCCGGAAACACCGGCTGTCGGCTTTGAAATCCGCACGGTACATAAATCTATGGAGGAATTTCTCAGCCCGGCTTTTTATTTGACACCGCCTATGGACACAGGCTCCCCGAACGTCATTTATATCAACAACGGCCGTTCTATCAGCAATCTGGAGCTTTTCACCACGCTGGCCCACGAAGGCTTTCCGGGGCATCTTTACCAGACTGTATATTTTGCCCGCCAGAATCCGGCGCACATCCGCTATCTTATTGACTCCGGCGGATACGTGGAGGGCTGGGCAACCTATGTGGAAAGTTACGCCTACGATTACGCCGCCCAGTATCTTTCCCGGGAAAATACGACGCAGGAATCCCAGAGGCAAGCTGCATCCGAAGCAATCCCCTCTGCTGCCCTTACTCGCGCCGCATGGCTGAACCGAAGCGTAAACCTGTGCATCTATTCCCTTCTGGACATTGGAATCCACTACCGTGGCTGGACTCCCTCGCAGGCAGCCCGCTTCCTGAATGCTTTCGGCATCCGGGATGCCTCCGCGATTTCGGAAATTTACCGATACATTGTGGAAACGCCCGCTAATTACCTGAAATACTACGTGGGATACCTGAATTTCCTGGATCTGAAAGAAGAGCAGCAAACGCTTCTTGGCGAAGATTTTGACCTGAAAGCATTTCACCAGCAGATTCTCGCCATTGGCCCGGTACAATTCCCGGTTCTAAAAAAATATATCAACCAGGCACTTTAGAGCGTGTTTGAAATAATCTTGCTGGTACACGAATTGTCAAACGCAAAGTCCTGTAACAATTTTTTAAAATTTTATGGAATACCTTCTTTCTTTAAGCATAATAGTTTGTTATAATAAACTCAAACTTTACAATTAATCATTCAAAGGACAGAAATTATGAAAAAAAGAGACGATCTTCCATTAAATTATAAAGAACGGCTGAATTCCAGGACCAGCTTCCTGGTGTCAGCAGCGGTTCTGGTTGTCCTGTGCCTGATTTTTAATCAGATGGACTACGCCATGATCCGTCAGCCCGCAGCCCAGGCGAAAAAAGCGGCAGAAGCCCAGAAACAAAAGGAAAAGGAAAACACAGTCGCTGCAGCGGAAACCACCACTGCCACAGTACTTGCAGTAGGCGACAACCTGGTTCAGCCAAGCCTTCTTTCCTCCGGCCAGTCCGAAAGCGGTGCCTGGAACTATGACAGCGTTTATGACAATCTCCGCTCAGACATACAGGCGGCAGATATTGCCATTGTCAATCAGGAAACACCATTTACCGCAAACCATGATGCCGTCAGCGGCACTGCCCCATATGCAACCCCAACCGAGATTGGCGACGCACTTGTAAATGCAGGCTTTAATGTGGTTACCTCTGCGACTGCACTGATCGATGACAATGGAACTTCCATGTTAGATGAAACCCTGAATTACTGGAATACCCTGCAGCCGGATGTCACCCTTGTAGGAATCCACGACAGTCAGACCAGTTCCGCGCCAAAGATTGTGGAGATAAACGGAATCAAGATTGCTTTCCTGGACTACACGTTCCCATCCTACAGCAGTCAGTCCGATTCCAGTCAGGACTCTGAAGAAGACACAGAAGGTACCGACACTGCATCCGCAGATTCCAGCACCGCTTCTTCCGGTTCTATGATAGATACCTTTAACACCACAGCCGTGGCAGCTGCCATCCAGACAGCCCGTGCATCTGCAGACTGCGTGATTTTCTCTGCAAACTGGGGCAAGACAGAAGAACCAATGCCTACCGAATATGAAAAAGAATGGGCGAACTTCCTGATGGAGCAGGGCGTAGATGTGGTAATCGGCACCAACCCTAACGTGCTTCAGCCATACGGATATCTTACCGATGACGCCGGACACAACATGCTGATCTACTACTCCCTGGGCAACTTTGTTACCGGACAGGAAACTTTGAAGCAGCTCCTTGGAGGCATGGCTACCTTTACCATCCAGAAAACTGTAGAAGGCGACCAGACCACCATTGAAATCCAGGATGCTGCCCTGACACCGCTGGTTATGCATTACAGCTATGACAATAAGGAATACCGACCATACAAGCTTTCCGAATACACAGACGCCCTGGCATCTGCTCACAGTGTCCGGGAATCCATCGGAGATGAATTTACCCTTGAGAACCTTCAGACCAAATATGACGAGATCATGTCCATGAACGTGACCCCATCCACCAAGACTACCCTTCTGGATGTCACCTTTGATTCTGACGGCAACATGTATGACGCTTCCGGCAACTATGTGGAGGATACCGATTCCATCACTTCCTCCCAATATTATCAGAACCTGAGCAGTTCTGGCGACAGCTCAGAAGATTCTTCCGAAGAATAAAAAATACCTAATATTAGTATTTCAAATGCAAAAAATCTACAGTACTATGCTTATAGGCTGTAGATTTTTTTCTACTGTTCACGAGTAATGTTCCGCGAGGTGTTTTTTGTGAACAAAGTTCACAGAAAACCCGAGACTTGCGGCGCGAAATCATGCAAAGCATGATTTCTGTGCATCGCGAAGCGCGTTGCTGGGCACGGAGTGAACAGTAACGATTTTTTTCTTTTTCCGTCTTATTATCACGAAAACCTGTCATTTTTCACATGTCGCTTATGTTTTCTGACAAAATCATATAAACTCTAAGTAAGAATATAGCCAGACCATATCAAAAAAGAAAGGGGTTACTATTATGGGACTTATTAAAGCAGCTCTTGGAGCAGCAGGCGGTACACTTGCAGATCAGTGGAAAGAGTTTTTCTACTGCGATGCCATCGACAATGACGTTCTGGCAGTGAAAGGCCAGAAACGCACCTCCAAACGCTCCTCCAACACCAGAGGAAACGACAACATCATCACCAGCGGCTCCGGAATCGCAGTTGCAGACGGACAGTGCATGATGATCGTAGAACAGGGCAAGATCGTGGATATCTGCGCAGAGCCTGGCGAATATACCTACGATGCATCCACAGAGCCCAGCATTTTTTCCGGCAATCTGGGCGATGCCATTATGAATACCTTCCACACCATCGGCAAACGTTTTGCCTACGGCGGTGACACAGGCAAAGACCAGCGCGTTTATTATTTCAATACCAAAGAACTGGTGGACAATAAATTCGGCACACCGAATCCGATTCCATTCCGCGTGGTAGATCAAAATATCGGTTTGGATATTGATGTATCCGTGCGCTGCAGCGGCGTTTATTCTTATCGCATTGCAGACCCGCTTCTCTTCTATTCCAATGTTTGCGGAAACTTCGAGCAGCAGTATGACAGAGAGCAGATCGAGAGCCAGCTGAAAACAGAGTTTATCTCCGCTCTTCAGCCAGCATTTGCAAGCATCTCCCAGCAGGGAATCCGTCCAAGCGCCCTTCCTGCCCATGCAATGGAGCTTTGTGATGCCATGAACCAGGCCCTTACCCAGAAATGGAGCCAGCTTCGCGGACTTGTGATCGTCTCTGTTGCCATGAACCCGATCACGCTTCCTGAAGAAGATGCCAAGATGATCAAAGACGCACAGCGTATGGCAATGCTGCGCAATCCTGCTATGGCTGCTGCCACACTTGCAGGCGCCCAGGCAGACGCTATGAAAACAGCAGCAGGCAATTCTGCAGGCGCTATGACCGGATTTATGGGAATGAATATGGCAAATATGGCAGGCGGCTTCAATACCCAGGATCTCTATAACATGGGACAGCAGCAGGCAGCCCAGGCACAGCAGGCGGCTCCTCAGAGTACTCCATCTGCCCAGCCTTCCGGTGATCAGTGGAAGTGCTCCTGCGGTGCTGTTGTTTCCGGCAACTTCTGCCCGGAGTGCGGCGCTAAGAAGCCTCAGGCTCCTGTAGCAAATACAAGCTGGACCTGTTCCTGCGGTGCTGTCAATACAGGCAAATTCTGCACCAACTGCGGTTCTCCAAAGCCTGCTATGAAGCCGCGCTACCGCTGTGACAAGTGCGGATGGGAACCGGCAGATCCCACCAATCCGCCGAAATTCTGCCCGAACTGCGGCGACCCGTTTAATGAGAACGACATTCAGTAACTGACCATATATGTCCCGTAAAAAGATGGGATACTCCCCAGACTCTTTTACGGGACTGATCCTATTTTTATCCGAGAGGAGATGAAATATTGTCCGATATCCTTGAATATAAATGCCCTTGCTGCGGCGGAGCCATTGAGTTCAACAGCAAGCTTCAGAAGATGAAATGCCCTTACTGCGACACCGAATTCGACATGGAAACCGTTAAGGAATTTAATGAAGCTGCCGCCAGCCAGCAGGCCGATGACATGACCTGGGAAAATGCTTCCGGCACAGACTGGAAGGAAAACGAAACTGACAAAATGTCCGTCTACGTATGCCAGTCCTGCGGCGGTGAGATCGTTGCGGACGAAAGCACAGGCGCTTCCAGCTGCCCGTTTTGCGGCAACCCGGTAGTAATATCCGGTAAATTCTCCGGTGACCTGCGTCCAGACTTTATCATTCCCTTTAAGCTGGACAAAAAGGCTGCCAAAGAAGGCCTGAACAAGCACCTTCACGGCAAGATCCTTCTTCCCAAGGTTTTCAAAAAAGAGAACCATATTGACGAGATCAAAGGCGTCTACGTGCCATTCTGGCTTTTTGACACAGACGCCACTGCAGATATCCGCTATCATGCCACCCGCACCCGTTTCTGGAGCGATGATGAGTATGACTATACGGAAACCAGCCACTACTCTGTTTTCCGCGCCGGAAATATCGGTTTCGACCAGATTCCTGTAGACGGCTCTTCCAAGATTGACAATGACCTTACAGAATCTCTGGAACCTTATGTAATTTCAGAAGCTGTAGATTTCCAGACACCTTACCTGGCAGGCTACGTTGCTGACAAGTACGATGTCTCCGCAGAAGAATCTGTAGAGCGTGCCAACCAGCGTGTGCGAAGAGCTGCGGAAGACGCTTTTCGCTCTACAGTAAACGGATATGACACCGTCACACCGGAAGATTCCCATATCCAGCTTCACGGGGGCAAAACCCACTACGCCTTGTTTCCTGTGTGGCTGCTTTCCACCACCTGGAAAGGAAATCATTATCTGTTCGGAATGAACGGCCAGACTGGCAAATTCGTTGGAAACCTACCTGTAGACAAAAGTATTTTTACCAAATGGCTCCTTGGTCTGACTGCTGGTTTTTCTGTAGCCGCCTATGTGATCGCATGGCTGGTTCATACATTATAAGGAGGGATGCGCCATGAAAAAACAATCTTTTGCAGTTATGCTGGCTGCCGCCCTCAGCGTGGGAAGCCTTTTTCCTGCTGCCCTGACTGTTCAGGCAGAGACCGATGATAATTACGAATTTCTTCCCAGGGTTTATGACGCGGCCGACCTTCTTACCGATGAGGAAGAGTCCCAGCTTCTTGACAGACTGGATTCCTTAAGTGAGGAATACGATTTTGACGTTGCAGTAGCTACGGTACAGTCCACAGACGGCGTGGCCATGAACAAATTTACCGACACCTTCTATGATGACAATTATTATGGACTAGGTGATGATTACGACGGCATCCTCTTTATGGTCAGCATTGGCGACCGGGAATGGCACATTACCACTCACGGCTATGGCATGACTGTTTTCAATCAGGATGGCCTGGATTATCTGAAAGAAAAGGTTCAGCCGGAATTAAAGGACGAGGACTTTGCCGGAGCCTTTAACGAATTTGCCGACCAGTGTGAGATGTTCCTGGAACAGGCAGCCACGGAAGAGCCATATGATGCTTCTACCCTTCCCAAAGAACCATTTTCTCTTATGTGGATTCCCATCTCCATTGCCATTGGCTTTGTTCTGGCACTGCTTTGTACCATGGGAATGAGGGCTCAGCTGAAGTCCGTGCGCAGCCAGGAAAGCGCTGTAGACTATGTGCGCAGCGGCAGCATGGATGTTACACGGTCAAACGATATTTTCCTTTACAACACCGTTACCCGCACGGCCAAGCCTAAGGATGACACCTCCGACACAGGCGGTTCCGACAGCAGCCACGGCGGCACAGGAGGAAGCTTCTAAAAATACATACGCTGTGCTGGCAGAGAACAGGCTTCCCGGCCAGCACCATACAAAAATCCTCCGCAAAAGTCCGATCATCATCCAGACTTTTGCGGAGGCTTTATAAAATTGTTATAATTACTGCTTATGTTTCTTTAATCAGTCGTCTTCATATTCTTCTTTTTTCTTTCCGCTCTCGAATACATAATCATTTCCCGGAAGAACTGCGTTCAGAACGATTCCAACGATTGCTGCCAGTGCAAGGCCTGTCAGAGTGATGTGAGCGCCTGCAATTGTAAAGGTAAGACCATCAGAAACACCCAGTCCGCATACCAGGATAACGGCTGTGATAACCAGGTTACGGGAACGTGTCAGGTCAACCTTATTCTCAACTACATTACGTACACCGACTGCAGAGATCATTCCATAAAGGATAAAGCTGATACCGCCGATGATTGCGGACGGAAGGGAGCTGATCACCTCTGCCATCTTAGGAATGAAACTGAGGATGACTGCATAAATAGCTGCCAGACGGATTACCTTCGGATCGTATACACGGCTCAGTGCAAGAACGCTTGTGTTCTCACCGTAAGTGGTGTTGGCAGGTCCGCCGATCAGGGCTGACAGGGAGGTTGCAAGTCCGTCACCAAGAAGTGTGCGGTGAAGTCCCGGATCCTCGATGAAATTGCGGTCAACAGTTGCGGATATAGCAGAAATATCACCGATGTGCTCCATCATAGATGCAATCGCGATAGGTGCCATTGCAAGGATTGCAGTGATATTAAATTTGCAGAGGAAGAATTTCGGAACACCTACGATCGGTGCGCTTGCAACGCCTGCAAAGTTCAGGATGGCGCTTCCGTCTGCATTTGTCATGCCCAGTGCATTCATGATCAGGGCAGCTGCATAGGATACCACAATACCCATCAGAATCGGAATGATACGGAACATGCCGGTTCCCCAGATATTGAAGAAAATAACAGTTCCAAGGGCGATCAGGGCAAGTACCCAGTTCTGGGAAGCATTGCTGATCGCGGATGGTGCAAGGCTAAGTCCGATGCAGATGATGATCGGGCCGGTTACAACTGGCGGCAGATAACGCATAACACGTTTTACGCCGATAGCTTTTACGATCAGGGCAAGTACCAGGTACAGAAGACCTGCTACAAATACACCGCCGCATGCGTATGGAAGCTTCTCTCCATAGGACATGTTTGCGAAAATTCCGGTATCAAGCTCTGCAACTGTAGCAAATCCGCCAAGGAATGCAAAGGATGAACCAAGGAATGCCGGAACCTTCAGCTTGGTAAGTACGTGGAACAGAAGTGTTCCGAATCCGGCGCAGAACAGGGTTACCTGGATGGATAAGCCTTCGCCGTGAAAATAGTTGTTTACCAGGATCGGTACCAGAATGGTAGCGCCGAACATGGCAAACATGTGCTGGAGTCCCAGAATCAGCATCTGCGGAATTCCCAGCTTCTTGGCATCATAAATGCCTTCTACTCTGAACTTCATAATAAAGCTCCTCCTTTTCCCTAGAGCGTGTTTGAAAAATCATTCCCGCAATCTGCACGCCCCACTTTGCGGTATATTTTGCCCGAATTCGGTTGCCGTAGCCCGCTACGGCGCCCTCATCCGGACAAAATCTCCCACAAATTGTGACGCACATCTTGCAGAAAGCCTTTTTCAAACACGCTCTAGTATTGGTATAAGAAACGCCAATACAACTTATACTAGTATAAGGGATGCGACAAGTTTTTACAATTATTGACTTTCTGCTTAAAGTGCGGTATCATTTTACCAGTATTCCCATAGGGGAGTTTGTTATTGCATAGGGCAATGACAAAGTTTAGCACACGACGGAGGTTTTTAATCATGTCAAATTTTTCAGATATGGACAATGTTTTTATTATGGATCATCCGCTGATCCAGCATAAGATTTCTATTCTCCGCAACAAAGAGACGGGAACAAATGAATTCCGTAAGCTTATTGAAGAGATTGCAGTTCTTATGGGTTTTGAGGCACTTCGTGATCTTCCGCTTGAGGATGTAGAGGTTGAGACTCCTATTGAGACTTGCAAGACTCCCATGATTTCCGGTAAGAAGCTGGCTGTTGTTCCTGTTCTTCGTGCAGGTCTTGGTATGGTGAACGGTATTACTACTTTGGTTCCTTCTGCCAAGATCGGTCATATTGGCCTTTACCGTGATCCTGTTACTCATGAGCCTCATGAGTATTACTGCAAGCTTCCGGATCCTATCGATCAGCGTCTGATCGTTATGGTTGACCCGATGCTGGCTACTGGCGGTTCTGCTATTGCAGCTGTGAATTTCATTAAGGAACATGGCGGCAAGAGCATTAAGTGTATGTTTGTGATTGCGGCTCCTGAGGGATTGAAGAGACTTCATGAGGTTCATCCGGATGTGCAGATTTATGTTGGTCATCTGGACAGAGAGCTGAATGAGAGAGCTTATATTTGTCCGGGACTTGGTGACGCGGGAGATAGAATTTTCGGCACCAAATAAGATGTGAGATTGCAAAAGGGCTGGAAAATACGGCAAATAGATTGCCTGTTTTCCAGCTCTTTTTATTTGATATTATTTAAATAGCAATTTCTTCGCATTCTCCTCCGTTACTGCAATGACTTCCTCCGGGGTGATTCCTTTAATCTCGGCGAGGGCGGCGGCTACGTAGGGGAGGTTGAGGGAGGAGTTGCGTTTGCCGCGGTGGGGTTCGGGGGACATGTAGGGACAGTCGGTTTCCAGAACAATTTGGGAAAGTGGGGCCATGGCGGCTACTTCTTTTAGTTTTTTGGCATTTTTGAAGGTGAGAACTCCGCCGATGCCAAGGTACAGGCCCATTTTCAGGTATTCGGCTGCGATTTCCTTACTGTAGGAAAAGCAGTGGATGATTCCGCCGGACATATCTTTTTTCATGTAGTCACGGACAATGTTCAGGGTGTCCTCGGCTGCGTCGCGGCTGTGGATCATGAAGGGAAGTTTTTCTTCTCTTGCAATGTCCATCTGGGCACGAAACATTTCCTGCTGGCGCTGATGTTCGGATTCTTCTTTGTGCCAGTAATAGTCCAGGCCGATTTCCCCGATGGCAACCATTTTCTCCATATGGGAAAGTCTGCGGATCTCGTCCAGGGTGTCCTGGGTCATAATTTCCGCATCGTCCGGGTGAACGCCCACAGCTCCGTAAACAAAAGGATAGGCTTCCATCAGCTTCAGGGTTCCGTCAAATCCCCCTGCGGAAGCGCACACATTTACAATACAGCCCACTCCCCCATCCTTCATAGAGGAGAGGAGCTGATCCCTGTCTTCGTCAAATGCCTCGTCATCATAATGTGCATGTGTATCAAAAATCATAGTTTACCTCAATTCTGCAGCCTCATAGTTGCGCAGTTTCCAGCCTCTCCGGTCATAATCTCAATGCCGTGGTCTAATGCCCCGATAATATATTCCAGGCTTTCCTTTACTGCTTTGGGGCTTCCAGGAAGATTAATGATCAGGGTCTGTTTGCGAATTCCCGCTGTGGCACGGCTTAACATGGCACGGTTTGTAATTGTCATGCTGTAAGCGCGGATGGCCTCCGGGATTCCCGGCACTTTTCGTTCCGTTATATCTTCGGTGGCTTCCGGCATCACATCTCTTGGGGAAAAACCTGTGCCGCCTGTAGTCAGAATCAGTTCGGCCTGGTTCCCATCTGCAATTTCCGCCATTCTTTTGGAAAGCATGGAGCGGTCATCTGGCAGAATGTCCATAGACACTACCTGATAACCTTCTCGTTCTACGATCTCCTTAATCGCCGGGCCGCTTAAATCTTCTCGTTTTCCCTGATATCCCATGTCGCTGGATGTGATAATTGCAACTCGCTTCATGTGTTCATCCTCCTTTCAAATACAAAATCCCCGCTCTTGCCGCCGGTCTTCTCCACCAGATGGATGTCCGTCATCACCATGTGCTTATCAATTGCCTTACACATATCGTAAATGGTAAGTAAGGTCACCTGTACACCAGTAAGCGCTTCCATTTCCACGCCGGTTTTGCCGTCTGTTTTCACAGTGCAGAAGGTGCGGATGATTCCTTTTTCTTTTTCCAGTTCAAAATCCACGGTGCATTTGGTGACGGGAAGGGGGTGACACATTGGCACCAGGTCGGAGGTGTGCTTCACAGACATAATTCCTGCAACTCTGGCAACCCCCAGAACATCACCTTTGGCTACGGTACCCTCTGTCAGACGCTCCATAATTTCTGCGCCAACCTGGATAGAACCAGTGGCAACAGCAGTTCTATGGGTGACTGGTTTATCCGATACATCTACCATAACAGCATTACCGTTTTCGTCAAAATGACTCAGTTTATTTTCCATATTTATTCCTTGTATCCAGATAGCATAATACCAGGAGCAAAAATCACCTTCCTGCCCCTGGCACTACAATTCTATATCCTATTATATGATGTTAAAAACAATTAGCAGATTTCAGATCCTGCAGGCATGTTCTTCTCCGGGCTGACTACGCATACATTTCCATCTGCATCTTCTGCGCAGAGGATCATGCCCTCGCTTAAGATTCCAGCAAGCTTAGCAGGCTTTAAGTTGGTTACTACCATAACCTTCTTTCCAACCATTTCTTCCGGTGTATAGTAAGCTTTGATTCCGGATACGATCTGGCGTACCTGGCTTCCGATCTTAACCTGGGAACAAAGAAGCTTCTTGGATTTCTTCACTGCCTCGCAGGCGATAACCTCACCAACCTGGAACTGAAGCTTTGCAAAATCATCAAATGTGATCTCCGGCTTTGCCTCAATATCCACAACCTTCTCTTCTGGTTTCTCTTCCTTCGGCTCTTCTTTCGGAGGATGAAGCTCATTTACTTTCTCCATCACTTCCTTAATGTCCATACGTGCAAAAAGAATCTCCGGCTTGTCTGTTACTTTGTTTCCAGATGGATAGAGCCCAAATGTCTTCAGGTCCTCAAGAGTTCTCTCGGAAGCATTCAGCTGACTAAGGATTCTCTTGGTTGTCTCAGGCATGAAGGACTCAAGAAGTGTAGTTCCCATGCAGATGCCCTCAACCAGATTGTAAAGAACCGTTGCAAGACGATCCTGCTTGGACTCATCCTTTGCAAGTGCCCATGGCATTGTCTCGTCGATATATTTGTTGCAGCGTTTGAAAATTGTAAATACTTCTGTAATGGCATCTGCCACACGAAGCTTCTCCATCTTGGCATCTACCTTGGCTGGTACGGAAAGGATGAAGTTCTTCAGATCATCATCTACAGGCTCGGTTACGCCTTTGTTCTCTACTACGCCGCCAAAGTATTTATTGGACATGGAAATGGTACGGTTTACAAGGTTTCCAAGTGTATTTGCAAGCTCGGAATTCATACGCTCTACCATCAGCTCCCAGGTGATCACACCGTCGTTGTCAAATGGCATTTCGTGAAGTACGAAATAACGGACAGCGTCAACACCAAAGAAGTCTACCAGCTCATCTGCGTAGATAACATTTCCTTTGGATTTACTCATTTTGCCATCGCCCTGAAGCAGCCACGGATGGCCAAATACCTGCTTCGGAAGAGGCAGATCCAGAGACATCAGGAAAATCGGCCAGTAAATAGTATGGAAACGGATGATATCTTTTCCAATAAGATGAAGGTCTGCCGGCCACATCTTGTTAAACAGATCTTTGTTGTCGCCATCGCAGTCATAGCCGATTCCGGTGATATAGTTGGTCAGGGCATCAAGCCATACATATACAACATGCTTCGGATCGAAGTCTACCGGAATTCCCCATTTGAAAGAGGTTCTGGATACACACAGATCCTGAAGTCCCGGAAGAAGGAAGTTGTTCATCATCTCATTCTTACGGGATTCCGGCTGAATAAATTCCGGATGGGTTTTAATGTGCTCGATGAGGCGGTCTGCGTATTTGCTCATTTTGAAGAAGTAAGCCTCTTCCTTTGCAGGCACGCATGGACGTCCACAGTCCGGACATTTGCCGTCTACAAGCTGGGATTCAGTGAAGAAAGACTCACATGGAGTACAGTACATTCCTTCGTACTCTCCCTTGTAGATATCTCCCTTTGCATACATTTTTTTGAAAATCTTCTGAACCTGTTTCTCATGATTTTCATCTGTTGTACGAATGAATTTATCATAAGATGTATTCATCATATCCCAAATATTTCTGATCTGACCAGATACGTTATCAACGAATTCCTTAGGTGTAACTCCGGCTTCTTCTGCCTTAAGCTCAATTTTCTGACCATGCTCGTCAGTTCCTGTCTGGAAGAATACGTCATAGCCCTGCTGTCTCTTGTAACGTGCAATAGCATCTGCCAGAACAGCTTCGTAGGTATTGCCGATGTGCGGCTTGCCGGATGTATAGGCAATGGCTGTAGTAATGTAATATTTTGGTTTACTCATTGTATTTTCTCCTTCTTTTCACGCAACCTTGCGGAGTGTTTTTTATATAATAGAAATATTTCGGAGTAATTCCTGTTACATATCCTATTACATAAAAAAATCGCCCTCTCACATTCTGAGAAGACGAGCTATTCCCGTGTTACCACTTCTGTTCATTCCCGCCTCACGGTACAGATATTTATAAAAACCAGCGGATTTTCACAAATATCTTCATAACAACCGCCGGAGCTTACATATCTACGGGAACCTTACCGGGTACTTCCATACCCTTCCGCTATAACAGGCGTTCCTGTCGCAGCCTACATCTCTTCAGCTACGCCCCTCCAAAGCCATCTTCCATCTGCTCCATACACACCCCTCTCAGCCTGCGGAAATTATACTATACATATCCTGGGGGATTCTCTGTAATGCGGTACACAAATGTACTCTCTTTCTCTATGGGTTTGAATTATAACAAGGGCTGGCACATTTTTCAAACACGCTTTAACACCCTTGTATTTTATATGTAGAAGCGTATCACATTTTATAGATTTTGTAAACCCATTTTCCGCTGAATAAATACACACTCTTCTCATTTTGCTCTTGACAAATCAGAAAATATAGTATATATTAGTATCAGTAATAATTACTATTGTTAAGAGAAAGGAGAAAACAGATGGCCACATTGAAATACAGCCGCCAGAGAGAATCGATCAAGGAATTTCTTGCAGGCAGAACCGACCATCCTACAGCTGATTTTGTATATGAGAATATGAAGCAGATCTATCCAAATATCAGCCTTGGAACCGTATATCGGAACCTCTCTCTTCTCGCTGATCTGGGTGAAATACAGAAGCTTTCCAGCTTTGGCGGAGCAGACCGATTTGACGCCCGCACCACGCCCCACTGTCACTTCATGTGCACCCGCTGCGGCAGAGTGATGGATGTTTTCAGCGAACATATTGACAGGAGTCTTGAAGATATTGCCGCTGATTTTAAAGACGGTCAGATTTCTGATTATAAAGCAAGATTTTTCGGAATCTGCAATGATTGTCTCAGCAAAGAAGACACTCATTGAAAAAAATTTTTCAATAACTCTTGACAAACAAGAAGCAATATGTTATCTTAAAACAGTAATGATTACTATTATTAAAAACTAAATAAAATTTATATAAAGAAAAGGAGAATTTAATTATGGCTAAATGGGTATGTAATGTATGCGGTTATGTTTATGAAGGTGAGAACGCTCCTGAGGTCTGTCCAATCTGCAAGGCTCCAGCTGAGAAATTTACTAAGCAGAGCGAAGAGATGGCATGGGCAGCTGAGCATGTTGTAGGTGTTGCGAAGGGTGTCAGCGAGGACATTCTTGCAGACTTAAGAGCAAACTTCGAGGGCGAGTGCTCTGAGGTTGGTATGTATCTTGCTATGGCTCGTGTAGCTCACAGAGAAGGCTATCCGGAAGTTGGCCTTTACTATGAGAAAGCAGCTTTTGAAGAAGCAGAGCATGCAGCTAAATTTGCTGAATTATTAGGCGAAGTTGTTACAGACAGCACCAAGAAGAACCTTGAAATGCGTGTAGCAGCTGAGAACGGCGCTACAGCTGGTAAGACTGATCTTGCTAAACGTGCGAAAGCAGCTAACCTTGATGCAATTCATGATACTGTTCATGAAATGGCAAGAGACGAAGCAAGACACGGAAAAGCATTCGCAGGTCTGCTTAAGAGATACTTCGGAGAATAAGAAAAGCGCATAAAATAAGGCTTTTTGCAAGGGGGAATCACGAAAGTGGTTCCCTCTTTTTTCGCGGATTATGTCATTTTTAGTGTGGAAACTAGGTGCAACTAACCTACTTTTTGCTCTTTAAAAACGTCCAAATGTGTCCCTGGAAAAAGTGTACTTTTTTACCTCTTGCCATATGTTTTCCAATGTGCTATTATACTTTCAGCAATAAAAAGGGGAATGAATGTCTCCCCGGGATCATCCCGAACCGCTTATTAAGCTGATGACTTCTGTGATAACTATGATCGCAGGGGGCATCAGCTTTTCTGCGTATAAAGGAGGAAATGATAACAATGTTAACTTCACTGGCCTTTATTTTTCTTATTGGTCTTTCGCTGGCGGCAATCTGCCAGAGGCTGAAGCTTCCCCGTATTATCGGGATGCTGATCACAGGTATCCTGCTTGGACCGTATGTGCTGAATGTGCTGGATTCTTCCATTCTTTCTATCTCGTCGGAACTTCGCCAGATTGCGCTGATCATTATTCTGCTGAAGGCAGGGCTTTCCCTGAATCTTGCAGACCTGAAAAAGGTCGGACGCCCGGCTGTTATGATGGCATGCATTCCTGCCACTTTTGAGATTCTTGCTTATATTTTGCTGGCACCTTATTTTCTGGGGATCACAAGGCTGGAAGCGGCCGTAACGGGGGCTGTGATGGGTGCTGTATCGCCTGCAGTGGTTGTGCCGCGAATGGTACAGCTTATGGATGAGAAATACGGAACTGCCAAAAGCATTCCGCAGATGATCCTGGCTGGCGCTTCCTGCGATGATATTTATGTAATCGTGCTTTTTTCCACATTTTCTACTATGGCACAGGGCGGCAGTGCACATGTACAGGATTTTATCAACATTCCGGTATCCATTGTTCTGGGAATTGTACTTGGAAGTGCTGCCGGGTATCTGCTTTCTCTGTTTTTTGAAACGGCATATGCACATAGCCATATGGTGCGCAACAGCATGAAAGTAATTGTAGTTCTGGGTGTTTCTTTCCTGCTGATGTCCATTGAGACCTGGCTGAAACCAGTTGTTTCCGTTTCCGGGCTTCTGGCCGTGGTAAGCATGGCCTGCGTACTGAAGCTGAAATGCACAGCATCTGTTTCTGCCCGTCTTTCCCAGAAATTTGGGAAACTGTGGCTGGCTGCGGAGGTTCTGCTTTTCGTATTGGTTGGAGCTTCTGTGGATATCCGTTACACCTTAAAGGCTGGTCCGGCTGCACTTGCCATGATTTTCGCTGCACTTCTGATCCGTACCATCGGCGTTTCCCTTTGTGTCGCCGGAACTGATCTTAACTGGAAAGAACGGCTTTTCTGCTCCATCGCCTATCTTCCCAAGGCCACTGTCCAGGCTGCTATCGGCTCTGTTCCCATGGCTATGGGACTGTCCTGCGGACAGATCATACTTTCTGTGGCTGTGCTTGGAATCTTAATCACAGCACCCCTGGGAGCGATTGGGATGGACTGCAGTTATAAGAAACTGCTAGAGCGTGTTTGAAAAAGGTTAAAACGCCAGGTTTGTAAAAGTAATAGATATTTTCCAAATCCTGCTATATAATGGGTTCAGAATTAAAACCATTAATTATGCAATTCAATGGAGGAATTTTCTTATGATAAATTTTGATTTTTTCGCTCCCACTAAAATCCTGTTCGGGGCAGGCCGTGAAAGTGAGGTTGGGAAACAGGTTGCGGCTTTTGGCGGGCATAGGGTTATGATCGTTTATGGAAAAAAGGGAGGACATATTGAAACTTCCGGGCTTTTGGAGCGTGTGCATAAGAGCCTTCGTGACGCAGGACTTTCTTATGTAGATTTGAACGGCGTTGTACCAAATCCACGTCTTTCCCTGGTAAAAGAGGGAATCCGTATTGGACGGGCAGAAGACATTGACTTCCTTCTGCCAATTGGCGGCGGCAGCGTCATTGATACGGCTAAGGGAATCGGTTACGGAATCGCCAATGATTTTGATATGGAAGACCTTCTTTACGGGCGTGTAAAAACAGATAAAAATCTGCCAATCGGCGTTGTTCTCACAATCGCTGCTGCAGGCTCTGAAATGTCTTCTTCCATGGTTCTTACCATTGAAGACGGAATGATGAAGCGTTCTTACGGTCATGACTGCTCACGCCCCAAATTTGCTATTATGAATCCGGAGCTTACTTACAGTCTTCCGACTTATCAGACAGCCAGCGGTGCGACAGACATTATGATGCACACTATGGAGCGCTATTTCACTCCTACAGACACAGATACCAGCCTTACAGACCGCATTGCAGAAGGACTGTTAGTCTCTGTCAGGGACGCTGCACAGACCGCTGTAAAAGAACCTGAGAATTACGATGCAAGGGCTACTCTTATGTGGGCAGGCAGCCTTTCCCATAATGGGCTGACCGGGGCTGGCAGAGTATCTGATTTCGCCACACATAAGATTGAGCATGAGCTGGGCGGTATGTTTGATGTAGCTCACGGGGCAGGCCTTGCTGCCATCTGGGGAAGCTGGGCAAGATACGTATACAAGACAAATCCGGGAAGATTTGCGCAGTTTGGCGAGAAAGTTTTCGGAGTTAATATTTCCCCAACCAGTGATTCTGATCTTACAGACACTGCCGCTCTCGCAGCCATCAACGCCTGGGAAAACTGGTGTCACTCCATAGGCATACCAACCTCCCTCACCGAACTTGGTATTCAGCCAACTGATGAACAGATTGAAGAAATGGCAGAAAAATGTGTTTTCGGCAGAAATGGACATATTGGCTTCTTCCAGCCGCTAAATAAGGAAGACATTGCAGCAATCCTTAAAATGGCGAGGTAACAGCTGCATCTATTGAAAAATCATTTCTACACCCCATAGCCACAAATAGGACAGCCCCGCAAAAAGGCTGCCCTATTTTAAATTTACTTTTTTTCCGCCACTGCTTCCCCAAGTCGATTATAAAGGGTCTTCGCATCCTGAATGTGCGGAATTCCCGTGGCATCTGCGGCTGCGCCTGCCGTAACCAGTATATACTCTCTGTCATAAATCTGAGCGAAGCTTGCCAGGCAATGTCCTGCCTCAGAGGTATAGCCTGTCTTGCCGCCCAGGACTTCTCCGCCGATAACACTGGTATCTGACATATTCTTAAACATAGTACTATAATAAGTAATCCCATCGGGATGCACATTTGTACCGGGAGTGGAATGGAAATGACTTTCAATCACATCACAAAATGTTTCATTATGCAAAGCATACCTAAGCAGCAGTGCAATGTCATAAGCCGTGCTGTAATGCTCCGGATCATGAAGCCCTGTGCAGTCCACGAAATTGGTGTTCTTCATTCCAATGGTTTTTGCCTTCTGATTCATCTTCTCCACAAATGCCTTTTCTGATCCAGACACCTCATCTGCTAACGCCAGACAACACTCAGCTCCTGACGGCAAAATCACTCCATACACCAGATCCCGGATCCGAACCTCCTCCCCAGGCTGAAAGCCCGCCTGTGTGGCATCCTGCCCGTTTAAGGTATAGAAAATGTCTTCACTTAGTGTAATTTTTCTGTCCAAATCAGAAAATGTCTCCAATGCCACAATTGCCGTCATAATCTTTGTCATTGAGGCCGGATAGATCCGTTCCTCTCCATTTAGATTGCCGATTATCTTTCCGCTTTTTGCGTCCATCAAAATTACATTTGAGCTATTCACGCCCATCACATCCAATTTCTTTACAGGCGGCCCGTCAAAATACCCTGCAAGTCCGATTACTCTGGCCTTCAGCCCTCTTTCCCAGCAAAAAGCGCCTGCCAGCAAAAGCAAAATTATAACTTCTATTAACGCACTCACCAGAATCCGCCGTCTCTGCTGCTTTCTTTTCTTTCTGCTCCTGGTATTTCTTCTCTTCCCAGAATCTCTGCCGCTTCTACCCCTATATTCTGCCACAGCAAAGCACCACCTTTCCTCTAGAGCATGCAGGTTGCAGAAATGATTTTTCAAACAGGCTCTAGATATACTTCCTATCCTACCACACCTTCCTCTATAATTTCTATAAAAAACTTATGTTTTCCACCCATAATCATATCTTCTGATAACAGACTTGAATAAACATATACTCAATGATCACCTAAAGAATAACTAAAAAATCGCTGCAATGTCTGTCTCTTCAGGCATTGCAGCGATTTTATCTCCTAATCTGTTAATAGCAGTAATATATTTTTTATAACTTTTCAATCAACTGTAAAATTCTTCTCGCACACATACGGATTTCTTCTTCGGAAAGCTTGCCGCTTCTATATGCTTCCAGAATATTTCTGTGATCATTTTCATTTCCTGGCATGATAATATCATTTCCAGCAGCTGCACATTTCCATGGAATACTTCCATCCTCGGGCACTGTAGTATTCCAGTCTGACATGATCACGCCGTCAAATCCCCACTCATTGCGTACAATTGTGGTACATAGATCCTTACTGTTTGCAGCATGTATTCCATTTACCAGGTTATATGATGACATAATTGCTGCTGGTTTGCTTTCTTTTACTGCAATTTCAAAACCACGGCAGTAAATCTCACGAAGAGTTCTTTCAGAAAGATGTACATCTACCCCCATACGATTGTCTTCCTGATTGTTACATGCAAAATGCTTAATGGTCACGCCGCATCCGGCTTTACTTTGAACTCCTTTGGAAACAGCTGCAGCCAGGCTACCTGCAAGAAGCGGGTCCTCGGAATAATATTCAAAATTTCTTCCGCACAGAGGATTTCTGTGAATATTCATCCCTGGAGCCAACCACAGATTTACGCCGAATTCTTCCATTTCCTCTGCAACAGCTACGCCGAATTCTCTTAACAGTTCCTGATTCCAGGACTGTGCCAAAGCGGTGCCAACGGGAAAAGCTGTACAATACTGATAATACATATCTGCATTTTCATGAGGCTTTTGTGTTATCAGAAATCCATTTTCCAGAGATCCAAGAACACCAATTCCATAAACAGAATCTGTCTTGCGGTCCACCTCATAGCTTCTCTGCAGCCGGACACCAGCGGGTCCATCTGCCATAATCAGTACCGGAACCCCATATTTCTCATAAAGTGCTTCTGAGGTTTCGCCAGCAGAACCGGGCACCTTAATTCCTGCTGCTCCCAGATTGCTGCTAATGCCCCCTGTGTTTCCGCATAAAAGCGGAATCATCTCTTCCACAGGCAGCTCGTCTGCAAGGGATTCCAGTGTCTTTTCACAGCATTCTTGCTTTTCTTTTTGGGTTTTCCCAAAAACTCCAGTCAGGCATAAATCTTCAAACTGTACAGACGGAATATCATGATTTCCAGCTTTCTTCTGCGTTTCTTCTGAGTTTACAATGTATGATCTCTCCAGGACTCCGGTTAACTCTGCTGCCGTTTCCAGCTTCCGGGTCTTCTCCAGAACAGTATCCCCGTTCACTTTTACAAGCGCTTCCAGTTTCAGATTGTCCGAACTGTTTCCAATCCACAATTCATAGTTTCCGGCTTCTACGATCCAGGCATGATCCTCTTCAAAAAAGCTTGCAAGGGCTTTTCCCTCAATCAGGATCCTTACCTGCTGTTTTTCTCCGGGCTTTAATACATTTGTTTTTGCATATCCAACCAGACGATGATGTTCTTTCTCCAATCTGCCATGAGGAAGCACAGCATAAATCTGCACAACTTCACTTCCCGAAAATCTGCTTCCAGTGTTTTCTACAGATACGTTTACCTCAATCTTGTCCTGATCGATTTCAATACCGCAGAACTGAATTTCAAAATCCGTATAAGAAAGGCCAAAGCCAAAAGGAAACAGCGGCTTGACGCCAAAGCTGTCAAAATACCGATAGCCTATATAAATTCCTTCTTTGTATTCTTCCAGTTCCAGATTTCCATTCAAATAACTGAAATTTTCTGCAAATGGCATATCTGCATATTTTTTTGCCCAGGTTGTGGTAAGCTTTCCGCTTGGAACCGCTTCTCCAAGAAGAATACGGGCAACCGCACGTCCGCCTTCCTGTCCAAGCTGGGAAATATTAAAGATACCTTTTATCCACTGCGTTTTTTCCAAAATGTCTGTAAGCTCTACAGGGCCGCCTGCATTTATAAGGAGGATAATAGGTACCTGTCTGCTGTTCAGAAAAAGGATATCTTCCTCTTCTCTCTCACTAAGATAATAATCACCTTTTTCCAGGCGGCGGTCTTTTCCCTCACCGGAAATGCGGCTGATCACATAAACAGCGGCACTTGCCCCCTCAATATCTTTTTCAGATACAGGACGCCCCTCCGGCATAATAAACGGATTGGAGGCATACGCATCAAAAGGATTATCTACATGCTTTGCTTCCTCAAGAATCTTTTCTTTCCATATAAGTCTCGCTTCCTGATAGCGATGTTCATAATTATCCAGCCAGTCCCTGCTGGTAATCTGAATTCCGGATTCTGCCATTCCTTCGTAAATGGTAATATTCTGTCTGTTATTTACATCTCCGGAACCAATTCCCCCTTTGACGGTTTTATCTGCACCGCTTCCCAAAAGGGCAATCGGTGCAAATAATGGAAGGGGAAGAATATTTTCGTTTTTCAGCAGAACTATGCATTCTTCTGCCGCAAGCTCAGCAAAAGAGCTATGGCTCTTCTCGCGTTCAGAAATTTCAGGATTCATAGTCCCGCTGCGTTTAAACCTGGCAAATGCCATTATTCCTTAACTCCACCAAGGGTAACACCTGCAATAATATATTTAGAAAGAAGCAAGTATACAATAATGATCGGCACAATGGCAACTGTGATCATCATGTAGATTTTACCCATATCAAAGTTCATATAATCGGCTCCACGAAGGGTAGCAATCAAAATCGGCACTGTCATTTTATTCTTGGACTGGATGATCAGGGCCGGTACAAAGTAGTTATTCCAGGAACCAACAAATGTGAAAATTGCCTGAACCGCAATGGCTGGTTTCATAATCGGAATCACGATACGGTTAAAGGTATGAAATTCTCCGGAGCCGTCAATTCTGGCTGCCTCTACAAGAGAAAGCGGCAGAGAGGACTGCAGGTAGCTGTACATGAAATAGAATACAGCCGGGGAAGCAATAGACGGAATAATCAGCGGCAGAAGGGAATCATATAATCCCATCTTTGTAACCAGGCGAAGGAAGCCCATTGCAGTTACCTGAGTAGGCATTACAAGGATTGCCATAATAAATGTAAATGCTGCTTTTCTTGCCTTAAACTCATAAGCATAAAGACCATATGCAGTAAGGGAAGAAAAATAAGTACACAGCACTGCACTGCATCCAGATACCACTATACTGTTTAAAATACCGCGGAACATAGGAAAGCTTCCATCATTTGCCACATTTTTCAGGTTTTCCAGAAAATTTTTTCCAGGAAGGGCAGAGAAGCCTTTCTGCAGATCTGCATGAGATCTGGTTGCATTAATAATCAGTACGTAAAAGAAAAACAGACACATAAAGGACAAAAGAATCAGTACGATATGTGCGAAAACTGTTCTGAAGCTACTTCCTGTTTTTTTCATCCTCTTAATCTTCTCCTTTCTTCTTTAGCACGTTTCTTAGCTGCTTTTTTGGATCCATCCGGATCATTGTCATTTGTCATACGGTATACAAAGAAGCACAGGATACCGCTGACAATAAACAGGTAAACAGATAATGCACCGGCCATACCATAGTTCTTACTCTTCAGGTGGCTGTTCAGGAACATGATCAGTGTCATAGAAGTTCTATCCGGATTACCCTGTCCGTTTGTGAGAATCTGAGGTACATCGAACATCTGAAGACCACCGATAATGGAAGTAATCAGTGTATAGGAAAGAATCGGGCGGATCAGCGGCAGTGTAATATAAAAGAAACGCTGAATGCTGTTGCAGCCGTCCAGATCAGATGCCTCGAATACATCCATGCTAATACCCATAACTGCAGCCATCAGCATAATAGTTGTATTGCCAAACCACATCAAAAAATTCATAAATCCAATCAGAGACCTTGTACCAAATACAGAACCCATAAAATCAATAGGAGCCTTAATCCAGCCAAGAGACATAAGAATGGAATTCACAGGTCCGTTTGTGGAAAACATGGTAAAAAACAAAAGGGCAAATGCAGATGCCATAATCAGGTTTGGCAGATAAATAACAACTTTAAAAAACTGTTTTCCTCGTATTTTCAGACGTGCATCTGTAAACCAGGCTGCCAGAACCAACGCAATCACAATCTGCGGCACAAATCCGATCAGCCACAGAATCAGAGTGTTTGCTCCGTACTTAAACATATCGGATTTCAGCAGACTGATGTAATTTTCCATACCAATAAAATTCGGTCCGATTTCCTTGATTCCGGAACGGAAATATTCAAAGAAGCTGTAGCGAACTGTATCAACCAACGGAATTAAAGAAAAAATAAAATAGATTATAAAAAAAGGAAGAATAAACAGGTAACCCCATTTTCCGTAATTAATGCTTTTTTTCTTCATAACTGCTCTCCTTTACATACAATCCGCAGGCGAAGAAGCCTGCATAGTTCGATTCTCCGCCTGCGTTGGATTGCCTTACACGATATCCACTTTTATTCCGGCCATATTACCTCAGAAATCTCAGGATAACGCTCTTTAATAGCAGTCTCAAAGTTTGCCTTTGCTTTATCAAAGTCAACATTTCCCTGGAAATAATCACTGAAGGAGTTCTGGATAAGCTCTACACATCCCTGATCATATGCAGAAAGCGGTGCAATCTTAATGTTCTCTGCAACAGGTGCAAAATATGCAAATGGGTTCTGTCCGCCAAGGAACTCAGAAGAGAAGTTTGCATCATCAGTAGCTGCTTCTGCCATACCACTCTTTGTATTTGTGAAGTCTGAATAATCCTCAGAAATCTTTAACAGGTTGTCTTTGTCTGCAGTCATAGCAAGGATAATGTCTTTTGCATGCTCTGGATTATCAGTACCTGTTGCTGCATGAATGTAAGAACCGCCCCAATTGTATTCCTGCGGAGGATTTGTAACTGCCCATGAGCCTGCATCGCCATCCCAGTTTGGACTTAATGTAAAGTCGATTCCCCATGCCGGAAACAGAAATGCAAATACTTTTGACTGGGAGCCCATAGCTTTGTTCCAGTCATCGTTCCACTGTCCTTTTACAGTCGAGTTAAGGTAACCTGCATCCAGCCACTCTTTTGAATCATTTACCCAATCCATAATCTTCTGGTCAACTGTAATGGTTGTCTCACCAGGCTGTACCCAGGACTGTGCGATGCTGTTTCCATATAAACGGAAGGTATCTGCATAAGAAGAAAATGTGTAGTAACCTTTCTCCTTCAGTTGAGCAGCAGTCTCTTTCATTGTATCCCAGTCTTTTACTTTCTCGCCTACTTCTGCCGGATCATCTGTTCCAAAGACTTCTTTTGCAATATCACGACGGTATACCAGGGTTCCTGGGCAGCACTGCCATGTAGAACCTCTCTGTACTCCGTCAGAGTCAGAAGCAGTTGTTCTTGTGAAATCGTACTGATCTGCAAGATCTGTATCCGGGTCAATTCCAAGATCTGTAAGCGGCATTGCTACATCAGCATCTTTATCTGTATATTTGAAAACATAGTCTGTTTCTGACAGGAAAATATCTACCTTATCATCTGCAGAAGCATCAGCCTGGTTTAACAGTGCCTCGTCAAGTTTCTGCTGGTAAACACCATCCTGATTTGGATTTATGATCCAGTGGATCTCAGTTCCGTCCTTTAAGGTTGTAACGGTTCCGTCACTGGATGTAGACTCAACTTCCGGATAAATTGCTTCCAGACGGGTACGGAACTCATCATTCCAGGAATAGATGTTGATAACCTTTCCTTCTTCAGATTCTGCATGGCATACAACAGTTGCACTCATGCCGGTGACTGCCATAACTGCTGTTAATAACACAGCTACTGCTCTTTTTTTCATATAAATTTTCCTCCTTTTTAAGCATTTTTTAATGCTGTATCTCTTTGGTAAAATAAATATATCATTTTTGTTTTTGACATTATATTATTTCTCTTAACAAAATATCAGATTCGTGTCATAATATAAAAAAATGACACATTTATTTCTATCCGGGAGGGCTTTACATGACAATGTCTAAAGACTGGTATAATACCGAATTTGAAGAAAACGAACTGGAGTCCAAGCACCGTCCGCCTTCTGTTGAATATTCCTTTTATACAGCTGTGAAAACCGGTGACATGGAAACAGTTCTCCAAAACTGCAATGCAAATTCTTTTACTCATCTGGAAGGAACGGGCATACTTTCCAGAAATGCGGTTACCAATCTTAAATACCACTTTGTAGTTACTGCAGCCATGCTCACCAGATACTGCATTGACGGCGGAATGGAATCGGAACAGGCCTACCGCCTCAGTGACTTTTATATTCTGAAAATGGACTCCTGCACTACCCAGCAGCAGATTGCAGACCTTCATCATATTATGGCAAAGGATTTTACCGGGAAAATGGCTCTGCAGAAAAAAAGCTCTGTGCTTTCCAAACCTGTCATGCAGTGCGTAGATTATATTTATACCCATATCAAAGAACGTATTACCATCGAAGATCTTGCCTGCTACACCGGTCTTTCCCAGAATTACCTTTCCAGGGTGTTCAAGCAAAATCTGGGAATTTCCATCAGTGACTACATACGGGAACAGAAAATAGAAAAGGCAACCCACCTTCTGCGTTATTCGGATAAATCCGTAGTGGATATTGCCAACTACCTTTCCTTTTCTTCCCAAAGTCATTTTATACAGGTATTTGAGAATTTCACAGGTCTGACACCCAAGAAATACCGGGATAAATATTATAAATCCATGTGGTGATCTGACCGCCATTTCTGCAGAAAATTATTGGGGACGGAGTTTTCCGGCTTAAAAAGCCAGAAAACTCCGTCCCCAATGGTTTATTTTAGAATAATATTGATTTCATGTACTTTTTCCAGTTCCAGTTTTTCAATTTCCGAACGCATCAGACGAGCCTTCCGTCCTGTTTCTGCCAGAAGCGTTATTCCGTCACAGAACGCTTCTCTAATCTGTACTTCATTCCATTCTTTTTTCTCTCTATTAAAGATATGGATGGCAAATTTCTTTCCGGCAAATTCCATTTCCAGAGAAGCCTTTCCTTCCTGGTCATACTGCTCCGGCATAAGTGCAGGTGCGATTACCATGTCTCCCAGCTGACCTTTTACACCAAAAACCTCTGTAATCATAGTCAGCATATACCAGCTGGCAGCTCCGGTAAGGTATGCATATAACCCCCGTCCCTGATTATCAAAGTATTCAGGAATTCCAGGATACATTTTACTGCGGTCAAAATCCATTGCAGTATCCAACAGTGTCCGAAGAACCTTATAGCCTTCTCTGGCATGACCGGTTTTATACAATGCATTTGCATACATAACTGCCATATGGGAAAAGACTGCACCATTTTCCTTTTCGCCGTATGCAAATCCAAACATTCTTCCCAGATCAAATTTTTCTTCCTTGAAATCTGTGTTCAGACGATAGCCACCAGCGTTCCTGTCATACAGATATGCATCTGCACCTTTGCAGATTGCCTGTATCTGCTGATTTGTGGCAGTACCGCTCATAATGGCAAATACCTGACCGGTAAGCATCATCCGCACGCTGTTCTTCGCACAGGCGTTATTTCCAGCTTCGTCTGGAACTGCACTGTATTCTACCTTTCTTCCGTGGTTGTCATAATATCCGTTAAACCATCCCTTGTCCCCATCCTGAATCCATTCGTTTTTCCGGATGTTTTCCATCAGCCAGTCTGCTTTTTCTTCCAGATTTCTGCACACCTTTTCCAGGGAAAGCACAACCTTATTTCCGCTTAAATTATGGGCACTCAGATCTGTATACTGTTTCAGGATCTGCAGTTTTTCCTTCGGACTTTCATACAACTGTTTTCCATAAGCAAACAGACATTCCATTTCTTCAGCAAGCTCAATCTTATTGATTCCCTGAACACGTTCCAGTTCCCTTAGTACGTGAGCAATCTCCTTCAGATTTCCTGCATAAGCACAGGTAAAGGCAACACTCTCGCCCTTTTCCCAGGCCATATCCATGGCATCATTCCAGTCTGCTCCATGCAGGCGCATTTCGTTATGCTCTCCCACGTCAAAGAAAGCGCAGAGATTCTGCAGAAGGATATGCTCCAGAACAGTTCCATAATACACTTCCGCATTGTCTGTTTTCTGCCAGTTACCATAGCTGCTGTTCCACTCCTGGTCATGATCGGTTCCGCGTTTTGACTGAAAGTCCTTAAAATATGGAATCTTTTCAAACAGAATATCAAAGTCCCCGGTCTGATCCAGATATAATTTTGTAGTTACAAATGGCCAGAAGCTGTGATCCATCCACACACGGGTAATGTTATTCCTGTCTGCAATAAATTCACCCTGACTGCTTCCGATAATTGTGGCATTTGTCCCATCAATACGAACCCCACCATAATTATCTACGATCATCTGTCTTACATCCGAAGGCTCCATGATCAAAAGCGCAAGACAATCCTGCCACAAATCGCGCCATCCACGGCCGCCCTTCCCATAATCATGATAGGGAAGGAAGGAACAGCCGTAAATTCTTCTGAGAATCGGCTGGAAGCAGATCCATTTCAGATAATTATCCACATCACTATTTCCAGTTTCAAATGCTACATTTACCTTTTGAATCCAATGTTCTTTTACTTCTTCAAGCATTTTTTGCACCTGAAGCTTTGTTCTGCAGCCGGAGGTCAGCAACGCAATACTGTCAGATGTTTTTGTGGTGCCGCTTAACAAAATGTAGCCAGCTGCTTCTTTTGGCTTCAGCGTTTTTCTGCTGAACCGGAGACCGCCCACTGCCTCTTTTCCTTGGATTTTTGTTCCAGCGGTTTTACCTGGCTTATTTGTTCTGACAGCTTCCGGATTTAGGAAAGTGCCCCCTTCACCAATAAAAGCCTCTACGGTAGGGTAAAAGCTTTCCGGCTTCTCTCCATTCTCAGCAGAACCATATACAAAATAAGTAGTGTTATTTTTCTGGTGTCCGCGCTCATCAAAAGACAGAACCGGCTTCACTTCTACTCCATACTCAGTTGTCTGAATCCGATGGAGCAGGGAAGTAACATGGCGGTGATCACGCAGGTTATCCGCACTTCTTCCATACACAGGAATTACACCAATTGGCACGACCTCTACATCTTTATCAGAAATATTTGTGATTTCCACATATTCTACTTCCATATCACCGGAAATAGTGACAAAAGAGGTTACCTCAGCTTGAAGGCCATATTTTTCTGATCTGCGGGAAAGCTTCTGCCACATAAAACCGGCTTCCAACACGCTTTCTTCCTGTTTCTCTGTAAATTTTTCAAATTCCTGTTCTGCTGAATTTCCGCAGACAGACCAGCAGCCCAGAAGCTGTGGATTTATCCCCCGAGAAAGTTCATTCGTCTCATCAGAAGCCTTATATACCCGGCACCAGAAGTTTCTGGTATTTCGGTTATTATGCAGGTTCTCAATACTTACAGGTTCAAGAAGAAAATGATTCTGATCTGTTTTGCTATCTCCTCCAAGATTAGGGGTAATACTGGATTTCAGCCCTTTTTCTCCTGCCAGCGGCAGATATAGTCCACTATAATTTTCCGGATTATGAATGATAAAGGTTCCTTTTTTATCCTGAAATTCTATATGTTTCATCTGAGTTTCTCCCTTTCTGCCAAAATATATCAAATTTAGGAAAGATACAATTCAATCTCAGTTTCAGTAGTCAGCTTATCCTGCGGAATATAGTTGTCCTTTAATTCCTCGCCATTTACTGTAAGCTTCTTAAATCCGCTTTCTGCATGTCCCGGATTTTTCACTTTAATATGCAGGTGACAGCCACGGAAGTCCTTTTCAACCTCAAAGCCATCCCATTCTTTCGGAATAGACGGCGCAATGCGAAGACCATAGAAATCAGGACGCATTCCCAGAATACCTTCCACGCATCCCACCATAACAGTAGATGCAGTTCCGGTAAGCCAGTGCACATGAGAGCGGCCAAAATTCGGGCTTGCTTTTCCCTCTGTAAACTGACCATAGCAATATGGCTCAAGTCTGCGGATTTCAGCTTTATCATTCTGTGCAGCCGGAGCATTTTCCATGAAGTAGCCAAATGCTCTTTCTCCATGTCCCATTAATGCTTCCGCAAGAATGATCCATCCCTGCGACTGGGAAAAGATACCTGCATTTTCTTTTGTTCCTGCATTATAAATTACTGCCAGTGCACCGTCAAAAGCATGTGCATGATATGGCGGATCCATAAGAATAGCTCCATACTCTGTATTCAGTCTTTCATAAACCTGCTCAAGTGCCAGTTCTGCCTGTTCCTTTGTTGCAAGACCGCTGATCACTGCCCAGCTCTGAGGGTTCAGCCACATATTTGCTTCCGGGTCTATACGCTGTCCGATTACTTCACCTGCTTCTGTAAATCCGCGGATAAATCGGTCCTCATCCCAGCAAAGCTCTTCGATCAGTTTGCCAAGCTCCTCCTGGCTTTTTTCCAAATATGCAATATAAGCCTCATCCTTTTCGTATGCTGCAAACTCTTTCAGGATAGTCATTGCATAATAAAACTGCAGAGCTACAAATGTAGATTCCCCATCTTTTCCAAGTCTCAGGCAATCATTCCAGTCTGCATAAAGACCAGCCGGCAGTCCATGCTTTCCAAGGTGCTCCATTGAGAACTGAATGGCACGTTTCAGGTGCTCATATACAGTTCCTTCATCTTTATTTGCAAAGGGGATTACTTCATCAATAAAATCTACGTTTCCTGTCTCTGATACATATTTATATACAGTTGGGAACAACCATAAAGCATCATCTGCACGATATGCAGGATGACCTGTTTCCTGTACATAAGAAGCATCATCCGGTGTATCCTCATGTCCCGGATTATGGGTAAACTTAACAAGCGGAAGTCCGCCGCCATTATCCACCTGTGCGGAAAGCATAAATCGAATCTTATCTGCCGCCATTTCCGGAGCCAGATGAATCACCCCCTGGATATCCTGTACTGTGTCACGGTATCCATATCCGTTGCGCAGACCGCAGTAAGTAAAGGATGCTGCTCTTGACCAGATAAATGTCATAAAGCAGTTATATGCATTCCATGTATTGATCATGGTATTAAATTCACTGCTTGGAGTTTTAATCTGAAAGTGGGAAAGCTTTTCATGCCAGTAATGGATCAGTTCTTCCAGCTCTTTTTTGCAGATCTGCTGGCAGTCCTTATCATAACGGGCTGTAATTTCTGCGGCCTCGTCATCATTTTTCATGCCAACGAGGAAAGCCAGCTCTTTCTTTTCTCCCGGGGCAAGCTTCACTACAGCAGTCAGTGCGCCGCAGCTATTCTCATTGTAGTTTCCCTCACAGTTTAGTTTGCCTTCCATAACCCCTACCGGATTTCCATATCCGTGGTATCTTCCCAGGAACGCTTCTTTTTCACCGCACCAGGAATCCACCGGCACACCAGCTAATCCCAGGAAACGATTCGTTACATCCTTATTATCAACCTTTTCACCCTCATCAAGACGATCCAGATTTGCATGGATCATCTGACGAACACGGTTTCCTCTGAAAACAGTGCGTGTAATATACTGGGAATACTGCAGGTTTACCTGATCCTGTTCATAATTACTGTTGTTGGTAAATTCCGCATATCCAGTCACGCTGATCTCACGTTCCCGGTCAGAACAGTTCTCTACGCAAAGACTCCATACCTCATGGGACTGTCCCAGTGGTACATAATATCGAACCTCAGAATGGATTCCGCTATAATCAGTCAGCATCTTGGTGTAAGCTGTACCATGATGGCATTCGCATTTATATTCCTCCAGAGCCTTTCCTACCGGCTGCCAGGATGTTGACCAGAAATCCTTTGTTTCATTATCTCTCAGATAAATATATCTTCCCGGCTCATCAAACTGGTTAAAAACATAACGTAAAATTCTTCCGTTAGCTCCAGATTTTGCAAAGCTGTATCCACCTGCATTATTAGACACGATTGCACCATATTCCGGATCTCCTAAATAATTTACCCATGGCGCCGGTGTATCTGGTCTCGTGATCACATACTCCCGTTTCTCATCATCAAAATATCCGTAGTTCATACCTGCACACTCCCTCTTAGCCCTTATAACGGCTGCTGTTTTCTCATATCATACCTCATATAATGAAAAGCATATACAAAAACTCACTATAAAATATCAAAATCGTGACATAGGAAGACAGTTCCCCGCCCACGCAAAAAGAGCACCCACCTTACGGTGAATGCTCTTCTCATTTCATCTATTAAGCTAATTTGATCGGGTTGATCTTCACACCAGGTCCCATTGTCGGAGCGATAACAACGCTCTTTAAATACTGTCCTTTCAGTGTGCTAGGTCTAGCCTTTGCAATAGCTCCAATCAGCGTCTGGAAGTTGTCGCTTAACTGCTCCTCAGTAAAGGAAGCTTTACCGATCGGCACATGGATAATGTTTGATTTGTCAAGACGATACTCAATCTTACCAGCTTTGATATCATTAACAGCTTTTGTAACATCCATTGTTACTGTACCAGCCTTCGGGTTTGGCATTAAACCTTTCGGTCCAAGTACACGACCAAGACGTCCAACAACACCCATCATGTCTGGAGTTGCAACAACAACGTCAAAGTCAAGCCATCCTTCGTTCTGGATCTTCGGGATAAGATCCTCAGCGCCTACAAAGTCAGCGCCTGCTGCCTTAGCTTCCTCAGCCTTCGCATCCTTAGCAAATACAAGAACGCGAACTTTTTTACCAGTACCGTGCGGCAGAACAACTGCTCCACGGATCTGCTGATCTGCATGACGTCCATCGCAGCCTGTGCGGATATGAACTTCGATAGTCTCGTCAAATTTAGCTACAGCAGCTTTTTTAACTAAGCTGATAGCTTCGTTAGTATCGTATAATGTTGCGCGGTCTACTGCCTTAGCAGCTTCCACGTATTTCTTTCCTCGTTTCATTTCTATAACCTCCTGTGGTATTTGCGGGGAAAAGCCCTCCCACTTACTATTTGTGATTAATCAACTACTTCAATTCCCATACTTCTTGCAGTACCAGCAATCATGCTTGCTGCTGCTTCGATGGATGCTGCATTTAAGTCTTTCATCTTAAGCTGAGCGATTTCCTCAACCTGAGCCTTTGTAACTTTAGCAACTTTTGTTTTGTTCGGTACGCCGGAACCGGATTTGATGTTTGCAGCTTTCTTAAGAAGAACTGCAGCCGGCGGAGTCTTGGTTATGAAGCTGAAACTTCTGTCTGCATAAACAGTGATTACTACAGGAATGATCATACCATCCTGATCAGCTGTTCTTGCGTTGAACTCTTTTGTAAACTGAACGATATTTACACCGTGCTGTCCAAGAGCCGGACCTACAGGTGGTGCTGGAGTTGCTTTACCAGCGGGAATCTGTAATTTGATATATCCTGTTACTTTCTTTGCCATTTTCGGCACCTCCTATGTGGTATTGGCGGGGGTATGTCCCTCCCACGATATTGTGTTACCTTTGTCTGTTACATTTTCTGAACTTCTGCGAAACTGATCACAACCGGTGTTTCGCGTCCAAACATCTCTACATTGATCGTTACAAGCTGCTTCTGCGGATTGATCGCAGTAACAACGCCTGTAGTCTCTTTCCAGGCTCCGCCTGTTACTACAACAGTATCGCCCTCAGCGAAATCTACGCGGACAGTCTCATCTTTGATGCCCAGCGGTTTCATTTCTTCTTCTGTGAGCGGTACAGGCTTGGATCCCGGACCAACAAAACCAGTCACTCCACGTGTATTCCGGACAACATACCAGGTATCGTCGTTCATGACCATGTTGATAAGAACATAGCTTGGGAACATTTTTCTCTGAACCTGTTTGGAAACGCCGTTACGCATCTCCACAACGTCTTCCAGAGGAACCCGTACTTCCAGAATCTGATCCTCAAGATGTCGGTTTTCAATTGTCTTCTCAATGTTGGCCTTTACCTTGTTCTCATAACCGGAATAGGTATGGACAACGTACCATTTTGCTTCTGACATACAATCACCTTTGTCCTTATTTGATTAAAAGATTAATGCATTCCAGAATGCCTGCATCCATCACACTGATGATCACACCGAGAATTACGGTTATGACAATAACAACAACTGACTGTTTCATCAGTGTCTCGCGGTCTGTCCAGACAATTTTATTGAACTCTGCCTTCAGCCCCTGGAACCAGGATTTCTTAGATTCCTTAGCCTTGGCGGTCTTGCCTGCAGATTTCTCTTTTTCTTGCATAGCCTAACCTCACAATCTAAAGTGACTATTTTGTTTCCTTGTGCATTGTGTGTCTCTGGCAGAACTTACAATATTTCTTGGTTTCCATTCTCTCAGGATGGTTCTTTTTCTCCTTGGTCATATTGTAGTTACGCTGCTTGCACTCTGTACATGCTAATGTAATCCTAACGCGCACAACTTCCACCTCCAGTGTTTTCATTTGCATGGTCTTAAATCCAGCCTCTTCGGTGTATCCGCCACCATTTTTCGGCATAAAAAAAAGACCTAACTTCCATGTCGCTTGTACAGTTTACCACACAGCAGACATATCCGTCAAGTCTTTTGCATATAATTCTTATGTTTTTTTATGGCATTTCGTTACTGTTCACTGGTAACATTCCGCGAGGTGTTTTTTGTGAACAAAGTTCACAGAAAACCCGAGAATTGCAGCGCGAAATCATGCGAATGCATGATTTCTGTGCATCGCGAAGCGTGTTACTGATCACGGAGTGAACAGTAACGGCATTTCTGCCGCCCGCTTCGCCTTATTATCACATTAATTCTTCAGCTCTGTGACAGGCCACCTGATGTCCTTTTTCCATCTGGCGAAGCACTGGAATTTCCTGTTTGCAGCGGTCTGTTGCGTATGGACAGCGGGTATGGAACTTACATCCTGAAGGCGGGTTGTAAGCGCTTGGCACATCCCCCTGCAGAATGATGCGTTGGCGTTTCTTTTTCACATCCGGAAGCGGAATGGCGGAAAGAAGCGCTTTGGTATAGGGATGCATAGGATTGGAATAAAGCTGGGCTTTTTCAGCAACTTCTGCCACACTTCCAAGATACATAACTGCAATGCGGTCGCTGATGTGGCGGACCACGCTTAAGTCATGGGAAATAAACAGATAAGTCAGATTTTTCTTCTGCTGCATATTTCTCATCAGATTCAGCACCTGGGCACGGACCGATACATCCAGAGCGGATACCGCCTCGTCACAGACAACAAATTCCGGATTCAGGATCAGTGCCCTTGCGATTCCAATTCGCTGTCTCTGTCCGCCGGAGAACTCGTGGGGGAAACGGTTCAGGTACTGTTTGTCAAGTCCAACCTCCTGAAGGATCTCTTCCACCATTTCCCTGCGCTCTGCTTTGGTGCCGATCTTATATACCTCAAGAGGCGCACTGATCAGATCGTAAACCGTCATTCTTGGATTCAGGGAGCTGTATGGATCCTGGAAAATGATCTGCAGCTTCCGGCGCATTTCCCACATTTTTTTCTTGTCATAGGTAAGAATGTCTTCCCCGTTATAAAGTACCTGTCCTTCTGTTGCAGGAATCAGGCGGAGAATGGTTCTGCCAAGAGTGGATTTTCCGCAGCCGGACTCTCCTACCAGACCCAGGGTCTCTCCTTTATTTACAGTAAGGCTTACATGGTCTACCGCTTTTACCTGGGCTGGCTGACGGTTCAGAAGACCTTTTTTCCCTGTAAAATATTTGGATAAATTTTTTGTTTCCAACAAAATGTTCGTGTTCTCGCTCATTATTTCTCACCCTCGTATCTGAAGCAGCTTACCAGAGAATTCTCTGCGTGGTAAACGCCAGGTTTTTCTGTCATGCAGCGCGGATTTCCATAAGGACATCTGGGAGCAAATCTGCAGCCGGACGGCATGGCATCCGGTGCAGGCACGGTACCCTCGATGGTATTCAGCATTTCCACATCCTCGTCAAGTCTTGGAATGGAATTCAGAAGTCCCTGTGTGTAGGGATGCTTCGGTCTTTCAAAAATATCCTCAATGCTGCCGTATTCCACAGCCTTGCCTGCATAAAGCACAAGCACATCATCCGCAGTCTCTGCAACTACGCCCATATCGTGGGTGATGAGCATGATCGCGGTTCCCATTTTTTCCCGGAGCTCGCACATCAGCTCCAGGATCTGTGCCTGGATGGTTACGTCCAGCGCTGTGGTGGGCTCGTCCGCGATCAGAAGGCGCGGCTCGCAGGAAACAGCCATGGCGATCATGACTCTCTGGCGCATACCTCCGGAAAGCTGATGAGGATATTCCTTCATTCGTTTCTCCGGTGCTGCGATCCCAACACGTTTCAGAACATCCACAGCCCTTGTCCAGGCTTCCTTTTTATTGCAGTTCTGGTGAAGCATGATCGGCTCCATCAGCTGGTTTCCAATGGTCAGGGTAGGATTCAGGGCTGTCATAGGATCCTGGAAGATCATTGCAATATCATTTCCCCGGATCTTACACATTTCCTTCTCCGGAAGCCCTACCAGTTCCTTTCCATCCAGCTTAATGCTGCCGCCGGAAATCCGGGCGTTGCTGCCAAGAAGCTGAAGAATGGACATGGAGGTAACGCTTTTGCCGCAGCCGGATTCTCCTACGATTCCAAGGATTCTGCCTTTTTCTATGGAAAAGCTTACGCCGTCAACGGCTGTATTAATGCCTTTTTTGGTTTGAAACTGTACCTGTAAATTCTCTACGGAAAGCAAAGATGCCATAGTTGTACTCCTTTTTTCTTATTACTGTAAGTGAACCATCACTTTTCTGTTCCTGAAATCCGCCAGATATGAGAATCACCTTTTCAGCCGCCACATTCTCACGCCTGGCGGGTTTCAGGAACATAAGCCATAAAGGCTTATGTCCTTTTCCCCTGTTTCTTATTCTTTATCCCACTCCCAGGAAGACCAGTTCAGTCCGTTGAAGTCTGCAACATTCAGGTTCTTCATGCTCTTATTGTAGGCAGTGAGAAGGTTCTTTGTATATAAGTATCCCATAGCTGCTTTTTCCACAACTTTTTCCTGATACTCGTCAAAGTATGGTTTTCTTGTTTCAAAAGTAAGCTCAGCATTTCCCTTGTCGATAAGATCTGAAAGCTCTGTGTCCTGAAGCTGGCAGAAGTTGCAGGAGCTTCCCGGATAGATCATCTCACGGCTTTCACTTGGATCCAGAGTTCCGCCGGAACCGATAATTCCAAGATCATGCTCGCCGTCTAACATGCGACTCATCAGTGTTGCAAAGTCCATCTGCTCAATCTGTACCTGCACACCTACGTTTGCGAAATCCTGTACGATCAGGGCTGCACATCTCTCTGTGATGCTGCTTCCGGAGGAAATGAAGAATTTCAGTGTCTGTCCTGCCGGGAAACCAGCCTCTGCAAGCATTTCTTTTGCTTTTTCAGGATCGTACTGAACCTGTACTTTATCATTATAATATGGGCTTACCGGAGCGATCGGAGTCATGATCGGAGTTCCCTCACCCATAAGAAGACCATTTACCAGTACATCACGGTTAATTGCCATATTCAGTGCCTGACGAACTTCCTGAGTCAGATATTCCTTCTGAGTATTGAAGATCAAGGTAGAATATGAAGTGGTAGGAATAGACTCTGTTACCAGATTATCCTGGGATTTGGCTGTTTCCCAGTCATCTGTCAGTACGGAACCAAATCCAATCATGTCAAGCTCACCGTTCATAAGACCGGAAAGAACGTTTGCAGACGGTACCACACGGATAATAAGACGATCAATATTCGGAGCTCCAAGATAATAATTTTCATTCTTTGTAAACTCCATACGCTCGCCGTTAATCTCACTGTCATAGATAAATGGACCGGAGCCAACCGGGTTTGCCCAAAGATCAGGAGCATTGATCTCTTCTGCTGTTTTACCCTCAAACACATGCTTCGGAATGATGAAAACAGTGTCTATATCCTGAAGGAAGGTATCCGGGTACATAGCCTCTTTTAATTTGAAGGTTACTTCGTATTCGCTATCTGCAGTTACTTCAATAGAATCCTCGGAAAGCTCTGCACCGGACTCATCTACACCTGCAATATATTCCAGATGATAACGGCTCTTTGCCTCTACAGAAGGATCTGAATACATCTGATAGCTAAATACAACATCCTCTGCTGTTACAGGCTCGCCATCAGACCATACTGCATCCTCATGAAGCTTGAAGGTTACTGCATCACTGGCATCATTTACTGTCCATGACTGGGCAAGACGTCCCTCGATGGTGCCGTCTGCGTTTGTCTGTGTCAGACGGTCATAAATCTGGTCACAAATAAAACGGGTGTAATTGCTGGTGGTGTTCAGCGGCATCATGGTATCCCATGCCTGATCCATTGCTGCAGTTACCACTTTTTCTTCTGTCTCAGCTGCTGCCGGAACGGCATAAGCTGCAACCATGCTTCCAGCAAGAAGAAGAGCTGCCGCTTTTTTCATGTTGAGTTTCATATGTTTCCTCCTTTTTTCCTTCAGTCAGGGCTTCTGCCGCTGTCCGCATTGCGTTCAGCAACTGTTTTTCCCCGGCATATGTATTATAAAAGTCTCTGCCAGAGCATGTTTGAAAAAGGCTTTCTGCAAGATGTGCGTCACAATTTGTGGGAGATTTTACCCGGATGAGGGCGTCGTAGCGTGCTACGACAACCGAATTCGGGTGAAATATACCGCAAAGTAGGGCGTGCAGATTGCAGGAATGATTTTTTAAACAGGCTCTAATGTGCCATAAGCCCATGACAGCTTACTTTTATTTCATAAGGTGTGTAAACTATATTACAGCTTGATCTTCGGGTCCAGGGCATCGCGGATACCGTCACCCAGGAAGTTAATGCTCAGTACTGTGATCAGAAGGGCAAGTCCCGGCGGGAGCCAGATCCATAACTTCTGGGAAAGCACAGTGATGGACTGTGCGTCATAGAGCATATTTCCCCAGCTTGCTCCCGGCGGCTGCACGCCCATTCCCAGGAAGCTTAAGGATGATTCGGAAAGGATGGCGCTTGCCATCTGGAATGTGATCGCGATCAGAATCGGGGCAAAGGAGTTTGGAAGAACATACTTTGTCACGATTTTGAAATTAGAAGTTCCAATTGCTCTTGCAGATTCCACGTATTCTTTTTCCGATACAGAAAGTACATTGGCATAGATCAGTCTGGCAAACTGTGTCCATCCCAGAACACCAATTACGCAGGTTACAGACCACACAGATGGTCCCAGAACTGCAACCAGTACCAGGATCAATACAATTGACGGGAAAGACATGAAAATATCTGCAATTCGCATAATAATTGCTTCTGCCTTTCCTCTCGCATAACCAGCCACCAGTCCAAGGGGAACGCCGATGGCACAGCTGATCAGCGTGGAAACAAAACCAACCAGCAGAGAGGTTCTTCCGCCATACATCAGACGGGCAAAAACATCTCGGCCAATAGCATCTGTTCCCAGAATATGTGCCCCGCTTGGTGCCGCGGAAAAGGCGGTATAGTCAGATGTGTAGGGATCCAGGTTCAGGATAATGGGGAGAAAAACCACCATCAAAATCTCCAGAATGAGAACCACCAGACCTGCCATAGCCATTTTATGTTCTTTCAGTTTATCAAGTACCTCGGAAAGATAGCTTACATTTTCGTTTTTCTGTTTTTTCATTTCTTTTCTTCTATCCTCCCTTATTTATAGCTGATTCGCGGATCCAGGATGCCGTACGCCACATCAGTAAGAATGTTTGCGATCAGAACTGCCGCCGCAATCATAACGGTAACACCCATAATAACCGGATAATCTCTTCCGTTGATGGCAGTTACCATAAGGGAACCGATTCCTGGCCAGCCGAAAACCTGCTCCGTTACGACTGCTCCTCCTACAATAGAAGGAATGGACATGCCTACTACTGTAACAACCGGAGTGAGGGCGTTTTTCAGGGCGTGCTTCATGATTACCTTCCATTTTCCAAGACCTTTGGACTTGGCGGTACGGATGTAATCGTCCTGCATAACCTCAAGCATACTGCTTCGCATATGCCTTACCCAGCCTCCGATCTGCTGGAAGGAAAGCACCAGGCATGGCAGGATCATATGCTTCATCAGATCTCCAAAGGTACGTGCTCCGCTGGAACTGTACATTCCACCAGATGGCAGAATCTGGAATACAATAGCAAACAGGTAAATAAATACCAGACCAACAAAGAAGTTGGGCGTTGCCATCATCAGCATGGAAAGTCCGCCGGAGAAATAATCTCTTTTTGAGTTCGGCTTGGATGCCGCAAAAATTCCAAGAGGAATCGATGCCACCAAAGAAAGCAGAATAGAGCTTGCAGCCAGGATTGCAGTGGCTGGAAGTCTCTCCAGGATCATTGTGGCAACCGGCCTTTGTGTACTGTAGGAAAATCCAAGATTTCCTGTAAGCAGCTGTTTCAGCCATGTAAAATACTGAACGATCACCGGCTGATCCAGTCCCAGTGCCACACGTTTACGCTCCAGCTCTGCGGGAGTGATTCCCGGGTCTGCCAGAAGCGCATCCAACGGAGAACCTGGTGCAAGGTTCAGAATGAAATACGCCAGTATGGTGATTCCGAAAAAAGTGGGAATGGCGATCAGTATTCTTTTTAATATGTATTTCAATCTCATAATGCTTTCATCTCATCTCCTTTTCCAACCATGATCCGGATGATTTCCTTGTCCGTCTCGCACATTCCTTCTTTTGCAAGCTGACCTACATTCCGGATGGTATTTTCTACGCCGTGGGTGACGATTCCGTCCCCGCCATAAAACTGCTGTCCCTGTATGTACATTTCATAGCCCATGATTCCAGCATCCACAGCTGCGGAAATTTTGGCTGCACAGGATGCCTTGGCTCCGTCGCAGATGATTCCGGAAACGATTGCCAGGGAATTGACGATGGTGTGGGCGATAACTTTATAGTCCCCGCCGTAAAGATAAGCAATTCCGGCACCGCTTCCGCAGCCTGCACTTACCGCACCGCAGTAAGCGGAAAGGGTTCCAATTCCGGTTTTCAGGTGAATGGTCACAAGATTGGACAGCACCAGGGCACGGAGCATTTTGTCATGGGAAACCTGCAGTTCCTTTGCAAATTCAATAACCGGAATGCTGGCGGTCATTCCCTGATTGCCGCTTCCCGAATTGATCACTACCGGAAGCTCACAGCCATTCATTCTGGCATCTGAGCCTGCTGCCGCCTTGGCTCTGGCGCGGATCTTGATGTTATCGCCGTAGGTGTGCAGAAGCACTTTTCCGATATTGGCACCGTAATTGCCGCGCAGGCCTTCCTCGGAAATGGCCATGTTGTAGCGGATCTGGCGTTCCAGAACTTCCCGCACATCTTCCACATCTACTGTGTTGGCGAAATCAATGATGTCTTCTATATTTAATACAGAATGATCCGTTTTAATTTCTTTCTCTTCTGAACAGACGTCTTTTGTGAAAATGGGCTGTCCGTTTTTCTCTACAAGAATAATGTTGGTGTGATTGTCTATGATCCGCACGCGGGCATTTCCGTTCCTGCCGGAAACGGTCACATCAATTTCAAACACATGACCGGAGGAAGCTGGCGTGATTTTCAGCTTTACCTGATCCATGTACGTCTTGATTTCTTCTTTCTGTGCTGGTGTTACCCCGGCGATTACTTCCAGAAGAGCCTGCGCGTCTCCTGCGATCACGCCTGCACACAGTGCAGCTGCGATTCCGCGCATTCCGCCTGTGTTTGGAACGATTACGCTTTTTACGTTCTTGATAATGTTCCCGCTTACCTGGATGTCCAGCTCATCGGGCAGACAGCCAAGAGTTTCTCTTGCCACTGCTCCTGCGTAGGCGATGGCGATTGGTTCCGTGCAGCCCATTGCGGGAATCAGTTCTTCTTCCAGGATTTTTACATAATCCTGATATTTTTCATCACTTTTCAGCAATGTTTTGTCCTCTCTTTCAAACGGCAATGGTGATACTTTATCACATCATTGTTTTAAAATCAATTAAAAATAGTCATATCCGCCATGAATATCTACGATGCTGCCGTTCATGTATCCATTTTTCAAAATTTCGTATGCCATATCTGCTACTTCGGAGATTTCGCCGAAGCGGTGGAGAGCAATTTTGCGGTTGATCCGCTCATAGCTTTCCGGGGTGCGGTTTTTGTGCCAGCTGGTTTCAATGAAGCCGGGGGCGATGGCGTTTACGCGGATCTGCTTGGGTTCCAGTTCTTTGACCAGGGATTTGGTAAGAAAATGGATGGCAGATTTGGTTACTCCGTAGACCAGAGAGGAGGAGTAAGCCTGCTGTCCGGCGTAGGAGCCTGTGAACAGGATACTGCCGCCTTCTCTTATGATGGGGCGGAGTTCTTTTACCAGAAATACAGGGACGGACAGGTTGGTGTTTACGATTTTGCTCCATTCTTCGAAGGTGTAGTCTTCGTATTTGGCATAGGTGCTGATGCCCACGTTATTTACCAGCCAGTCTACGTGGTCGGTTTCTTTTTTGATCCGGGTGACAAAGTTCATCATCTGATCATAGGAGGACATGTCGGCCTGGATCAGACGGAGTTTCTTCTGGTCAGCTTCGGACTGGGCATGGAGAAATTCTTCGGCTTGTTTCTGATTGTGCCCGAAGCTTACGTATAGAATATCATCGGCTCCCGAATTGGCCAGGATCTTCTCCGCGATCCCCCTGCCAATTCCGGATGTGCCGCCGGTGATTATGGTGACTTTACTCATGAAAGCGTGTCCTTTCTTTAAAGACTCATCAGTCTGTTATAAATCTCCTTTGGAATGTATGGCTGCTGGTTGTGGATGGGCTCCCCAAGGCAGGTTTTTGGGTAGGCGTAGGTTCCAGGCTCCAGAAGGATTTCAAGAAGGCGTGGGGCAATTGTGCTGCAGAAGAAACCGGCAGCATTATCCTTCACTGCTTCTGCTTCCATACAGGTACTGGTCAGACCGTATGCTCTGGCTACTTCTGCAAAGTTACAGGAAGAGAATCCGGTTCCTTCTGCAGTGTCTGCATATACCTGCTCAAAGTAGTCACGCTGCAGGTGGCGGATCATTCCAAGAGCGTGGTTGTTCATTACGATCATGGTAATAGGAAGATTCTCACGCTTCACCCATTCTAATTCCTGAATATTCATCTGGAATGCACCGTCTCCACAGATGCAGGCTACTGGCTTTCCAGTGGCGTAATGGGCGCCGATGGCTGCAGGAAGGGCATAGCCCATGGCACCATGTCCGCCGGAGAAAAGAAGCTTCTGGTTCTTCTGGTTGTGGAAGGACTGATAGCTCCATACCATGTGCTGTCCCACGTCAATTGCTACTGCGGAAGTGTCTGCAAGCAGATCACTTAAATCTGCGATCATACGGTTGGGATAACGTTCCGGAATTGCGTCGTCCACAGCTCTTAAAGAACTGCGGATGTCTGTACACACAGAAAGCCATTCTGTGAAATCAAGGTGTGCCAGATTCCAACTATGAATTTCTGCCTCACCAGTTCTGTTTATTGAAACGCCTGTTTCATTTCCTGTCCAACCAGCTAACATATGAATCACATCTGCTGCGTCCACGCAGAATTTCAGTTCGTTCGTTCCGTTTTCGTGAATGTTTCTCCGCAGATTATAAGAGTCAATATCCGCACGAATAATCTTCGCGCCTTTTGCAAACTCATGCACCTTGGTGCCAATCTGGCGGGTGCAGAGGGAAATGCCAAGACAGATCAGAAGGTCACTTTTGGCATTGGCGATCATGTTGGCGTAGCGGTGGCCGTAAGCGCCGCCGATACAGCCGAAGTTCAGCGGATCGTCCCAGGATAGTGCGGACATTTCCAGCACGCTTGTGATTACCGGGATCTTCCACTGGCGGGCAAGGGCAAACAGTTCTTCGCGAACTGCCTTGTCGCTGACGCCGTGGCCCAGCATGATTACCGGGCGCTTCGCTTCCTGAAGGGCACTGCGGATGGCAGCTGCGCATTCCTTCACATCAGCAGATACATTAAATAACGCAGTCTCTGCAATTCCGGAATTTTCGATTTTCGCCCCAGATTCCTTTGATCCTATTTTTTCTGAGCGCATATCCATCTGGCCCAGCTCTTCCATCTCTAATTTTTCCGAATTCACATCACCCAGGTTTATATTTTCCAGGCTCATCTCATAAACCGGGTTCTTCACATCCCCGCGCTGAATGTTCATGGGAAGGTCAATCAGTACGGGTCCCTTTCGTCCTGTATTCGCAATATGCCATGCTTTGTTCAGTTCTTTTACAATATCTTCATCCTCACGGATCTGCACTGCATATTTGGTCACAGGTCTGGTCATGGCCACAATGTCGATTTCCTGGAATCCCTGCTGCCTCAGCCCGGGGATTCCGGAGTATTCATAGGTGTTCAGCTGTCCGGTAAGAAAAATCACCGGAAGGGAATCAAAATATGCGTCTGCAATTCCAGAAATCAGATTCACTGCACCGGGTCCGCTGGTGGCATAAGCGCAGGCACATTTTTCTCCTGCCTGGGCATATCCGCAGGCAGCAAAAGAAGCGCCCTGCTCATTGTAGCTGGAATGACTTCTGGTATTGGGATTTTTCTCAATGGAATCTACCAGATGGGCGATCATGGTTCCCTGATATCCGAAGAAATCATGAATCCCTTTTCTCTGAAGAAATTCCACAATATAATCTGTTACTTTCATTTGGTCTGCCTTTCTTTATTTCCAGTATTTTTCCACTTTCTTTTTCAGCTTCACATTTCCGGTTTTCTCCAGCACATCCACAAAAATATGCTGCAGTTCCTCGTCCGGAACAAAAACCTCATCCGTTTCCATGCTCTTCACCGTTGCCTCTGTATACCGGGCAAACATCTTCTCAAGAGCCGGATAGTCTTTATTCTTATATAAATTAATGATACAATCTTTGTTTTCCAGGTATTCTTTCTCAAGAGCGATCTTGGACGCGCAGAATTTCACATAATCCCAGCTGCGGTCCAGATAGCTTTCTTTTCTGTTTTCCTGCTCCGCGGTCTGCGGCACCGTTTTTTCCAGGTGATTCTCCTTTGCGATCTTCAGATACTGACTATTTCCGGCCAGTTCCTTCACAAGCTGCTGCAGCTCCTCTGTGCTGCCATATCTGCCCAGCCAGTGATCCAGATATTCGGAAGCATCCAGAACCTTTGCGTATGCCGCAGCCCGTTTGCTGCCTTCCAGAAGATCTGCGAAAAAGATCCGGTAAAGCTCAATGTTCACATAACCTTTTCCGCCGCAGTCCACTGCTTTCTTATAATTGTCAAAGGCCGCATCTGTCTGGCCCTGTTTTCTTTTGATATCACCGATCAGCTTATATACCTGGGCACGTTTCTCCTTGCGGATCTGGCAGTCCTTGGCTTTCTCCGCCAGCCACTCCATATCACCAGTCTCTTTGGTAAAAATAAGATCTGTGCGAATCTGCGCTAGTTCTTTGGGATAGCCCAGACGCTCCCATGCTCTGGTCAGGGCAGCTCTGTAACGTTCCTTGCCCTTCTCCGCGCCAGACGCACCCCTTCCATCCTTCTGAATCTGTTCCATAATTTTCTCAGCCACGGCTTCCATCTCTGTATAGGTCTTCGCCGTGCTGACGCGAACCAGGTCATAGCACTCCTGAATCCGCAGATTTCCCGGCAAAAGCCTGCCCCAAAGCTCAATCAGCCTCTTTGCCCCGTCTTTTTGTCCTGCGTCCAGAAGCATCTGACAGGTATTGACGGTTTCCTTACAGTATGGTGTCAGGAACTGGTCCAGTTCATGCAGAACCACCTGATTGTCCGTGTGCTCACGGGCATCTGCGAAAATTTCCAGCGCATCCGCACATTTTCCCAGCATCCATTGCAGTTCCCCTTTGTATTTCAGGAAATATCCGTCCTCCGGGAAAATACGCAAGGCTTCATCCATATAAAGCTCCGCTTCCACCCGCTCAATTCCATTGCGGGCATGTTCCATAAGGAAGCGGCTCTTCAGTTTCATAAAGCCCGGAACCTTGGGATAGCGCTCCAAAAGCGGCTCCAGTGCATCCTCCGCCTCCTGGAAATGCCTGCACTCATAATCAGATACTGCTTTTTCAAAAATCTCCAGATTTGCCTTCAGCTGTGCCGCTTCCGGGGAGAGCGCACCTGTCTGTTCCCGAATCTCCAGCAGTCTTTTCGCTCTGCCGATCTGCTCCTTATACACAAGCGTAAGCACTGCCGCATAAAAATTCTCCGCACCAATCTCCATCAGCACAGGATGATAAAATTCATAAAGCCCTTTAAGAGCTTTTCGTCCAATAAACTCTTCGCTCAACTGTACCTTGTAATATTCCGAAAAAATTTCGCTTAATTTCTGGAAATCCGGCTGTTCCAGAAGGCTCTTTATGCTCTGTCCGCACTTCTGGATCTGGTTTTCCAGCGCCATTTTCGTGTCACTTCCCAGAATCTGAGCATTGTTCTCCCTCAGCTGATGTTCCTTTTTGGCACTGGACAAAACGTGTACTTTTTGTCCGGTACAGGATCTCAGAAGCTTTCCCTTGCGGATACCTGGCATATAATCCTTGCGAAACTCCTGATCTGACAAACCCTCTACCTCAGCCATTTCCTGGGATTCCGGCTTTTCATAATCTGAAAAACAGGACCATTCATCTCCATACCATTCTATGAGATACTGGCAGATCTGCCCCGGCACCATTACCGGAATGCCCTGGAAATCTTTTTCTTTTGCAGGAAAAAGCATATCCTTTTCCAAAAGGAAAGGAACCTCCCCTGAGCGCACCGCATAGCGCGGGCATTCTTCTGTTTCATGCACCTGCAAATTCTCTTCCAGCTTCTTCAGCACGCGGTCTTTCCCCGTAACCTGACAGGAAAGAAGCCCCCGTTTATAGGCAGCCCCGGAAATTTCCCATCGGTCGCCGTACACCTGCCCCGGGTCTGCAAGATCTGCATATACCATCAAATCGGCACAATATTTCTCATATTCTTCCTTATCCGCTGAAACAGGGTCCAGCAAAAACACATCAATGCGTTCTCCTGCACATCCGTTTCCCATAATCTGATGCCTGCGCAGGGCACAGCGGTCCGTAGATGCATATGCCGCACCAACACTGCCGAAGCTGCTGTCACTTTCCAGGCACAAAAGAGTGCGGTTTGCCTCAAGCACAGTTCCTGCCAGATTCATCAGCTTATGCCAGTCCTCTGCCGGCATATAAACAGTCACCGTATCGTCTCCCGGAAGGAAGCCGCCTCTTTGCATCACGCCAAGAGCCGTCTTTTCCGCAGTCACGTATTTCAGATCATTTTCCCTGCAGATCCGGGCAAACTCGCCCAAAAGCTGCAGCAGACGTTCCTGTTTCTCTGTCATTTTTATCCCCTCTGATTTATTATTTCCAGAATGTCCGCCAGCGTCTCAGATTCCTCATTAAAAAGGCGGGTACACTCTGTTCTCTCGTCACTAATCATAATCAGCAGTTCCTGCAGAAGGTACCGAAGCCCGTTGCCCTCAAAGTTAAAGCAGTATCGTTTCAGTCCCTTGCTGTCATCAATCTTCGCTTCGAAATATCCGGTGTTCCACCAGTCATTGGGAATGGTCACACGGCCTTTGGTACCGATCACCACAAACTCATCCTCCACATCTACTGTAGTACCGATTTCAATGGTGGCAAGGGCATCTGGATACCGCATGGTGATCATATCATAAATACAATTTCCCGCTTTATCCTTCACCACATTGGATTTTACTTCCAGATAATTTTTCCCAAGGATCTTGATGATCGCACACAATGGCTGCACCGCCGTCTCCGAAAAGCTTCTGCCGCCTTCAAAGTGATCCTGGGAAATGGAACATTTCACACTTACGATCTCACCCACAAGAGCACTGTGGGTCTGCCATACCAGCTGATTAAAGGCACGCAGATAAACCAGCGTAATCTTCTCAACCAGCAGCACCTTGTTCTTCGCAGCAAGGGCGAAAAGCTCCTTCAGCTTCTCCTTGTTCCCAGTCATAGGAGCATCGCTGATCACATGCTTTCCGCTCTCCAAAGCTTTCCTGATATAAAGCTCCCGCTTCGCCTGCTTTGTCTTAATGTATACAATATCTACCTGGGACAAAAAGCAGTCAAAGCCTGGCTCCCACTCGCTGGTCTGGGCTTCCACGCAGTAATAGGAATCCAGCTCGTATTTGTCGCAGAAGGACCTGGCCGCATCTTCATTCTCGGAAAAAACACATTCTACATGAAGACCGCTGACATATTTCGTCTCCCATACAATACCACTGTCCTCATCGTCATCTGTAACCACGCCTACCGTGTAGGTGCTTCCTTCGCCCCGAAGTTTGGTGCTGGAAATGTTCTTGGTCCGCTCCAGATACTTCACATCGCAGTAATCCTTCAGATAATCAAATTTGCCCCGCCAGTCAGAGCCGAGCACAAGCAGATCCACCTTGTACTTAATAATATCACTGAGCTTCTGTCCCTGATACTCTTCTATGATAATCTCGTCTGCAAAACCGGTGCGCCGCACGTTTTCAATTCTTTTCAGAAGACTGTCACGCACATTCAGCTTGCCGCGCTCAATGTCATAACTCTCGCTGGTTACGCCCACGATCAGATAATCGCCCAGCGCTTTGGCTCTTTTTAAAATATTATAATGGCCCTCGTGAAACAGATCAAAGGTTCCATAAGTGATCACTCGCTTCATAATATTCTCTCCTGTCAAAGAAAGACAATCCGTCAGGACTGTCCTTCTTCATGTTCTCCATGCTCTTCATACAATTCATGTTGCTCATACTCTTTATGTTCTTCACTGTCTTCTGCGTCCAGCATGGCGGCAAGCTCATCAATTGCCATTCGCCGTTCTGCAAGCTTTGCAAATTTATCTTCCTGATTTTTGTTGTCGTACTCATCTTCCAGTACTTCTTCGTCCTCCTCTTCTTTCTTTTCTCTTTTGAAAATAAGGAAGGTAAGCAGGCTGAGCACATTATTATACAGCCAGTTCACTGGCGGACATCCCAGAACCAGCACAAATATCAAGGAGACGCCAAGTAAAGCCCACACATTCAGCAACTGCGGAATATTCAGGAGCAGAAGCCCGTTCATCACGATCATGATCGGATAATGGAAAAAATAAATTCCCATTGTGTTCCTTCCTATAAAAATGAAAGGATGCTTCTTGTCCGGCATCAGTACCAGCAATGCGAAAATAATAATAAAGGAAATCAGGTACATCATTCCCCTTACTACCATTCCTTCCACATCGTCCATGCCGCTTCCCAGATAGGAATGATTTCCACGGAAAATGGCTACCGGAATATTGTTGCCGATCATGTAATTGGTGGCAACAAACAGAAGGATAAAAGCAAACAGCGGTATTACGATCTTGCCTTTAAACTTACGGATTGCCCTGGTGTATTCACTTTTCCACAAATAGCCCGCTGCAAAGAACGGGAAAAATACTACGATTCGGGACGCTGATAAAAAGGTACTGAACTCTGCCCTGGTTCCTGCCCACAGTGCAAAAACAATGCTGAGAGGCACAATAAAACGGATTCTGCCAAATGCCTCAATGGTGAGGCGGTAGGCAAACAGCGCCAGCACATACCACATAACGGTTCCGGATGGTCTGAGCAGCTCGAAATCCATGCGGTTTCCCAGCCAGATCTGTGACGCCCATGTGAGCGTGTAGCCCAGAATATAGGGAATCAGCAGGTTCTTCACGTTCTTTAATACGTCCTGCGGCTTCTTGGAAAGATATCCGGAAACAAAAATAAAAGCCGGCATGTGGAATATGGTGATTCCGTACCAGATGAAGCGGACGACTTCGTCCTCTTTCACCAGCTGGAACGCTATAATATGGTTAAAAACAACAAGAAATATCAGCAATATCTTTATATTATCTATCAGATACGAATATGGGATTTCCTGTTCCTTCGTATTTTCTTTCGAATTCTTTCTCATTTCCGTCACCCTGTAAAAATTTTATGAATAAAGGATAACATACTTTTGTAATTTTTGGAACAGTTTTTTAACATTTTGCAATATTTCCCTGTGTGCTTTCCCGGTTTTACTCCCCAAATACCTGCCCGTGCAGCATTTTTCCGGTTGGGGTGGCGGCAAGGCCGCCTTCGGCAGTTTCCTTCAGGGCGGCAGGCATAACATCTCCCACCTTTTTCATAGACCAGATTACTTCATCTGCCGGAATGGCACTTCGGATTCCTGCAAGGGCAAGCTCAGCTGCCACGAAAGCGCCAGCCACTCCGGAGGCGTTTCGCTTGATGCAGGGAATTTCCACAAGGCCTGCTACCGGGTCACATACAAGGCCCAGAATATTTTTCAGCGCTGTGGCAATTGCAGAACCGATCATGTCCGGGGCACCGCCAGCCAGTTCCACGATTGCAGCTGCCGCCATAGCGGAAGCAGAGCCGCACTCTGCCTGGCAGCCGCCCTGGGCTCCTGCAAGGGAAGCATTATTGGCGATTACCATTCCCACTGCGGATGCAGTAAAAAGGGACATGACGCATTCCCTCTCTGTAAGCTTGTACTGCTCCTGCATGGTCAGCACTGCTGCCGGCACGATTCCGCAGCTTCCGGCTGTAGGCGCCGCCACGATTCTTCCCATGGAAGCATTTAATTCCGATACTGCAAGGGCACGGTAGAGAGCGCCGCCAAGAAGAGGGCCGGTCAGGTTTTTCCCCTGTTCTACGGCAGTACGCATGCGGTAGGCATCGCCGCCGGTAAGTCCGCTGGTACTTTTCAGGTCCGGGGCGCTTCCTGGCTGGATGCAGGATGCCATAACCTGATAATTCTGCCGCATTTTTTCATATATTTCCTGCTCCGGCAGCTCCATCTGCTCTGCCTGCTGAGTAAGGACCAACTGGGACAGGCGGCAGTTATTTTCTTTAGCTGCATTTAACAGGGCTTCTATTGAATGGTAGTTTAATTCCACGATGAGGGTCTCCTTTTCATACGATTCCGCTTAAACCTTCTGCAAAATATGCTACAAAACAAACCATACAGATTGCAGAAATGATTATTTAAACGCGCTCAAGCAAAGTACTGGAATAAATATTTTCCAGCTGATTGATCTTCTCATTTAAGTCCGGGCCTAAGCAACTGTCGCTCTCGATGGTCATGACTGCCAGACCTCCCTTGGCTTCCCGCGCCAGATGGAAACTGCAGATATTGGCACCATATTCCGCCATGATCTCGGTCACGGCCGCAATGGTTCCAGGCGCATCTTTATGAAGAACGATCAGCGCCGGATTCTGCCCGGTAAGGGAAACCTCCATTCCATTCACTCGGGTGATCAGAATATTACCTCCGCCGATACTGCTGCCCCGCAAAGACACCTTTTCCCCGTCTTCGGCTGTCAGGGTGATTTCCGCCGTATTGGGGTGGGCATCTTCCAGTTCTCCGGTTTCAATCTGAATTTCCAGGCCTTCCCGCTTCGCTACATCCAGGGAAAAACGAATGCGCTCGTCATCGGTCTGCATCCCCAGGATTCCTGCCACCAGTGCCTTATCCGTTCCGTGTCCTTTATAGGTTTTCGCAAAGGAACCGTGCAAAAAGATATGCGCCTTCACCGGAGTTTTCCCAAGCAGAGCCCTGGTCACAAGACCAATTCTGGCTGCCCCTGCTGTGTGTGAGCTGGAAGGACCAATCATAACAGGACCTAAAATATCAAATACGTTCATAATATATCCTTTTCTGTTGTTTTTTATAAAACCTTATAGTTATAATTATAAATGAAATAATACTCCGGGACAAGGCATGATTTTACCTGAAATTCCTTCTGTTTTTACATTTTTTCACATTTCAACCGGATGATCGTTGTATTTCTCAAATTCTTTTTCCATTTGCTCCAGAATTCCATTTCAGTTCCAAAATATTCGTGGTAATTTCCCCCTGAGTATTTGCAGTATAATTTTTTTCTGATATACTGTTTTGTATCGGATCACATTCTTAGCTCGAAACAATAAACACCTAATCAGACCCGATAGGAGGATCAGAATATGGCAATCAACCCAATGAAATTACTGGAATTAAAAAATCTCTGGAGTGCCTTTACCAAACGACATCCCAAATTTCCTCAGTTTCTTTCAGCTGTACAGCAGGCCGGAATCCCGGAAGGAACTATAATCGAAGTACAAATCACCTCTCCTGACGGCAAAACCTTTACTTCCAACATGAAAGTAACCTCAGAAGATATAGATGCTGTGAAAAGTTTACAGAATTACCAATGAAAATTTAGCTAAATTTCATCTGATTTTTACGGTTTTTTTGCACAAAAAAATTGAATTTTTTGTGTAAAGATTGTATAATATATCTCAAAGAAATGAAAGTGAGGGTTCACCATGAAACAGAACAGTATGTTAGCAATGATTCTGGCTGGCGGCCGTGGCAGCCGTCTTCACGATCTTACCAACAAAGTGGCTAAACCGGCAGTTTCCTATGGCGGGAAATACCGTATCGTTGACTTTCCCCTCAGTAACTGCGCCAACAGCGGCATTGATGTAGTCGGCGTACTGACCCAGTATGAGTCAGTAGAACTGAACAGCTATGTTGCAGCAGGCAGACGTTGGGGACTGGATTCCAAGGACAGTGGCGTATATGTACTTCCGCCCCGTGAGAAAGCAGATGCCGGACTTGACGTATACCGCGGAACAGCCGACGCGATTTCCCAGAATATCGATTTTATAGATCAATACGCTCCAGAGTATCTTCTTGTTCTCTCCGGCGACCATATTTATAAAATGAACTATGACAAGATGCTTGCTTATCACAAAGAGAGACAGGCAGATGCTACAATTGCAGTTATTGAAGTTCCTCTTAAAGAAGCCAGCCGTTTCGGTATTATGAATACTGACGGCGAGACAGACCGTATCACAGAATTTGTTGAGAAACCACCTGTACCACAGAGCAATCTTGCTTCTATGGGTATTTATATTTTTAACTGGAAGCTTCTTCGCAGGCTTCTCCTTGCAGATATGAAGAATCCGGAGTCCAGCCATGACTTTGGTAAGGATATTATCCCTACTCTTCTTGGCGATGACAAGAGGCTTTTTGCTTACCGCTTCAAAGGCTACTGGAAGGATGTCGGAACTATTGATTCCCTCTGGGAGGCAAACATGGATCTTCTCAGCCCAGATAATGAGCTTGACTTAAGTGACCGTACATGGACTATCTATACAGAGGATGTAACTGCCCTTCCGCAGTATATCGGTACAGAAGCCAAGATTCAGAATGCATACATAACCCAGGGCTGTATCATTGAGGGTGAAGTTACCAATTCTGTTATCTTTACCGGCGCAAAGGTAAGGCCCGGTGCCAAAGTAATTGACAGTGTACTTATGCCAGGTGCTGTTGTGGAAGACGGCGCTGTTGTAGTACGCGCTCTTGTTGCCAACGGTATTACTGTAGGCAAGGGTGCTCTGGTAGGAAGTGCAGACAGCGAGCACATCGAGCTTATTGCGAAACGTGTAAAGGGGGCTGAATAATATGTATAAGGCATTTGGAATTGTAAACTCATCATCCAAAAATATCAGAGTAGAGGGACTTGAAGACTACCGTCCAATCGGAGCATTCTCCTTCCTGGGCAGATATCGTGTTATCGACTTCCCGATTTCCAATCTGAGCAACAGTGACATCGACCGTATCCAGATTTACGTACAGGAAAAACCTCGTACACTTGTTTCACACATTGGTACAGGCCGTCATTATAATATTAACTCCAAGAGCGGCAGACTGCAGATTCTTTTCTCTGATACTGCCAAGAGAAATGACATCTATAATACAGATATCGCAGCTTACTATGAGAACCTTGAATGCATTGAAGCAATGCATCATGAATATGTTGTCATTACACCGGATTATATGGTATACTCTGCTGATTTCTCCACACTGATCGCGCAGCACATTGATTCAGGCGCAGATATCACCTTACTGTATCATTCTGTTGACAACGCTAAGGAAGCTTACCTGAACTGTAATATCCTGAATCTGAACAAACAGAGGGGTGTTCTCTCCATTGAGCCAAACCACGGCAATGCCAAGAACCGTAATATCTTCATGGATACCTATATCATGAAGAAGGATCTGTTAGTAGATCTGATCAAAAAGGCAAGAGCCACTTCTTCAGCCTTTACATTGACAGATATTATCAATGAGCTTCACAATGATCTGGATGTCCGCGGAATTTCCCATCGTGGATTCTTCGCTTCCATCACCGATTTCCAGAGCTACTACGATGCAAATATGGATCTGATCAACATCAAAACTGCTCAGACACTGTTTGATTCAGAGTGGCCGATCTATACACGTACAAACGATTCCTGTCCGACTCATTATTATGGCACGGCAGAAATCCGCAATTCCGTTGTTTCCAATGGCTGCCAGGTTGAGGGAACTATTGAGAACTCTATTCTCGGTCGTGGCTGCATCATCCACAAGGGTGCTGTTATCAAAAACAGCGTTGTACTTGCAGGCGCAGAGATTGGAGAAGGCGTACATGTAGAGAACCAGGTTGTAGACAAGCTGGCTAAGATTCTTCATGTGAAAGAAGTTGTTTCTGACCCGGCACTTCCGGGATACATTAAAAGAGGCGACATAATCTAAATGAAATTCTGACATAATTTCCTCTTACATAACAAAAATTGCCAGAGTCATATATCTTATGACTCTGGCAATTTTTTATTCACATAATGAAGCCCCAAAACAGCTATTAAATCAGATTCGCACCTGATCAAGAAGCTCATCCACCTTTCCTGGACGGCATACGCCTGAAACATTAAGCTCCAGCTTCACGCCAGGCAGTTCCATAAATACCAGGGATTCTACATTTTTGCGGATATCTTCAAGAATTTCCTCAAATTTATCATTAGAAATATCTGAAAATACCATCACAAAATTGTCCCCTGAATATCTCAGTGCATCTCCGTTTTCTCCAACAGCATCATGGATTACGCCGGCAACTCTGCGAAGCACATCATCTCCAGTCTGGTGCCCGAAGTTCTCATTAATTCTCTTAAAGTCCTTTATATCTGCCATAGCAACCGCCGCAACAGCTTCCATTCTGCAAAGCTTCTCTGTGTAATAGAATTTATTATATATACCGGTCACCCGGTCAAGATACATATTTTCTTTATGAATACGAACAGAACTAAGGATCTCTTCCTTGGAATATCCCTGAGGAACAAAGGTGTCATCTATTTTAACCACTAGTTCCAGGCAGCACGGCTTCCCTTCAATTTCCACATACATGGACACAACCTGAAAAGCCTCATTGTCTGCCGCTTCGATTTTCATCTTACGCTCTTTCGTACGCACACAAGATGCTGAAATGCAATTACTGCAGCCCTCTTTACAGTTCCATACTGCATAACAGTCAAATTCTGTTTCCCATATTCTTCCATCCTTCTCTACATGAATCATTTTTCTGGTAATCGGATTCACATAGCGGACCAAATCAAAGGTAATCTGCAGATACTGAAGAAGAACCCAGGCCTCTTCTCCGGAAACCGTAAATCCCTGCGCCTTGAACCTGTCATAAAAATTAGAGAAAGCAGCACTGCGTCCATGCTTTATAGCAATGTCTTTTGCATCACTTACAACACTATAATCTGCATCAATATCTGTTAGCTTGCCAACCACGCCAGTATATTCATTATTCTCTTCAGAAGCCCATATTACCTTGCAGTCACAGCGGTAACGTTCCGGAGTCCTGCCATCAAGAAAACGGATATCGCTGACCACATGCGGCATCTCTCTGGTTGCCTCCCTGATTTTCTTTGTGAGGCGATTCAGAGAACCTTTCTCAATAAGTCCGCCAAGAGCATCATTGGACAGCGGAGAAAGTATCGGCTCCGTAATCCCGCTTCTTTTGGTCCCGGCTTTGTTCATATTCAGAATCGGTGGAGAAGCAGTGTATGTAAAGATAATATTATCAGAATTTTCTGCCAGAAAAGCAAGACTCTGTCTCTCATATTCTAACTGCTGAACAATTTTCTCAGAAGATTCCAGTTCAAAATCATGAAAACGATTCGCTATGTTCACCATATTTGTACCGTCATAGCGATGAGAATGGGATTTCAGGCTCATCTCCCGCTTCAGGGCACCGGAAATATCCAACAGGCACTCCAATAGAAGCGGATTAAATGCACCGCACTGTCCTGCCAGAATCATCTCAATCGCTTTCTCGTGGGAATAAGCCGCCTTGTAGCATCGTTCGCTGGTAAGCGCATCATACACATCAGCCAGAGAAACAGCCTGAGCAGAAATCGGTATTTCATCTTCCTTTAATCCATCCGGATAACCGCCGCCGTCATAACGCTCATGATGCCAGCGACAGATTTCATATGCTGTCTTCACAAGAGGTTCTTCCTTCTGTTCAAAAGGAAGCTGATCCAGCATATTGGCTCCGGCCATAGAATGCCCCTTCATAACAGCAAATTCTTCAGCAGTCAGTCTGCCCGGCTTGTTCAAAATCTCATCCGGAATGGTAATTTTACCAATATCATGAAGAGCAGATGCCGTACTGATCAGCCCGATTTGCTCTTTGCTGATAGCATAAGGGTTTTGTTCTTTCTGTACCAGATGTCGCAGAAGCATGTCTGTGATCACCTGAATGTGCAGAACATGAAGCCCGCTCTCGCCATTACGAAATTCTACAATATGAGAGAGAATGCTAACCATCAGCTTGCTGATCTTCTCTCTTTCGTAAATTTGATCCGTTACAATTCTTGTCATTCGGCGCTGCTTTGCTCCCAGCAAAATCGCATTGGCAGAACGCCGGCGAACCATATTTCCATCAAAGGGCTTGCCTATAAAGTCGGTCACTCCCAGATCATAGCCTCTCTTAATATATGCCGGCGAATCCTCTGCCGAAATAATAATTACCGGAATATAATCAATCCAGTGTTCCTTGTTCATATATGCAAGTACTTCAAAGCCGTCCATCTGAGGCATAACAAGATCCAGAAGCACCAGAGAAAGCTCTTCTGCGTGCTTCTGCAGATAATCTACCGCCTTAACACCATCATTAGCCTGCACAATATCATATTCATCTTCCAGAATTGCAGCCAGAAGATCTCGATTCATCTCAGAATCATCTGCAATAAGAATCTTCTTTCTTCGCTGTGTTACCATTTCACTCATGTATATATTCCTCTGCAGGTGTGGTTTACCCCCCCCCCCCCCGTTCTATTCTCAAATTTTACAGCATTTCATAATTCCGGATACTATCAGTTTCCGGCATCCTCGCCTCGTCCAACAGCTTCAGATAGATATTTTCAGTTTAACAGTCCACTATATTAATGTCAACAACATTCCTCACAAAAAATCCAGATTCTCTCATACTCTTGCACAATCCTACACCTTATTTTATAATAGCGATGCATATCTGTTTATACCAATGATAAAAACAGGAGGATTTCCATGCAAATTACAAGACCTGATTATTATAAAGAATTCATCTGCATTGCAGATGTCTGTCCCGATACCTGCTGTGCAGGCTGGCAAATTGTCATTGATGAAAAAAGCCTGAAGAAATATCGCCGTGTAAAGGGGCCTTTCCGGGGACGGCTTCACAATGACATTGACTGGAAGGAGCAGGTTTTCCACCAGTATCACAGACGCTGTGCATTTTTAAATGAAAAGAATCTCTGTGATATTTACAGCGAAATCGGAAAAGAAATGCTGTGCGATACCTGCCGAAAATACCCCCGGCATATTGAAGAATTTGAAGGACTTCGGGAATATTCCCTTTCCCTTTCCTGTCCGGAGGCTGCACGCATCCTTCTTGGAAAAAAAGAAAAAACCACCTTCCAAACTGCAGAGGTTCCGGTACCTGAGGAAACCTATGAGGATTTCGATTACCTGCTTTTTACGGCACTTATGGATACCCGCGACTTCTTTCTGGAAATTGTACAGAACCGGCAAATCCCTATGAAGCTTCGTCTTCAGAAAATACTGGCTGCTGCCAGTGACTTCCAGCGCTGCCTGGACAAAAATGAACTTTTTAAGTGGGAAGATATCCGCCAGCGCCATAAAGCGTCCGGATTCGGAGAAGGTTTTTCAAACAAAGTAAAACAACATATAAATCAAAAGGATACACCAGAGCAGCTGTTTAAAAAAATGTGGAAAACGATTGTTCCGGAAATGGAAGTTTTAAGACCCGGATGGCATGATTTTTTAAATAAAGCCTTAAGTGCTCTTTACGGAAAATCTGCTCCAGCTTATTTGGAGCACAAAGACGATTTCTCAAAAGCCTATCCGAACTGGAATATTCAGGAAGAGCAATTACTTGTGTACTGGATTTACACCTATTTCTGCGGTGCAGTTTATGATGAAGAAATTTTTGCCAAAATAAAAATGGCTGTAATCTGTACCCTGCTGATTCACGAGCTTGATATTGGCACTTATCTGAAAAACGGCCGCATTTTTTGTCTGGGAGACCAGATTTCCATCTGCTACCGATTCTCCAGGGAACTGGAGCATTCAGACCTGAATCTGAACGCTCTTGAAAATCTGCTTGCTTCAGATAAGCTGTTTTCTCTGGAAAATATGCTGAAAATATGCTGAAGCCATATAGCTTTAGCATATTCAGCCTTACAATCTTTATGCAAACCCAAGGAGGAATTCACCATGTCTGCATCCAAGATTACCATTCGCCCTGCCACGCCGGATGACGCCGAGGCACTGCTCTCTATTTACGCTCCTTATGTAGAGCAGACTGCAATCACCTTTGAATATGAGGTTCCGTCAGTCGAAGAATTTCGGGATCGAATCGTACATACCCTAAAGCTGTATCCCTATTTGGTTGCCCAGCGGGAAACCAGCACCAACAGCGACGCTTCCACAGAAATCGTAGGCTACGCCTATGCAGGTCCGCTCCATGCGCGTGCTGCCTATGCCTGGTCTGTGGAAACCTCCATTTATGTAAAAAAAAGCGAAAAAAAATCCGGGATCGGCAAGGCACTTTACTCCGCTTTGGAGAAAGTCCTTGCCGCCCAGAACATTACGAATGTAAATGCCTGCATTGCCAGCCCGGAAACAGACGATGAATATTTAAACCATAACAGTATTCAGTTCCACCAGCACCTTGGTTATTCCATGATAGGTGAGTTTCATAAATGCGCCTACAAATTCGGACGGTGGTACAATATGGTCTGGATGGAGAAGATGATCGGCAGCCATCATCAAGAGCAGCCGGCAATGATTCCCTTCCCGGAAGTCACGAAACTTTAGAATTCCCCTTCAGGCTTTATTTTTTCTTCAGCCAGAAGAAACCATAGGCCGGTACATTAACCCCTGCTGCTTCCATTTCCTGACCTGTGATCAAATCCTTATACAATCCGTCACGCTCATTAATCCAGGCTGTCTTGTCATATTCACTAAAATTAAACAAACCGTAGATTTTCTCGCCCTCAAAATAGCGTCCGATACAAAGGATGCTATTGTCCCAGGTCTCTACTGTCCAGGTATCTGCATTTGTCATAAATGCTTTTTCATTCTTGCGGATCTTCTCCAGCTGATTCAGTCGTCTGTTCAGCTGGCCTTCTACGGTTCTTGGATTATCACTTTTTGCCGCCAGTTCCCAGTTCATCACACCTCTGTGAATGTAACGGGAATCCGGCGCTTTGTGCGGATCCAATTTGTAAGAATAATCATTCACCTGTCCAATCTCATCACCGCTATAAATAACCGGAATTCCAGACTGCATAAACATATAGGCATGAAGCATTACATCCATCTGGATTGCCTTTTTCATAGCCACTTTGTTCTTCTCGAATCCAGCTTTCTCAATTCCACACATGGATGCTGTCGTTCCACAGAATCTTGCATCTCCTGTAACCGGATCCTCATTATAAAGAACACCACGGCTATTGCTCTCCCCCGCAAAGCCCTGGAAATAATCATTCAGATATTTCTTATGAGAGCGCTCTTCAATTCCCTCCTGGCTAAGAGTTGCATAATCCAGCCCCCATCCAATATCATCATGACAACGCAGATAGTTCAGAAATACATAATCCTTAGGCAGGCTGTTCACAATGTCCAGCTGCTTCTTCAGCAAACGAACATCTCTGGTTGCAACTGTATGCCAGGTAGTTGCCATTGTGGTTACATTATAAAGCATATGGCATTCCGGCTTCTCCACGGTTCCAAAATATGGAACAACCTTTTCCGGCTCCATAACAACCTCTCCCAAAAGCAGAATTCCCGGGCACACAATCTCACTGATCAGACGCATCATGCGCACAATAGTATGTACCTGTGGAAGGTTCCGGCATGGGGTGTTCAGTTCTTTCCATATATATGGCACCGCATCGATTCGAATAATATCAATACCTTTATTTGCAAGGAAAAGGAAGTTGTACATCATTTCATTGAACACACGGGGATTTCTGTAATTCAGATCCCACTGATACGGATAGAAGGTTGTCATTACGTAATGTCCGATTTCCGGCAGCCAGGTAAAATTACCAGGCGCTGTGGTAGGAAATACCTGTGGTACGGTTTTCTCATAAAGGGACGGAATATACGGATTGTCGTAGAAGAAATATCTGCTCATATATTCTCCATCACCCTGACGGGCTTTTTTTGCCCATTCATGATCCTCTGAGGTATGATTCATAACAAAATCCATACATACGCTTATGCCTTTTTCATGGCATGCACCGGTAAGCTCCTCCAGATCCTCCATTGTTCCAAGCTTTTCCTGAACCTTTCGGAAGTCTGCCACTGCATAGCCCCCATCAGAGCGGCCCTCCGGTGTATCAAGGAACGGCATCAGGTGAATGTAGTTTACATTGTTCTTTTCCAGATAATCAATTTTGCTTTCCACACCCTTCATGTTTCCGGCAAAATTATCAATATAAAACATCATGCCAAGCATATCATTTTTCTTGTACCAGTTCGGATCTGCCTCGCGTTTTAAATCCAGGTTCTTCAAAGTATCTGTACGCTCCTGGTAAAACGCCTGAAGCTGACCGCATAATTCTGCAAACATAGAGCCATTTCCATAAAGCTCCATGTACAGCCAGCGCAGCTCATCAATCTTCCTCGCCATACGGTTATCGAAAATCCCCTGTGTGTCAGGCTTAACTGCTTTTTTTTCCTTCACTGCTGATACTGTTTTTTCTGTTTTTATCTCTTTCGCTGTTGGTACTGTCTTTGCAGCAGTCTCAGCTTTTACTGTTCTTTTCTTTCTTTCCCTCTGGTTCACGTTCTTTTCCTCCTCATATCTGCCATCAGATCATTTTCCTGATTTATTTGCGCAGTTCATACCGGGTAACATCCATTTCCACCTTACCATCTGCAAAGAAGGAAATTCCATCTGCTTCCAGATCTGTATAAAGGGTAGCTGTAAGCACATGCTCTCCATCATTTACAAAAATCTCTGCACTGTAGCGATCCAGGATCAGACGAAGCTTCAATTCCCCATTCTCGCTGTTCACAAGACTTCTTCTCTGATGAATGATTGCTCTCCTGGAACCGGAGAATTTACGGTCAATTTTCAGTATAGATTCATAAGGACGGAAGCTTACTGCAGTATGACAGGTTTCATTCTGAGCAAAACGAACTGCAAATTTCTTATAAATATCCTGCGCATCTCCAGGACGAAGTGTGATCTCCATATCCACACATCTGCCGGATACACCGTCCAGACGGATTACATCCTCAAAAGCAACATTTTTGTACTCCACTTTGTTTGTGCGGAGGTTCTCCAATTCACGGACAGGTTTCTGGATCAGTCTGCCATCCTTAATAGAAAGCTCTCTTGGAAGACTCATCTGTCCAAACCATTTGCCCTTTGGAATTCTATTATTCGCACATGTATCCCAGTTCTGCATCCAGCCAATCATAATTCTTCTGCCGTCCGGTGCTTCCACTGTCTGCATTGCATAATAGTCGATACCATAGTCTACTGCCTGGTCCTTTTCCGGGATAAAGGTCTTGGTTTCCTCATCAAATTTACCGATAAGGCAAAGAGTTCCATCTCCATTGTGATACTCAAAGCCTTTAGGAAGCATATCCTGCGGACTTATCAGCACCACATCTTTTCCATCCAGTGTAAAGAAATCCGGGCACTCCCACATTTTTCCGAAGCTGCCATCATTAGAAAGCATAACGGATTCAAATTCCCAGTTATATCCATCTGCACTCTTATAGAGAAGAATACGTCCTCCTGTACCATCCATTCTGTTATTTACCATCACACAGCGATACGTGCCATCCTCACATTTCCACATTTTAGGATCGCGAAAATCAAAAGGACTGCTGTTCTTTGGCATATCTTCCACAGTCAGAATCGGGTTTCTCACATCCTTCTCATAGTCCATTCCATCTCCGACTGCAAGGCTCTGTGTCTGGATATCACGGACACTGCCGTCCGGCTGCGCTTCTTTACGCACACTGGTATACATAAAAAGCTGCTGTCCATCCGGAAGCTCAAGGGCACTTCCTGAGAAGCATCCAACATAATCATATGGCATATCCGGAGCAATAGCTGCCGGAAGGTATTCCCAGTGCAGAAGGTCCTCACTTACCGCATGTCCCCAATGCATTGGGCCCCACTGAGAATCATATGGATAATACTGGTAAAATAAATGAAATTTGTCTTTATAATAAGAAAAGCCGTTAGGATCATTCATCCAGCCAACTCTTGGAGATAAATGAAATTCCGGTCTCTCCTGGGCTGTAATATTCTGTGCCATTGCTTCTTCATATCTTCTGGCATCTCGTAAAGTCTGACTTGTCATATTTTTATCTCCCTATAGTAGTTATGGGACCCAAAAATATCGCTATCATTGGGCCCCATGTGTATTCGTTGTTAACCTTTGACTGCTCCGGAGGTAACCCCCTCAACAATGTAACGCTGCAGGAACAGATATAATACCAGGATCGGAAGCATTGCCAGAAGGAGGGCCGCCATTACCAATCCAAGGTCTGTTGAATATGTACCATAAAATGCCTGTGTGGCAATCGGAAGTGTGTACAGCTCCTTACGTCCAAGAACAAGGCTTGGAAGAAGGTAGTCATTCCAGAATGCCATTGCATCAATAATTGCTACTGTTGCGATGGTTGGTTTCAGAAGCGGGAATACAATTTTCCAGTAGGTCTGCCATCTGGTACATCCATCAATAAGTGCTGCTTCTTCCAGTTCCAAAGGAATGCTGGTATGAATAGCTCCGTGGAACATGAAGGTTGCCATGGAAAGTGAGAATCCGATGTGCATAAGAATCAGGGTGATTCTGCTGTTCAGCACACCAAAGATACCGCCGTATAAGGATACCAGAGGAATCATAAGTACCTGGAACGGAATAACCATAGAAGCAATCATTAAGGAAAACAAAAGTCCGCATGCTTTCCATTTGTTACGAACAATTACAAACGCTGTCATTGCTGAAAGCAGAATTGTAAAGATTGTAGAAATTGTAGTGATCATCAAAGAGTTTGTGAAGGATGTAGCAAAATTCATCTTCTTCATGGCATCTGTAAAGTTGGTCAGAATAAATCCATGAGAACCAATCAATGCTAACGGATCTGCTGTGATATCACCTTTGGTTTTAAATGCATTGATGATAACCATAATAAATGGGAAGATGAAGGCAAGAAACAGGATGACCAGCACTGCCATTGTAATAAAATGGGTGACTTTCTTTTTCTGAGCTGCTTTTTTGTTTTCGTCCATTATGCTGCCACCTCCCCTTTCTTACCAATATAAACCTGAGTAACACCTACTATTGCGCAGACAACAAACAGAACCAATGCCTCTGCCTGGCCAGTACCATAATTTTTATAAGAGAACGCCTGATTGTATACGTGCATTGCTGCCATTACTGAAGAGTTGAAGGGTTCACCCTTTGTCAGGGAAAGGTTTACATCGTATACCATAAAGCATCTTGTGATTGTAAGGAATAGACACTGTACGAAGGATGATCTCATAAGCGGAATCGTCACGTTCAAGGTTGCCTGAGTCTTAGTACATCCATCAATCTGTGCAGCTTCCATAAGGCTCTTGGATACGCTCATGAATCCAGCTACATAGATCAGCATCATATATCCGGCATACTGCCATACAGATACTATGATCAAGCAGGCCATAGCACCGTTTGTGGTAGCCAGCCAGGAGGTGGAAAGCGCTCCTACGGAAAGAGATTTTCCAAGTGCAACAAACGCACGGTTAAATACGAATTTCCAGACATAACCAAGTACGATACCACCAATCAGGTTTGGTACGAAGAAGCCTGCGCGGAAGAAGTTCTGTCCTTTGATTCCGCTGGTCAGAAGGTATGCAAGGAAAAATGCTACTACGTTTACCAGAATTACGGCAATAACTGAATAAATTAATGTACGGCCAAGTGCCTGCCAGTAAGCTGCATCCTGGAATGTAGCAATATAGTTTGCCAAACCAACAAATGGTTTCTCTTTTGAAACACCGTCCCAGCTTGTGAAGGTAAGATATAATCCATAAATAAACGGAAGGATTACAACTGCACAAAACAGAACAGTGGAAACGCCAGCAAACATTAAATACTGTTTTACTTTATATTTCATGGTGTTTCTTTCCATGATCACGATCCCCTTTCCCTTTTCTTTTTCCCCTTTTCCCTGCTTTTTTGGTGCTTAGCCTCAAAGAGGGAAAGAGACCGCACGCCGCATGACACAGGCGTGCAGCCTCTTGAAGGGGGTGGCATATTTCTATATTGAAACAGAACTATGAAGCTTTTTAGTGTTCTACAGGAGTAGTGTTCTGCCAGTAGTTCTCAAGCTCAGCTGCGAACTCTGCTCTGTCAACCTGTCCTGCAAGATATTTCTGGAAGATTGCACCGCACATGGAGATGTGATCATCCGGAAGGTAGTTGTAGTTCGGAATCAGAGCACCTTCATCTGCATATTTCTTAACAGATTTTCCAAGTGGATCGGAAACTTCTTTCTCATTGTTGGAGAATGCCGGAACAAGTGCACATGTCTCTGCGATGAAGCTCTGTCCTTCATCGGAATCAGCAAGCCATGTAAGGAAATCCTTAGCTGCCTGACGCTGCTCATCACTTGTAGCATCGGAAGAATCAATCATCATAAATTTGGAACCTCCACCAACAAGCTTCTCATTGGAGCCGTCATCTGTGTTCTGTGGTACTGGCATCATTCCCATGTTCTCTGTGTAATCATAAGCATTGATTACAGACCAGTCCCAGTTTCCCCCGAACAGGAATGCGATCTGTCCTTCTGCAAGCATCATCTCAGTTGTCTCACGCTCTGCAGCAATTGCAGAATCTTTAGCGTAGTTGTTCTCCATCATCACATCGAAGAAATCCATAAGAGAATTGAATTTCTCATTGTTTGCAAGATCAGCTGTTCCTTCATGAAGGGATGTGATAAATGCTTCTACATCCGGCTGCTCTTCATAGATCTCAGCAAGGAAGTGAGCTGCAAGAGACCAGTCCTCTTTCATGATTCCGGTAGGTGTCTCCATACCGCCTTCTTTAAGCTTCTCAAGAAGCTCTTTGAAGGAGTCCAGTGTCTTGTAGTCATCCGGATTGAAGGTCTCACCTGTGATTGCTTCAATTGCATCTGCGTTGTAAATAAGTCCACGTGCCTCAAGGCAGGTTGGGAAGCCATTGATCTGTCCGTCTACGCCGATTGCATAATCTGTCTCGTTAACCCAGCTCTGATCACTTAAGTCGATTGCATGGTCTGCTGCCAGTGAATAGATGTCTTTCGGATCTACCATAGAAATTGTGTATGGATCGTTTGCAGAATATCTGGTAGCCAGATGTGCAGATACTGTATCACTGTTGTAATAAACCTCTACGCCAACTCCTGTCTCTTCTGTGTACTCAGCAGCCTTCTCTTCGAACTGGCTCTGAATCTCCATTTTGGAGTTGAAAATTGTGATGTTCACATCATCTGCCATAACCGGTACAGCTGCGCCTGTCATCATTGCTGCTGCGGTTGCCACTGCGATTGCCATTGAAATACGTTTTTTCATTTCTTTCTTCCTCCTATTTTTTACGTTCTCTTTGACGTGTTCTTGATGATTGTATGATAGCATTATGGTCTAAATATGTCAAGCGGTTGTCATATATTTTTTCTGTTTTAAAGTCATTTTGTTAGAGTTATACTATTTCATCATTCCGTTTTTGTGCATTTTTACATGCTAATTTTGGTGGATTAAATTTAATTTTATATTTTCTTTGTTTTTTTCAAAATTTAGCATCTTTTTTATCGCAACCGCATGTCATTTTAACTTTCTACAAAACCATTAAAGGCGTTCTTTCCTCAAAAATAAAAATATCAGATAATAAACTTCCCGTAATATAGAAGTCTAATATCTGATATTTAATACTTTCATAATTCTTCTACCAACAGCAAATAAGCACTGCGGAGCATGAATCAGGTTGTTCCGCGCTCAACCAGGGTCACAGGAAATACCGTCTTGGTAGGAACCACCTTCCCCGCATCAATCTGTGCAATGGCAGAGACAGCCATTTCTGCCATCTGTTCCACCGGCTGGTGAATCGTCGTAAGACCCGGACTTGTAAACTGCGCAATATTTACATCATCAAAGCCTACGATTTTCAACTGCTCCGGTACCTCAATACCAAGATTACTGCATGCCTGCAGCACATGTGCACCAATTACATCCGAGCTTGCAAACACGCCATCCACATCTGGGTGCTCCATAAGTGCCTTCCGCACAAATTCATAGTATTCAAGGGAATCAAAAAGCCCCTTATCGGTTACTATAACCACATTGTCAGTCTTCGTTCTTTTACACGTATCCCTAAATGCAACCTCACGAAGATCGCCGGGCATCTGTATATCTACCCCGGCACTCACTCCGCCAATATACATCAGCTTCCGGCATCCCTTTTGGATCAGAAGCTCTGTTGCCATTACTCCGCCCTGGTAGTTATCGCATTCAATCCCGGAGGTTCCCTCATCCATAGAGCGCTCCAGGGTAATCAACGGAAAATCCAGGCCCTTAAACTTCTCAGTCTCAAAGCTGCCGCTGCAAACAATAACACCTGCTACTCTTCCGCTTTTACACATTTCAATGCACTGCTCTTCCCGCTCCTCCTTATATCTGGAAACAAAGAGCATAATGCGATATCCATGCTTCGCCGCCTCCCGTTCCAATCGACTTAACACCTTGGCGAAATAAGGATGTTCAATATTGGGGAGAATAATTCCAATGGTATTGCTCTTCTGCTTGGACAGGGCACGGGCTGTTTCGTTCGGCTGATAATTCAGGTCTTTCATTACCTGATACACCTTTTCCCTTGTTTTGTCACTGATATATCCTCTGTTGTTCAATACTCTGGAAACGGTTCCCACCGTAAGACCAGATGCTTTTGCTACATCCTTAAGTGTTGCCATATGTAAGTCTCCTTTATTGTGTTCCGCAGATAATACAATAATTCAACGAAATATTCTAATAATTTTTCATGTTGTCTCTAAGTTGATTTTATCATCTGGCAACTTGCTATGTCAACCGATAAATACAGGTTGGATTTACGTCAAAAAAACGCAGACACATGCTGTGAGGCTGCGTTTTGGAAAATTATATTTTACATCCATCCGGAGTCCATGTTGCTGCAGGCCATGACGATACTGTCGATTCCCAAAAGGATCAGGTAAAAGCCGATAATGAAGCCTATGGAAAACAGGGCAATGACTGGCCAGATGATCATCAGACAGCCAAGAATGATTCCCACAATGTTCAAAATCATCGTAAAATAATAGAAAAATTTTCCAGCCAGACGAACAAGAGGGAGATGGGTCAGTCTGGATACGGAATGGGCGATAAACCAAATCGGAAGAAGCATAATAGTAATCAGTTCTCCGGCATTTGGGTACATCAAAAGCATCAGTCCGGCAAGAATGCTAAGGATTCCCGAAACCAGCGAAATGGTAGGACCAAAACCAATATAGCGGTCTGTTTTCGCATAAAATACAATATCGGAAATTCCGGTAACTACTGCCAAAAAGCCATAAACCACTGTGACACCATGAATCATATTTCCAGGATTGATCAGCGTATAAATTCCAAGAAGAATCAGCAGGATTCCCTCAATGAGTTCCAGCCAGCCATAACGTGAACGTCTTCTCATTTTTTCTCACTCTCCTCTTTATTCAGAATCTCCATGAATTCCTCTCCTGTAATTGTTTCCTTTTCATAAAGGAACATTGCAAGCTCATCCAGCTTCTTACGGTTATCCATCAAGATCTTCTTCGCTTTTTCATGCTCCCGTTTCACAAGCTCCACAACCTTTTCGTCAATTTCTTTCTGCGTATCTGCTGAGCAGGAAAGAGAAGCATCGCCGCCAAGATACTGGTTGGTAACCGTCTCCATCGCAACCATATCAAACTCATCCGTCATTCCGTAACGGGTGATCATAGCACGGGCGATCTTGGTTGCCTGTTCAATATCGTTTGAAGCTCCTGTCGTAATCTCGCCGAAAACAATTTCCTCAGCGGCACGTCCGCCAGTAAATGTAGCGATTTTGTTTTCCAGTTCCTTCTTTGTCATCAGGTATTTGTCACCAGTCTCCACCTGCATGGTATAACCAAGCGCACCGGAGGTACGTGGAATAATGGTAATTTTCTGCACAGGTGCAGAATGGCTCTGAAGAGCAGCCACCAACGCATGTCCAATCTCATGATAGGAAACCACTTTTTTCTCCTGATCGGAAAGCACTGCATTTTTCTTCTGGTAACCTGCAATAACCACCTCAATACTTTCTTCCAGATCTGCTTCTGTAACTATGGTACGTCCACTGCGGACTGCCCGAAGTGCTGCCTCATTAATAATATTTGCCAGCTCTGCACCAGATGCGCCAGATGCCATACGTGCAATTGTATGGAAATCCACATCATCAGACGCTTTGATTTTTCTTGCATGAACCTTCAGAATTGCTTCACGGCCTGCAAGATCCGGAAGCTCAACCGGAACGCGGCGATCAAAACGGCCAGGACGGGTAAGCGCCGGGTCAAGGGATTCCGGACGGTTGGTTGCTGCCAGAATGATAACACCGTTGTTGCCCTCAAAGCCATCCATCTCTGTCAGCAGCTGGTTCAATGTCTGCTCACGTTCATCATTGCCGCCAACCTGACCGTCACGTTTTTTACCAATGGCATCAATTTCATCAATGAATACAATACATGGTGCTTTTTCCTTCGCCTGCTTAAAAAGATCACGAACCTTTGAAGCACCCATACCTACAAACATTTCCACAAACTCAGAACCGGACATGGAGAAGAACGGCACATTCGCTTCTCCGGCAACAGCCTTGGCAAGCATTGTTTTACCGGTTCCTGGAGGGCCTACAAGAAGAACTCCTTTTGGCATGGACGCTCCTACATCTGTGTATTTCTTTGGATTATGAAGATAATCTACAATCTCAGCCAGATTTTCCTTTGCCTCATCCTCACCTGCCACATCTGCGAAACGAATTCCTTCACTGGACTGCACATAAACCTTGGCGTTGCTTTTTCCCATTCCAAACGCCATTGAGTTTTTGCCGCCTGCCTGCTCCATCAATTTCTTTGCCATGTAGTTTCCAAGAGCGATAAAAATCAGCAGAGGAAGGATTCCGGTTACCAGAAAACTAATAATAGGTGATGTTTGCTGGTCAATATCTTTGGCAAAGGTAGCTCCGCATTTGTACAGTCTGTCTGTAAGCTCCGGGTCATTCATAAGCCCGGTTTTATAAATCTTTTCATTATTTTTGTCGGTAAATACGATCTGGTTATCCTCTACCTCAACCTCACCGATATTTTTTGCATCAATCATGCTCATAAATGTACCATAATCTGTTTCTTCCACCTGATGCTCCATCAAAATAGGAGATACCACCAAATTAAAAACAATCAGTACCAAAAGCACGATGCCATAATAGTAGATCAACGGCTTTTTTGGCGTTTTTACTTCCTTCATGATTTATTTTCCTCCTTCTCTTCTTCCAGTCGCTGAGCCTCTATTGCTTCCAGGGACACCAGCAATGCCCGGTTTACTGCCTGTACGGCAAAATCAAGGGCATATTCCGCAGTGAGAATTTTTTCCTCTGCGCTGGGAAGAAAATTTGCATTTAACTGCTCGCTTTTTTCTGCTCTCAAATCCAGATTTCTTGACTCCAGAACCTTTTCCACTGCTGCTTCCACCTGATCAAAAACATTTGCCAGTCTTGTCACACATCCTGTCTTTGAATAATGCAGCCTGTTTTCCAGTGTGATCCTGCTTTCTGCACATTCCTGGCGAAGATTCTGAATCTGCTGATGCAGTCTTTCTGTATCCATAGTTTCTGCAAACTGAATACGGCTATGTGTCTGCTCCAGTTTCTTATCCAGCTCATACATTTTCACTGATAATATTGGGTGTGCCATCTGAATCCCCCTCTCTTATGGTTTTAACTGTCTAGATCATAGTTCTTATTTTAGTCCAGTCAGACAAAAGTGTCGATAGTCAGAGTTTTTCCCGTGTATAGACAAAAAAGGCAAAGTGTCAAATAACACCTTGCCTTTACATAATAATCGATTTGAAATTTTTAATCTGTCAGATGCTCTTTTCCGGAAATTCCAGGTTCTGTCATCTGTACCGGATCCAGGATTTCATCCATCTGTTCCTCTGTAAGAATGCCCTGCTCAATGATTAACTTTTTCACAGATTCTCCTGTTTTAATTGCTTCTTTTGCTATTTCCGCTGCTTTCTGATAACCAACATACGGACAGATTGCAGTAATGATTCCCACACTATTTTCTACGAAATAGCGGCATCTTGTCTCATTTGCTGTGATTCCGGTAACACAGTTATCAACGAACGTCTGTACTGCATATCCAAGAGTATCAATAGACTGAAACAGACAATAGAAGATAATCGGCTCAAAAGCATTCAATTCCAGCTGTCCGGCTTCTGCAGCCATAGTAATTGTCACATCGTTTCCTATTACATTAAATGCCACCTGATTTACTACCTCAGGAATAACAGGGTTTACTTTTCCCGGCATAATGGAAGAACCATTCTGCTTCGCCGGAAGATTGATTTCCCCAAATCCGGCTCTCGGACCAGAGGACATAAGTCGAAGGTCATTGGCAATTTTGGAAAGAGTCACTGCACAAGCCTTCACAGCTCCCGATACTGCCACAAAAGGATCCAGGTTCTGAGTGGAATCAATAAGATCATAAGCCTGTACCAGTTCCATATCGGAAATTTCACTAAGGTTCGGTACAATTCGGCGAAGATAAGCTTCGTCTGCATTCAGTCCGGTTCCTACTGCAGTTCCACCCATATTCAGAGTCCGCATTTCATCCATTGCCTTATCCATACGTCTGATATCGCGAAGTACAGCTACACTGTATGCTTTAAATTCCTGTCCAAGACGAATAGGAACAGCGTCCTGCAGCTGTGTTCTTCCCATTTTGATCACGCCGTCAAACTCTTCTGCTTTTTTCTCCAGTGCAGTATGCAGCCTCATAAGCTCTTTCTTTAAATTCTTAAGAAGGCGAAGAGATGTCATTTTTCCGGCAGTAGGAATTACGTCATTGGTAGACTGTCCGCAGTTTACATGATCGTTTGGATTTACTATAGAATAATCACCCTTTTTGCCACCGAGAATTTCATTGGCTCTGTTTGCGATTACCTCATTTGCATTCATATTTAAAGAGGTTCCGGCTCCACCCTGAATAGGATCTACAATAAAATCCTCATGAAGCTTTCCTCCAAGAATTTCATCACATGCCTTTACAATTGCCTGTGCAATTTTTTTGTCCAGAAGGCCAGCTTCACAGTTTGTAATTGCTGCTGCCTTTTTGATATAAGCAAGACTGTTAATAATTTCCGGATGCATATTTAAACCTGTAATATGAAAGTTCTCTGCTGCACGTAATGACTGCACGCCATAATATACATCTTCCGGTACATTTTTGGTACCAATTGAATCTTTTTCCGTACGGAATTCCTGCTCGCTCATTTCTAATTTCTCCAATCTTTTTCTGTTTATTTCCTGCGGTTTCCCGCTTTGTTTTTTTACTTGCCCTTATTATAAGTATCCTATATAATATAAGCAAATACTTATATTATTATAATAATTATAATTCATAAATTATAATAACGATACCAGAGGAAAAGGTCTGAAGTTCAGAAAGGAGTATTTATGTTTCAGGGTATGGAATATGTTTATGAGGTCTATAAAGAAAAAAGCTTTTCCAAAGCTGCTGCTAATCTTTTTATTTCCCAGCCATCTTTAAGCGCAAATGTAAAACGAGTAGAAAACCGTATCGGCTATCCCATTTTTGACCGCAGTACCAAACCCCTTGGATTAACCGAATGCGGAAAAGAATACATCCGCTGCGTGGAAGAAATCCTGGGCATTCACAGAAGCTTTTCCGCCTTTATACATGACTGGGATAAGCTGTCCACCGGAAATCTTACTCTTGGCGGAAGCAATCTCTTTTCCTCCTGGATTTTGCCCCCTTTGATTTCTGCCTTTGTAACGTGTTATCCCCATATAAAGATAAATTTGATTGAAGAGAGTACGGCTCAGCTGGCTGAGCTTCTGCAAAAGGGTTCTGTAGACCTGATTCTTGACAACACTGCCCTGAATCCGGATATTTTTGACAGCCGCATTTTTCATGAAGAGCATCTGATTCTGGCAGTCCCCAGCCATTTTCCTATAAATTCCTCTCTGAAGGATTACCAGATAACAGACTTGCAAATACAGAATGGCAGCTTCCTGAATCCTTCTTTTCCAATAGTTCCACTTAAAAGCTTCAAGGGACTTCCTTTTATTATGATGAAAAATGAGAATGATACGGGAAAAAGAGCCCGGCAGATTTGCCAGGCTAATGATTTTGAACCAGATGTTGTTTTAAATATGGACCAGCAGATGACTGCTTATAACATCTGTCAGTCCGGAATGGGAATTTCCTTTATTGGTGATATTATGCTGTCCCGAATCCCACATAATCATAATGTAGTTTATTACAAGCTTCCGGCACAGCATAACAGCAGAAGGATTTGTTTTTACTGGAAAAAAGGACGATATTTCACTAAGGCGATGGAAGAATTTCTGAATATGTCATGTAAATAGGCCAGAATATGTCTACAAATATTTTTTTGCAGCCTTTTACTTAATATTCGCTGTACCGGCTGTAATTCCCCCCACCATGATCTGATAAACTTCATGCACAATCCCATCCAGATTCTTTGTGTCCTCTGGTGTCCAGTCCTGGAGAAGCCCCAGGATTGCACTGCTATGATAACGGAGGAGCAGCTTTAATTCCTGACGGCCGTAATTCTGATAGAGGTTTTCTTCTTCCACGATCTGCTCAAACAGCTCATATGTACCTCGTCTCAGCGTCTGCTCCACTTCCTTGCCATAGTTACTCTCCACACCTCTTCGCACGTCCGGCATGGCGTTAATAGCAAATACAAACAAATATTTCAGCGCAGCTTCCGGTCCGTCTTGCTGACGGGTTTCTTCAAGAAGCCTGTCTACGCCTTTCCCTATGCTCCACTGAATCAGATCCGGAATTCCCTCAAAGTGATAATAGAACGCCTGTCTGGTAATCTGGCACTCTTCCACAATATCCTTCACTGTCAGCTTCTTAACCTTCTTTTCCAGAATCAGCTTTCTCGCTGCACTTGCGATAACTTCCTTCATGTCCATAATCTGCTATTCACCTTCTCTGTAGTATTATTGCTTTGGTTCACCGTCATCCTCTCTTGCCTGCATAGCCGCTCTTTCCCGAATACTCTTCTTTGGAGCCGCGCTCTGCTGTCTGGATTTATCTCTGGCCGCAGGCTTTGCTGCATAAACACGCTCCGGATCCGCCTTTGCCACCTTCCGCAATCTGGTAACTCCCCAAAGCATAAACAATGGCAGCAAAATCGCCGTAAATAAAAAGCCAAAATTCATAAGACCTGTTAAAAACAGATACACCTGCATCATAATTTCTACTATTAAAAGCGAAATAATAATTTTCATAGTAAACAAGCTTTTATCAATGCGGTTGCTGTTCTTTGCAGTTATAAAGCCTGCAATAATCTCATAAATTCCAACCAGCAGGAAGCAAACTCCTGCTACTCTCAGGAAAGTGCTTCCTACGCCGGCTTTTTTAAGAAGCTCTACATATTCTGCCACACCCTTATCTGCCTGTTGTGCTGTCATAAAAAAATTGATTCCATACATCAGTGTAGAGGTGATTGCTGAAAACATCAGGAAAATCCCTCCAAACATCATCGTCATTTTGCCATTAAGTGCCTGGCGCTCTATCTTTTGTTTTTCAAATTGATCCATGGTAATTCTGCCTTTCTTAAATCATTTTGAGAAAATCAGTGCTGTACAAAAGCTATTTACCCGTTGTTCCCAGATAATTGATTCCATCTCCATTAAGCACATCATTTCCAATAAATTCTTTTTTCTCTGAGTCGTAAGTAAAATCGGTTACTCTGTATCTGGCAGTCCGCACATCTCGAACTACGATATGCAGCTTCTCCTGTTCATCTATCCAGACATCTGCCTCCGGCATTCCCAGCTGAACTGTATCATCAAACATTATATAGGAATCTTCACCGGAACTAACCTGTATCAGGAAATGCCCTCTGTCATCCATTGCCAGTTCTCCATCTATAAGCATATCTTCCTGCACAAAGGTCTGAAGCTCCCATTCTGTTTCTTCGTAAATAAACGGACAGGAAGAATATAGTGCCATGCCATCTGATTCGCCTTCTGTCGGACTGATTTTTACTTGTTCTGTTGATGTTTCTTCAACTTCTGTTCCGATTTCTTCTGCTGCCTTTATTTCCTGCTTCTGAAAGCCGATAGTGGAAAGCGAAAAGCCTGCTGCCAGCAAAACAGCTGGTAAAATATACTTCTTCATACTTGCTCCTCCCGCATAAAAATTCAGTTTTTTCGTTCTTTATTACTTTAAATCATATCACATTAGCATCTATATTTCCATTTATTATGCATCGTAAATTTTATCAAATTATTTTTTTCTATCTTCTTTCCCTGCAAAAGAAAGCAAGAAAATTATAGGAAGAAAGAAAAAGAATTATGGTGAGAAGATAAAATAAATGTCATAATAAATTATCAGCAGCGTGAGAGGAGGAAGAAGGCCGTATACGCAGATAGGGAATCATACCAGAAACCTTTTAAATACCACGGAAATTCAGCCAGGAATACGAAAGGAGAAAACGCAAATGAAAAAAAGAATGGTAGTTTTAATGGCATCAGCGGCCATGATGATGTTATCAGGAATGACCGTATCGGCTTCAGAAAATCTGGATAATGTTGTAGATACCAGTTACGGAAAGGTTCAGGGAATCAACAGTACGGACGAAGGGTATGAGAATGTGGTACAGTTCAAGGGAGTGCCATATGCAGCCCCGCCTGTAGGAGACCTTAGATGGAAGGCACCTGTGGATCACGAGAAATGGGATGATATTCTTGTATGTGATACCAATAGGGAAATGCCCATGCAGGAGCTTGGCTTTGTAGAACCAAGTGGAACAGATTTTCACAATAACACAGCACCGGAAATGAGCGAAGACTGTCTGTACTTGAATATTTCCACCACAGAGGAGAACCTGGCAGGTGACGAGAAAAAACCAGTCTATGTATGGTTCCATGGCGGCGGACTGACAGTCGGACATACCTACAGTGCTGAAGGAAATCTGGATGCTTTCGCAGAAAATGGTGTAATTGCAGTTTCTGTAGAGCAAAGACTTGGAGTATTCGGTTATTTATCTCTGCCTCAGCTTTCTGAAGAGCAGGGACAGAGCGGAAACTACGGATTGATGGATCAGATCAAAGCACTGGAATGGATCAAGGAAAATATTGCGAATTTCGGAGGAGATCCTGAAAACATCACTGTTGGAGGTCAGTCAGGCGGCACAACAAAAGCAACAACTATGATAGCTTCACCAAAAATGGATGTTGATGTAGATAAACTGGTTCTTGAGAGCGGACTGAATTATCCTGGAACATTCCAGAGCCAGGAAGATGCAGAAAAGAACGGAACTGCATATCTGGAGGATTTAGGTCTGTCTGCTGATATTTCCATGGAAGAATTAAGAGCTATGGACGGAGAAGAACTGCTGAAATCCGCAAGTGAACATTACCCCGGTCGTATGAATCAGGACGGTCTTTATGTAGCATATCCAAGCATCCAGGAAGCTGTTAATGAAGGTGTGTTTGATGATGTGTCGATTCTTTCCGGTGCAAATATGGGAGAAGGACAGTACTTACAGACACCAACTGCGGATGAATTTTATGCTGCATACAAAGAAAAATTAGGCGATCTGTATGACAAATATGATTTCGAGAATCTTTTGAAGGTTACAGACAATACTGCTATGATTACCAGCCGACAGCTTGGAACATTAGGCTTCGGAAGCTGGAGCGGCGCTAATATCATGATGAATCGTCTTTATGGCAAACTGATGACTGAAAGAACCGATGGAAAAGCGAAGAATTATACTTATCTGTTCAGCCAGGTAACTCCGGAACGCATTACAGAGATAGGAACAGACCGCTCTGCCGCCGAGCAGTGGGCATGGCATTCCAGCGAACAGTTTTATGTCTTTAATTCTATGCGGGATGGTGTACCTGCTTCCAGAGACTGGAGAGACTGGGACTATGAACTGGCAGAGAAGATGAATCAGTACTGGGTGAATTTCATTACCAATGGTGATCCAAATGGAGAAGGCTTAGCTCAGTGGCCAGAAGCAGACGAAAACATGGGCTATATCGACTTCGGAGCAGGTATAACCGTACATTCCGAACCATTAGCACCATTAGAAGAACTGATGGAAGAATTTGCACAGCAGTATTTCCAGGTTCCATTATCAGAATAATAGAAAAACACGCTGAATTAAAAAGTATTTACGCTGCATAGCTGCCATAATTCCCCAATAGGCAACTGTACCCTAATAGTAAACCACAGAACACAAGCTGTGTGGAGCTATTAGGGTACTTTTTGATTTTTCTTATCTCCTTAGAAATCAAAAAAGTTATAGGAAGAAAGAAAAATACTTATAGTGAGAGAATTAAAAAAATGCCATAATAAATCATCGGCAATATAAAAGAAAAAAAGCAATGTAAGTAACAAAGAATACGAGGAGGAAATGTAAATGAAAAAAAGAATGGTAGTTTTAATGGCATCAGCGGCCATGATGATGTTATCAGGAATGACTGTATCAGCTTCAGAGAATCTCGATAATGTTGTAGATACCAGTTACGGAAAGGTTCAAGGAATCAACAGTACGGATGAAGGGTATGAGAATGTGGTACAGTTCAAAGGCGTGCCATATGCAGCCCCGCCTGTAGGAGACCTTAGATGGAAGGCACCTGTGGATCACGAGAAATGGGATGATATTCTTGTGTGCGATACCAATAGGGAAATGCCCATGCAGGAGCTCGGCTTTGTAGAACCCAGCGGAACAGATTTCCACAATAACACAGCGCCGGAAATGAGTGAGGATTGTCTGTACCTGAATATTTCTACCACAGAGGAGAACCTGACAGGTGATGAGAAAAAACCAGTCTATGTGTGGTTCCATGGAGGCGGACTGACAGTCGGACATACCTACAGTGCTGAGGGAAACCTGGATGCTTTTGCAGAAAATGATGTAATTGCAGTTTCTGTAGAGCAGAGACTTGGAGTATTCGGTTATTTATCTCTGCCTCAGCTTTCTGAAGAGCAGGGACAGAGCGGAAACTACGGATTGATGGATCAGATCAAAGCACTGGAATGGATCAAGGAAAATATTGCAAATTTCGGAGGAGATCCTGAAAACATCACTGTTGGAGGTCAGTCAGGCGGCACAATGAAAGCAATGTCCATGATAGCCTCACCGCAAATGGATGTTGATGTAGATAAACTGATTCTGGAGAGCGGACTGAAGTATGTCGGAGCATTCCAGAGCCAGGAAGATGCAGAAAAGAACGGAACTGCATATCTGGAGGATTTAGGTCTGTCTGCTGATATTTCCATGGAAGAATTAAGAGCTATGGACGGAGAAGAACTGCTGAAATCTGCAAGTGAGCATTATCCGGGCAGCATGAACCAGGATGATCTTTATATAGCATATCCAAGTATCCAGGAAGCCATCAATGAAGGTGTATTTGATGATGTATCTATTCTTTCAGGAACAAATATGGGAGAAGCAAAATACCTGGCAACAGCAACTGCTGATGATTTTTATGCTGAATACAAAGAACAGTTAGGTGATCTGTATGACAAATATGATTTTGAAAATCTTTTGAAAATCACAGATAAAACTGCTATGGTTACCAGCCGTCAGCTTGGAACATTAGGCTTCGGAACTCAGGATAGCCGCAATCTTATGGTAAATCGTCTTTATGGCAAGCTTATGGCTGAGAGAACTGATGGAAAGGCAAAGAATTATACTTATCTGTTCAGCCAGATAACTCCGGAAAGCATTACAGAGATAGGAACAGACCGTTCTGCCGCCGAGCAGTGGGCATGGCATTCCAGCGAACAGTTCTATGCATTTAACTCCATGCGGGATGGTGTACCTGCCTCCAGAAACTGGAGAGATTGGGACTATGAACTGGCAGAAAAAATGAATCAGTACTGGGTGAATTTCATTACCAACGGTGATCCAAACGGAGAAGGCTTAGCTCAGTGGCCGGAAGCAGATGAAAACATGGGTTATATCGATTTCGGAGCAGGTATAACCGTACATTCCGAACCATTAGCACCATTAGAAGAACTGATGGGAGAATTTACACAGCAGTACTTCCAGTTCCCAACACAGGAGCAAGAATAATTTAAAAGCCTCATATATTGAATAAAAATAATTAACTGTACCCTAATAGTAAAACACAGCATAAAACCTGTGTAGAGCTATTAGGGTACTTCTTGCTTTCCTGGCAGCTTACCCACATGGTGTAAAAAAATTTCCGCGCACGGTCAACTAAGGCTTTTTCATGGGAATAGTTTTGTGGTATACTGCCTTATAGTAAACAGAACTGGTTTATGTTTTTTTACCATAATTATTATGAAGTTAGGAGATTTTGATATGAACTGTGATAAAAACGATCTTTTACTTTATGGCGTTACAGACCGCAGCTGGTTAAATGGCAGAACTTTATACGAGCAGGTAGAGGATGCCCTGAAAGGCGGTGCCACATTTATCCAGCTCCGTGAAAAAGATCTGGATGCTGACAGCTTTCTGAAGGAGGCTGTGGAAATTAAAGAACTATGTGCACGTTATCATGTGCCATTTGTAATTAATGACAACGTAGAGATTGCAAAAAAAATTGACGCTGACGGCGTACATGTAGGACAGCATGATATGGAAGCATCCAATGTGCGGGCGATTCTTGGACCGGATAAAATCATCGGTGTTTCTGCCCAGACAGTAGAGCAGGCAGTGCTTGCCGAAAAAAATGGTGCTGATTACCTGGGTGTCGGTGCTGTATTTCATACCGGAACCAAAAAAGATGCTAACAGCATCAGCCATGAAACTGTGAAACAGATTTGCGAAGCAGTAAACATCCCAGTTATTGCTATTGGCGGAATTTCCCGTGAAAATGTTATGGAGCTTCAGGGTACCGGAATCTGTGGAATTGCTGTGGTCAGCGCTATCTTCGCAGCAAAAAATATTACAGAAGCCACAAAGGAGCTCAAAGAGCTTACCAAGAACATGATTCAGAGCTGCGAAGCAGATCGCTAGGAGGATACTTATGTTAAAGGGTGCAATCTGGGATCTGGACGGAACACTTCTGGATTCCATGTCCGCCTGGGATCATGTAGGCGAAATTTACCTGCGAAGCCAGGGAATCGAGCCGGAGCCTGATCTTAATGAGATAATTGCTACTATGAGTCTTCAGCAGGCAGCTGATTACTTTATTGATTATTATGGCGTAAAGCAGACTCCTGACGATCTGATCAAGGGTGCTGTCGCAATTGTAGATGACTTCTACCGCTATGAGGCTCAACTAAAGCCTCACGCAGCCAAATTCCTCACACAGCTTCATCAGGCAGGTGTTAAAATGTGCATCGCAACCGCCGCAGAACGATCTCTGGTAGAGACCGTTCTGACTCGCTGCGGGGTGCTCCATTGTTTCAGTGAAATATTTACCTGTACTTCCGTGGGAGCAGGTAAGGACGAACCAGCTATCTATCGGGAAGCTATGAAATTTCTTGGTACTGACAGAAGCAATACTATTGTTTTCGAAGATTCCCTCCATGCACTGACAACAGCCAAAAATGATGGTTTCTATGTGGCTGCTGTTTATGATGAGCACGAGGAACACCAGGATGAAATCCGCCGTATTGTGGATTGCATAATTACAGACTATGACAATCCGGAAGAATTTAACAAATTTATTCAAGGCATTTAGAAAATTTTTGAAAAATCATTTCCTGATTTTTCAGCAGTTCTCTAACTAATCTGCCACCTTACATGACTTCCCTTCTCGTCCTTCGTAACGATTAGCTGGTCTTCAATTTCCTGTTTCAATTCCGTTACATGGGAAATAATACCGATCAGTTTGCTGCCGCCAGCAAGTTCCTGAAGAACCTTTACGGCCTGCTCTCTGGAATGCTCATCTAATGAACCAAAGCCTTCATCTACAAACATTACATCTAAATTAATAGATGCAGAGCTTTCCTGAATCTGGTCTGCCATTCCAAGAGCAAGGGACAATGCAGCCATAAAGGACTCTCCACCGGAAAGAGTACGGACCTCCCGCTCCTTTCCGGTTACATTGGAATATACCATAAGATCCAACCCACGGTTTTTACCTTTGCCGGCATTGGCTGCATCTACCATGCGAAGCTCAAACTGTCCCGCAGACATATCTGAAAAGCGGCGATTGGCTGCATATAATATTTTCTCCAGATAATATCTCTGCACAAAGGTTTCCAGATCCATTCTGTTACCGGACATATTTCCAGACAGCAATTTATACAAAGTTTCCAGCTTGGCATGCTTCTCAATAATCTTGCCTCGCTTCTCCATCTGCGGAGTAAGAATACTGCAGGCATCCTGATCTGCTTTATATTGTTCTTTATATGAATCCAGTTTTTCCTGTGCCAATCTACGTTTTACTTCCGCTTCCTCCATCTGAGCCTTCGCAAGCTCCGGATCTGGTTTCGTTCTTCCGTCAATTGCCTTGCTGGCAGAATCTTTCACTGTCTGCGCCGCAATTTTTTTCTGTTTCCAGGTGTCGGTTTCTTTCTGCAGTTGGTCTGCCATCTGGCGGGAATATTCCTCTGTTAAAGGCTTCCATTCACTCTCTGTCATATCTTTGGCATGCAGCAATTCTGTATAAGAAGCCAGTCTCTCCTGCAAAGCTTTCTGTAATCCAGGCAGTTCATCCATGTAGCGCTGAATCAGGCTGATGCAGTTCACAAAGGCTTCGGAAGCTGTGGATGATTTCTTCTGTGCATCTTCTGCAGCCCTGGCAGCTTCTTTCCATTTCGCCTTGGATTTATCAAATTCCTGCATAGCAGCTTCTTCCGACGGATATTCCAGTGAACTGCTAAGCTGTTTCAGCACATCCTGACTACTCTTTGCAGCAGCGATTGCTTCTGTCAGTTTCTGGTTGGTTTCCTCAACAGTGAGTTTTCCCCGTTTTTTCGTTTCTTCTACGTGACTAAGCTGATTCTGGAGCTTCAGCAAAGTGTTCTGATCTTTTTGAAACTGTGTATACTGTTTTTGCAATGCAAGCTTTCTGGTTTCCAACTGCTGTTTTATGAACTCCAAAGGCGACCGGTCTATTATCTCGGAAATTCCAGCGGCATTCTGCACATTTTCTTCAGCAGCATCTTTGAAAAGCTCCTGCATTCCTCCGCACAGCTTCTCCAGTTTATCCTGGTATCCCTTTTCTTTCTCTATGGCAAGGTCTGCTGCCGCACGGGCTTCTCCTGCAATCTGTTCCTGCTGGCTGCGCAGCCGGGAGGCTTCCTTCTCTGCCAGATCTAACTGCTCTCTGGTAAGGTCGGCATGGGATTCCGATGTGGCACAAGGATGTGGATGCTCCAAAGCTCCGCATACCGGACATGGTTTGCCTGGCTGAAGTTCTCTGGCAAGGAAGCCTGCCTGCTCATCCAGAAAAATTCGTCTCATGGATTCATATTTCTGGTTCTGGCTTTCATAAAGCGCACGGATTTTAATATAGGATTTCTTCGCTTTTTCAGACTCTTTCTTCTGCTTTTCGGTCATTTGAAGCTGCTTTTCTGCATCTTCCAGATCTGCAAAGAGAGCTTCAAGCTCCTGGTTCAGCCCTTTCCAAAGGGCTATTTTCTCTCCAGTATCTGCAAGTGTCTCCGCCTGGGTGCGCCACTCTTCTTCCTTTTTCTCCAGGCTGTCCAAATCTTCACGTGCTTTCTGTGCAGCTGTTTCCGCTGCCTGACGCGTTTCCTGGCTCTCTCTGGCTATAGCCTGCGCTTCGCTAATCCGCTTGCGAAGCTTCATTTCCTTATTTACCCGCTCATATATGGTGGTATAAACTTCTTTCTCTCCTTCAGCAAGTTCCTGCACTTTAGATGCTTCTTCTGCTGTAAGCTTCGCCTGGTTTTCCAGTTGTGGGCTGCGTTCCTGCTGCTCTTTCAAGGCATTTTCATGATTTCGCAGATTTCCAAAGGCGTCCTGACAGCGCAGGTACTCTGCTTGAATCTCATATGCAGTTCGTATGTGCTCAGAAAGAAGCATCTTCTCCTTTATCTGTGCTTCTACGTCTTCGCATGCTTTTAACTCAAAAAGTGCCTCTTCAAGCTGGTTATATAAGCCCTGCAGCTGACTGGCACTGGTATAGGCATCCCTCTTTTCATCCCGAAGCTTAGAAAGAGTATCCAGATCTTTCTGTGCCTCTTGTATACGAGTCCTCAATGTACTGCATAGCTCTGTCAACTGAGTGAGAAACTGGTCCATCACTACAATCTCACCGTTCTGAATCTGCTTTTTCAGTGCTTCCATTTCTTCCCATTTCTCATATTCCTGGGAAATTACCACATGAGCAGTCTCAGTCTGACAGGCAGTCTTAATCTGGGCAATGTCTTTTTCTAATGATCGTTTGCGGTTCATCAGCTCATCTACAATATTCTGATACAGCTCTGTATTAAAAAGCTTACGGAAAATCACCTTCTTATCGTCAGATTTGGCGCGAAGAAGCTCCATAAACTCCCCTTGCGCAATCATAGCTACCTGCATAAACTGGCCTTTATTAAGACCAAGGATTTCGCCAAGCTTGCTGTCCGCTTCTTTCTGCGGATATTCAGTTCCATCTGGCATGATCAAGCTGACAGAGCCTGTCACTTCACGGCTTCCGGTGTTTTTCCCGGCACCTCTTGTAAGACGCTTCAAATGCCTTGGGACACGACGAACTGTATAAAGCTGACGAGTCTCTCCTGTACCTTCAGAAAAAACAAGTTCTACAAAAGGCTCTACATTTAGTTCTACGTATTGACTCTGAAGCACAACACCGTCTTTCTTATTGGTGCTGGAGCTTGCCTCGCCGTAAAGCGCAAATACAATAGCATCAAATATAGTGGTTTTGCCTGCGCCAGTGTCTCCTGTTACCAGAAATAGGTTCTGGTCTGGCTCGCTAAAATCAATCTTGGTCAGATTTCCGTAGGAACCAAATGCCTGCATGGTAAGCTTCACAGGTCTCATTTCGTCACCCCCTGTACAGTATTGATGATGTCCTGAAGAATCTCTTTCTCCTCCTCGTCTGCGTCATTCAGGAACTGACAGCAGAGTTCAAAAGGATTTAAGGTTTTCTCTACAGCCGCATGTCTGGTATAGTCTGCCTGCCGTACCGTTTCCCGGCGTATTTCCAGAAGTCCCGGGAATGCCAGACGCAGACGGTCCTGCATATCGATTACATCCAGGTCTACTTTATCCGTAAGAATAACTGTTACATAATCCCTACAGGTCTGTGCCAGAACCTCCTCAAGGTCACCACGAATCACTCTGATCTGCCGCAATGGCACAAGTGGCAAAATCTCTGTAGTAATCTGATTTTTTTGTTTTATGTCAACCATTATAATTCCTTTGCTCTGTCCTGCTTCGCTGACAGAGCATGCAAGGGGCGTACCGCAATAACGGTAAAATTCGCTTCCTACTTTCATTGGTTTGTGAATATGTCCCAGGGCTGCATAATCAAATTTCTTCAGGATATCAGCGGATACCTGGTCAATATTTCCGATAGTACGAATCTCAGAATCCATTCGTTCTACCTCTTCTGCATTTTCGCCAGAGGGAAGATAGAACTGATGGCTGACCAGAATATTCCTCTGAGTTTCATCAATTTCCTCACGATCAATCAGACGATGAATGGTCTCATTATATGATAGATTATTTCCATTCTCATCAGTTCCTACGATCAACTTCACCATAGAAGGTTTCACAAAAGGAAGAAGATAAAAATTCACAGATCCATATTCATCCTGAAATACTACTTTCTCAATATGGTCTTCTTCGGTCTGCGGAGGCATTCCGATCATGTGGATGCGCTGGTGGGTCAGCACGCTGCGGAAGCAATTGACGCGGGGTGCACTGTCGTGATTGCCGCTGATCATCATAACAACTGATTCCGGTACTGCTGTGCGCAGATTTCCAATAAAATGATCAAATACCTCTACCGCTTCAGCAGACGGAACAGCTTTGTCGTAAATATCACCTGCAATCAAAATTGCGTCCGGCTTTTCCTCCTTCGCTTTCTGGATAATCTGGTTCAAAATATATTCCTGATCTTCTCTGAGATCTCGATTAATTAATTTCAGTCCAATGTGTAAATCGGATAGATGAAAAATTTTCATGGGCAATTCCTCTGTTTAATATTTGATGATAAAATAGTGGGTAAGCATGCTCTATCAAACGAAATATTCCTACTTACCGGTATTTTCTTTTTCAATCCAGGTCATAAGTACATCTACCACATAGTCCTGTTGGTTCTGAGTAAGCTGTACGCCCTGGGGAATTCGGTGCCATTTGTACAGGCAACCGCGGCAACAGCAGCCTGTGGCATGCTGCGCCAGAAATATCGGATGTCCACGCATGGGAGTCTGCTTGCCATCGTTTGGAATCTGGGCAGGTGCCAGCCTCGTACGCACAAAATCCCTGGCGTGACTGCGGATGGTATCCATCCCTTTCTCCTGAATGTACTGCCTGTCCTTCTCTTTCAGATGAAAGCGGCTTCGGAAATTGGAACGGGCCAGCCGTTGGAACAAATCGGAAAAGCGGCCTTGCTGCAGGTATTTCTCATATTCGGAAAGAAGCTCTGCTATTTTTAGGTTCAGGTCTGTGCGGTTGTAGCTCTCATCTTCCAGGCGGAAGTAGAAATCTATATCAGCCTTTGTTGCATGATTTCCGATACGGCTTCTGTCAGAGGCACTGGAATTTCCTGCATATTTACTTCGATAGATTCCTTTCTCTTCTGCATCATCGGATTTCACCAGAAGCTTCACCTGAGCGGCGTGGCGTTTTAAAAGAGGAATGATGCAAAAATATAGATGCTCATCTTCCATGCGGAGATATCCCAGTATCTGTCGTTCCTTGTTCATAAGCTGAATCTGATTGCCGTGGAATGCTCTTGGGTAAAGATATTCTCCTGGCTGCAGGTTGGCAATCCGTGTGCTCTCCACTGTCTGAGGCGGTGCAGCCAGAAACGCCTTAAAGTGGTAAATTCTCTGCCCTTTCCCATCGGTGCTTTCCGGTTTCACAAGAGAATTATGATATTTCCGTTTTATCTCCCGTTCATCATCATCCTGATTAATTCCGAGAAGTTCCTTCGCCTGCTGTAAGTTCATTGCATGCCTTTCTATTGACCGTTATAGCATTTTATTTTCCATATAGCATTCATATATATAGGATGGATTTTCGTAATAGACACTGCTGTTATAATCATCTATTTTCGAACTGATAAAAGAATTGTATACTTTCATTAATGCTTCTACGACATCCACCTTTTCTGTTTCCGCAACCTGTTTTATTAATCTTTTGTACACCTTTCCTATATCCCAATGGGATGGAATGGAATATGTGCACATTCCTACATTATCAAAGGTTCCATTTTTAATATTCGCATCTTCTATATAATCTGTACTCACACGATCGATATTATCGCTGTGATAAATATCCGCCAGATCATAGATTTTTCTGATTCGATTTACACCTAATGTATTTACAACATCGGCCCTTGTATTTTTGGTTTTTCTTGCAATATAATCAATAAGGCTGCACGTATAGAACAAATCATTATCTTCTCGGCTTTCCCTTCCCAGTTGTCCTGCCATTTATTTTACCTCCTCATAGTCTCGATATTGCAGGCACTTTAAAGCTTTCTGCGTGCAAAAATTAATCTGATATGTGGGATACTTAAACTTCGCCATAACCCAAAACTGCTCGCTTGTAATTGTCCCTTCCATATAGTCAGATATGTAATTATATATCTGATCATCGGCCATTGCACCTATTACTATATCAAAATCATGCGGGATTCCACTTCTGCATGCTATAATAAAATTAAGCCATTCATTTGTCATGTCTTTAAATTCCTTGATTTTCAAAGTTGGCCTTAACCGAACCTCATATATAGATACAACTTTGGTATCATATCTTCTTGCCCACCTCTGCGCCTGTTCTTTAATTACAGTACAGTAAAATCCGGTTCCAAAATCCTTTATATTGCGACCTTTACGAATTTCAGGCTGTTTTACAGCCATATATCCGCCATGGTATACCGTCATTAAAGCCATCTCTACCTGCCACTCAAAATGTGATTAAATATGCTCACATCGAGATAATGTAAGTTCTCACGAACATTACTTACTATTTCATCGTGTATGCTTTGGATTGACCGAAATCATATCTACTCGCAAGTTCTTGTACACTCCATAGTCGTAAATTCCCGAAAATAGCCTTCGGTACATACTTACGTTTGCGTTTTAGTTATGCAGCTTCGTAAGTTATCGCATCTCTCAAATTAAGTGCAGCATTGAAATCTCTGTCTTCGACATAACCGCAACTGCATTTAAATATTCTATCTGAAAGCTTTAAATCTTTTTTGACAGCGCCACAGCAGTGACAGGTTTTAGATGATGGATACCATCTGTCTACTACTCGAAGTTCGATTCCATTTTCATTGCATTTAGCTTGAAGCTTTGTTCTAAATTCATAAAACTTCTGTGAAGCAACAGCTTTTGAAAGATGTCTGTTTTTCATCATACCTTTTACATTCAAATCTTCAATTGTAATATAAGATGGTTTGGTTTTTACTATCTCTGCGATTGTTTTATTGATGTAATCAGTACGAATATTATCTATTCTATGATGAAGTTTCTGTACCTTAAGCCTTTGTTTTTGTATATTTGTTTTTTGAGTGGACTCTCCTTTCTTTAAATTTTCATACTTTCGAGAAAGACTTCTCTGTTCTCGAATAAGCTGTTTTTCAAGTTTCTTTAATCTTGCAGATTTGTTAATGTTCTTATAAGTTTTACCATTAGAAACAATGGCAAAATCCTTTAATCCAAGGTCAATGCCAATTCCTGCATTGGAATTATTGGCTATCTTGTTATTTAAAATTTCTACAAGAACAGAAACATAGTATCTGTCAGCTTTCATTGAGACCGTGCCGCTTTTAATCACATATCCGTCTTTAGTTGTTGGAATATATCCTTTTTCTTTGATGCGGACCCAGCCAAGTGACGGAATATTGATTCTGTGCCTTTCGCAACGACAATCTTTTGGATTATTCTTTACAAAATACATCTTTACATCAGATTTGCCTTTCTTTTTGAAATTAGGAAAAGCGCTCTCGTGATTAAAAAATCTTGCAAAAGCAGTTTGTCCGTTATTTACTGCCTGTGTTACTGCTTTTGAATAAACTTCCTTAATCCACGAATACTCTGGATGCTCAGAAAGATATTCATGGTTAAGCCAGACTCTAAACTTGTTACTACTCATAAACTTTTCACCGTTGTCGTAAAGTTCTTTGTTATGAGCAAGATAGAAATTATAAATGAATCTACAAGTTCCTATCGTCTTATGAATCTTGACTTTCTGTTCCTCTGACGGGTTTATTTCCGTCTTGAAGCTCTTTAGCAATTTCCACATCCCTTTCTATTTGTTTTTTATACTTACGAAGTCCGTACAACCTGCAGGAGAACATATGGAGTATTGAAACAATATCCTGCACGAGTTCTTCTTGTGGTGATAGTTCTTCATTGTTCACTACCACGATGGTCGTATTGAACTTCGTACAGAATTTTTCAAACCAGCCGTAACCAAATCTGATAAATCTATCTTTGTGAGTTACGATTATAGTTTTGATTTTTTGTTCCATCACTTCATCTAATAATTCGTTCCACTTTTTACGATTGTAATTAAGACCGCTTCCATAATCTTCAATACACTGGTCTACAATAATACCTTTGGCATTACAAAACTGTCGTAAAAATGTAACCTGGTTTTGTAAATCATCTTTTTGATTTCTTGTAGATACCCTGGCATAAATAACTACCTGACGTTTGTCATCTTCAGTATTTATTCCTTTGAATTGTAGATATTGGTCATAAGTGTAATAACGTCTATCAGTTGGAGTCCGGTTTGCCTTTAGAGTTCCTTCTCTATCCCAACGCTGTAATGTTTTTACAGATACACCTAACAGTTCAGCAAAATCTTTTGGCTTGTAATTTGTGATATTTGATGTGTTCATAATAATTTACTCCTTTGAGTATATTTAAACACATTTAATCACATTAGTCAATAAATCCGATTACTTAGGATACTCTCCTGTTACAAATTATATTTTTAATTTCAAGGGTGTATACTGTCCTTTAAATCCAATAATTTTACGGGCTCTTTTGGGACCCATTTTTAACTTTTAGTATACACGATTTCTCTGGGAAGGGCTATAGATTTCAAATATAAACAGTTGTTGTATTTTCCTTAAGTTTATTTCTCAATGAGTGGGTTATATTGGATTTTGTTATAAATATGGCTGGGAAATAAGTTCCCAGCCAGTTTTTCTGATGTGTTTTGTTATAGATTTTAGCGGATGTGTTCTGCAGGGGATACTGTCTTATCTGGAGTATTTCTTACAGGGTCTTTGGTTGTTAAAATTCTTTCGTAGTTTGAAATTCTTTAGTGCTTTTGGTTTCTTTGGTACTTTAATTTTCTTTCGTACTTCTATCTCTTGTCTTTTGTTGATGTATCTATACTAACATATCTGTCGCATTTTGTCATCTGGCAAATCGCACATATTTTCGATTTTATTTTCGTGTATTTTTATTTTTATAAATATATATAAAAAATCCCACGTAATTACGCCAGCACCAGCACTGCGATTCCGATGACTACAAGCAGCGGCAGGGCTATGTACATCAGGCCAGCCAGTACAAGTCCGATCAGAACTACTGGAAGAAAGATCAGGCGAAAAAAGATCTTCGTAATTCCCCATGTGGCACGGAATGCAAGTCCAATCAGTTTACCGAATACGCCAAACATCAAAAATATAAATAATAACGTCCACATTCATCAGTCACCTCGTTTTCTTTTCGGGAATTATACTATATGTTTTTCCCTTTATTGTAATTAACGAATTACAAAATAAAATCTCTTCACATTATGCAAATAAATAAAGTTATCAGCGCAAAGAATCCCCCTTGCGCTGCTATACGCAAGAGGGATTCCAGAGTCATTTACTAAACTATAGTAAAGCGGACATTCGCAATCCGCTTCGCTACTTGCTCATGAACGCAGTCGCCTCGCGATCTGCGTTCAAGCTATGTTTCTTCTGAACCAAATGCCTTAGAACTTGTTTGAAAACGGTTTTAAGCCATCATCGGCTCAAGTGCCTTAGCCAGTTTCTCTTTTTCAGCTTCTGCCTCTGCAAGGTCTTTGCCAAGAGTTGTATAGTAGATCTTGATCTTCGGCTCTGTTCCGGATGGACGAACTACAACAGTCTCGTTATTCTCCAATTTGTAGATCAGAACATTTGCTGCCGGAAGACCTGTCTCTTCAGGTTTCTTGTAATCAGTAACCTTTACTACCTTGTAGCCTGCAATCTCTGCCGGCGGATTGTCACGGAATTTCTGCATGATTCCTGCCATGGTATCCATTCCGCTAAGGCCTGGGAATTCGAAGCTGTCTACCTTGTTCAGGTAACGGCCGTACTGCGCATAGATTTCCTCAAGTCTCTGCTTCAGGGAGCTTCCAATGCTTCTGTAATATGCAGCCATCTCGCAAATCAGCATGGATCCGATGATCGCATCTTTATCACGTACATATGGTCCTGCAAGGTATCCGTAACTCTCCTCAAATCCGAAGATGAAACGGTCAACTTCGCCAGCTGCTTCTAACTGTGCGATCTGGTCACCGATCCACTTGAATCCGGTAAGTACGCTTCTAAGCTCTACGCCGTAGTGCTCAGCAACTGCATCTGCCAGAGGTGTGGATACAATGGATTTCACTGCAACCGGGTTCTTCGGCATTGTACCCTTCTCAATGCGTCCTGCTGCAATATAGTCAAGAAGAAGAACTCCCACTTCATTTCCGCTTACCAGCTCATAGGAGCCATCCGGGCATTTCATAGCAATACCAACACGGTCTGCGTCCGGGTCAGTTGCAAGCATAAGATCTGCACCTGTCTCCTTAGCAAGCTTCAGGCCCTGCTCCAGAGCTGCGAAAATCTCCGGGTTCGGGTAGCTGCATGTGGTAAAGTATCCGTTCGGGTATTCCTGATCCGGAACGATTGTCACATCTGTGATTCCGATATCCTTGAGGATCTGGGTTACCGGTACAAGTCCGGAACCGTTCAGCGGGCTGTAAACCAGCTTCAGGCCAGCGGTCTTGCAAAGGCCTGGACGAACCTGACGGGACTCGATCGCATCATACAGAGCACGTTTACAGTCATCTCCCACAAAGCGGATCAGGCCTTCCTCAACGCCTTCTGCAAAGGACATGTATTTGGCACCAGTCAGTACGTCTGTCTTCTGGATCTCATCATAAACGATGGCTGCTGCGTCATCTGTCATCTGGCAGCCATCCGGGCCGTAAGCCTTATATCCGTTATATTTAGCAGGGTTATGAGAAGCTGTAACCATGATTCCTGCATTACACTCATAGTAGCGTGTTGCAAAGGAAAGAGCCGGAACAGGCATTAATGCGTCATAAATTCTGACCTTGATTCCGTTGGCAGCCAGCACGCCTGCAGCTGTCTTGGCAAATACATCACTCTTCAGACGGCTGTCATAGCTGATGGCTACGGTCTGTGTGCCGCCCTGTGTCTTTACCCAGTTCGCAAGGCCCTGTGTAGCCTGACGTACTACATAGATATTCATGCGGTTGGTACCTGCGCCAAGAACACCGCGAAGTCCTGCTGTACCAAATTTCAGGGAAACAGCAAAGCGCTCCTTGATCTCCTCATCATTTCCTTCAATCTTAGATAATTCTGGTTTCAGATCTGCATCTTCGAAATCTGCCGCCATCCAGCGTTTGTACTCTTCGTTATACATTTTAACCACTCCTGCCATTGTTATTCTGTTTATTTTGTCTATTATTACTACAGATACTAATAATATACCACATTTTTCTCAATACGGCAATACAACCGAGAAATTTCGACCAGACAATTTTTCTCTATTTTTCCCTGATTTCCAAACATTTTCCCTCCATTCTAATTTAGGTCTGGCACTCCTTACATTTTTACGCTATAATAGGATAATGTGTGAAAGCAAACATAATAACTGACTTCACACGATTCCATTTATTTAAATTGAAAATAGCGACGGCAGCATATGGCCGCAGAATGGAGGAAATTATGGAAATTGTTTGCTTAGATTTAGAGGGCGTACTGGTGCCGGAGATTTGGATCGCCTTTGCCGAGGCTACGGGGATTCCGGAGCTGAAGAGAACGACTCGCGATGAGCCGGATTATGATAAATTAATGAAATATCGTCTGAATATCCTGAAGGAACACGGACTTGGACTGAAGGAGATCCAGGAAACCATTGCCAAAATTGATCCGATTCCGGGTGCAAAGGAATTTCTGGATAAGCTGCGTGCGCAGACCCAGGTTATCATCCTCAGCGATACCTTCTCCCAGTTTGCAGGTCCTCTTATGAAAAAGCTGGGCTACCCGACCATCTTCTGCAACTCCCTGGTTGTAGGGGAAAACGGCGAGATCACTGACTTTAAGATGCGCTGTGAGAAGTCCAAATACACCACAGTCAAAGCACTGCAGTCTATCGGCTATGACACCATTGCCAGCGGAGACAGCCACAATGACCTTGGCATGATCCAGGCAAGCAAGGCCGGATTCCTCTTTAAGAGCACCGATGCAATTAAAGCCGAGTATCCAGAAATCCCCGCTTATGAAACTTATGACGAGCTTTACGACGCAATTATGAACGCAATTCGCGCCTAAGCCAGAAACTTAATAAGTCCTGATTTCTGAGAAATCAGGACTTTATTAGATTTAATTTCTACCAATGCATCATTTTTGAAGCATCCTTATATTTTTTTCACACTCTCCCGCTCAATAAACTGCGTACACATCTGCATCTTAAGTTTGATTCCGTCATTGTCCTTGAGCATATCCCGCAGCCTTCTTACAACCGCTCTGCCCATCTCCTGCTTCGGTACGCGCAGAGTGGTCAGCGGTGGATAGGAAATAGAGGAAAAAGTCAGATCATCAAATCCTACAATAGAAACATCCTCCGGAATCCGGATTCCGAATTCCGCCATAGCCTTCATAGCACCCAAAGCAATCATGTCATTATCTGAAAAAAATGCAGTAGGCAGCTTCGCCTTCTTAGACAGATACTGCTTCATATCCTCATATGCACCGTCAATAGTAGTTGACATGGTAAAAACATAGTCCTTATTTAAATGCAGCCCTGCTTTCTGCAATGCGGTCTGATAACCTGCCGAACGAGAACGGAAAGGTTTAATCCTGAATTTTCCCTGAAGATACCCAATTTCTTTATGTCCGTTTGCAATCAGGTACTCCGTTGCCATACGGGCTGAATCCGCATTATTAATGAGCATGGCATCAAAGCTCATATCCTCTTTCCAGTAATCAATCACAATAAACGGACAGGTCATGCCCCGGATCAGATTAATATCCGAATCCACCATCTCTGTCCCCAGAAGAATCACAGCGGACGCCTTATCGTTCATAATCCATTTCGCCTGTTCCTGATACCCGGGATCCCGCTTGTCCAGATTGCATAGCTGCATCTCCATGCCACAGGCACGGCATTCCTGCTCCACTCCGGAAATCAGCTGAATAAAAAATGGAGAGTCCTCTACCACAGAGCCGTCACGCTTAAACATCACAAATTTTACCTTGCGGATATGATTTTCCTCAAAATAGCCCAGATCCTGTGCCACTTTGAAAATTTTCGCAGATGTCTCTGCATTCACGCCTTTTTTATAATTTAATGCATTTGATACCGTCGCTGGAGAAAATCCGGTGATCTCACTGATTTTCTTCACACTTACTTTCATATTCAAGTCCTCCTCTGTGAGTAAATATCCGCATACACATCTTTTCCTGGCCCCCTGAAAATTTTTCGCCGATTCAAACAAAAAGACGCTGCAAAACTAGGTTCTACCTGTCTTTCGCAGCGTCTTCTCTGATCATGCTTTATGCCGGGAAAGCAACTCCCGCTCTTAAAATTATGTTCGGATAAGGTGTAAACTCACCTGTACGGATCGCAAATTTGCACTGCGCGGACATCTTTTTCAGGTCTACGTGGTCAATTCTGCTCTCCTCAGCCTCAGGAAGGTTCTGCTGAATATATGCAAGAAGCTCCGGATTTTTTTCCTCGATCTCATTTGCAATGGTGTAGGCTTCCACTTCTGTTTCTGCCAGCACAGCATCCATTACCTGTTTAAAGGTAGGAACCCCTCCGCATACAACCAGATCCACGATCTCCACGCCTTTCGGAATCGGCATTCCCGCATCACCGATCATGAACAGATCTTTGTGTCCAAGCTCCGCGATGCAGCGAATCAGCTGGGCATTTAAAATCCCTGATTTCTTCACGTTTCTTCCTCCTGCTTCTTCATTTTACTATAAATCTTTTTGTAAATTTTTGCAATATTTCCAAATGTTTATTTATTCTCATTTCTTGCCTGAAGCGCCATCTTCGCCTGGAGATTTCTCTGTGTCTGATCAATTACAACTGCAAGAATGATAACCAGACCACGGATAACCTTCTGCCAGAACTCAGATACACCACACATTGTCATACCATCGTTGATAACACCGATAACGAATGCACCAACTACAGTTCCGATAATGGTTCCGGATCCACCACTCATGGAGGTTCCGCCAAGTACGGTAGCTGCGATTGCGTTCATTTCCCAGCCATCACCGGATGCAGGATGTGCTGCTGAAAGCTGTGCTGTGTTAATCATACCAACCCAGGCTGCGCAAAAGCCAGAAATCATATAAACAATGATCTTGATCTTGTCCGCTTTAATGCCGGAAAGACGTGCAGATTTCTCATTGCCGCCGACTGCAAGTACATACCAGCCAAATGGAAGCTTCTTCAGAATGATAACAGAAATAACTGCAAGCACTGCGAAAATGTAAACACCAGTAGGAATACCTGCAATGTTGCTTCCAAGAATCTTAAAGCCTGTATTTCCAAGTCCGTCATAGCCTTTGATGTCGGAGAAGGTTGCACCGTTGGAGCGAAGGTTTGCAAAACCACGGCAGATATACATAGTACCAAGTGTAGCAATAAACGGTGCTACACCTAATTTTGTTACAATGAGTCCGTTAACTGCTCCAATCAGACAGCCAACAATCAACATGGCAATTACAATTACCGGTACACTGAAATAAAGTGTTACACCTGCAAATTTCAGAGTGATACCTTCCTGAATCATTCCTCCTGCAAGCATTCCAACCAAGCCAACTACAGAACCTACGGAAAGGTCAATACCGCCGGTAATAATTACAAATGTCATACCAAGTGCCAGGATTCCATACAGAGCCACATGTTTTGCAACCATGGTCAGTGTAGATGCTGACAGAAATGTAGTTCCTTTTACAATGGTAAAAAAGATGACCAGAAGTACCAATACAATAAAGGTACGTCCTTTTAACAGGGTCATTAATAACTGATTATTATTTGATTTTTTGTTATTCATTATTCTGCTCCTCCCCGGTTTACGCATTTCTTCCGGTTCCAAGTCCGGCATAAGATGTACGTACAAGTGTGTCTTCTGTAATCTCATCTCCGGTCAGCTCGCCGGTCTTTTTACCATTGGACAATACACAGATTCGATCTGCGATTGCCATGATTTCTTTTAGCTCAGATGAGATAACAATAATAGAAAGTCCTTTTTCCGCAAGTTCATGAATGATCTCAAAGACCTCTGTCTTCGCACCAATATCGATACCACGGGAAGGCTCATCCAGAAGCAGGATCTTCGGCTTAGTCAAAAGGCCCTTACCGATAACAACCTTCTGCTGGTTTCCACCGGACAGAGACAAAATAGGAAGTCTCTTATCCGCCACTTTAATATGGATATCCCTGATCTGTTCGTCAACTGCCGCATTCTCTGCTTTTTCATCAAGAAACAGACCTTTTACATAATCCTTCAGAGAAGAAATAGATGTATTCTTGCCAATATCAAGAGTCTGAATCAGTCCCTGGCTCTGTCTGTCCTCCGGAACAAGCGCAAAACCATTTTGAATCTGAGTCGCAACATCCTTGATTTTCAGCTTTTTACCTTCATAAAATACATCTCCGGTATGCTCCGGGTGAAGCCCCATAAGGCATTCAAATAATTCACTTCGTCCGGCTCCCAAAAGTCCGTAAATACCAAGAACTTCACCTTTTTTCAGGTCAAGGCTCACATGGTCAAGTGTCCAGCCGCCGCCTTTTTTCGGAAGGCACAGATTTTTAATCTCCAGCATCTTAGGCTGCTTGGAAAGATCAATGCTTCGTTCAAATCGGTGGTACTGTGTATTCTTTCCTACCATATTCTCTACGATCCAGCTAAGCTCAATATCTTTAACTGCTGCATCTGCAACGTATTTTCCATCCCGGAGTATGGTAACATGATCGCCGATTTCCATAATTTCTTCCAGACGATGAGAAATATATACAATAGAAATCCCAGCCTCCAGAAGCTCTCTCATGATTTTGAAAAGAACTTTAACCTCTGCTGCTGAAAGAGACGATGTAGGCTCGTCCATGATCAGTACCCGCAGATCGTCCTGATTCAGATTACGTGCAATCTCTACCATCTGCTGCTGGCCTACACGAAGATCTCCAACCATTGTATCCGGCGGAATCTCATGCTCCAGACGTTTCAGGATCTTTTTGGCACCCTCTGAATGAGCTTTGTCATCCAGGAAAATCCCCTTCTTTTTCTCATGTCCCATAAAAATGTTCTGATACACTGTCATATTCGGGAAAAGAGAAAGCTCCTGATGAATAATTCCAATTCCCTTGGCTCGGGCAGCATTGGTATCCTTAAAATAAACTTCTTTTCCATCCATGTACATTTTTCCGGAAGACGGCTGCTCAATTCCGGCGATCATTTTCATCAGGGTAGATTTTCCTGCGCCATTTTCTCCGATCAAAACATTTACCTGACCTTTTAAAAGATCAAAGGAAACCTGATCAAGGGCTTTGGTTCCCGGATAAATTTTATCAATTTTTTCACAATGGAGAACAACATTCGGATCATCAAACATAATGCTTCCTCCTTTTATTCAATTGTCAGCTCAACTGCTGTAATCGTTACTGCATCTGCACCTGCTTCTGCTCCGCCGGTAAATGTAACAGTCTTGCCAACTACACTTTCGTCGATTTCAAGTGGATCAATAACCTGCGCAAGCGCCTGCTTGTTCAGTTCTTTTCCATAGCTTGACCATTCCGTCTGGTTGGTAAAGCTTTCAAAGTTTTTCAGTGACTGAAGGTCACGGATTGCAGTACTGGAATTCGGTCCGTCTGTACGGACACGGATTTCTTTTGTTCCGGTAAAACCATCCAGTTCCACTACAAGATAATGCTTCGGAGTATCTGTATTATATTCTTTAATTTTTCCTGTTCCTTTTACTGCCGTTGTTTCTGTAATGCCATCACCATTTAACAATTCCACAAGATCCTGTGCTTTTTGGGAAATATCCGCTACAACAGATGACCAGTCTCCTTCTGATTCTGCTGCGGAATCAAATTCCTGTTTACCGGTATAGGAAGCTTCCTCTCCAATCGGAACCACGGTTACTACACCACAGCCGGTAAAGGTTACTGCTGTACATGCGGCCAGAACCGCCAAAATTCTTCTGCTTTTCATAATCATCTCTCCCTGCTTTCTATTATAAAAGGCGGCGCAGACGCACCGCCTTCCATTTTAACCTTTTGACCTTGATTTCGTCCTCTTATTTAGCATCTGGCTCTGTATAAACAAATGCGTTCAGACAATCTGTATTATCAGCTGTGATTGCTACGCAAGGAACAAGCTGTTTCTCTTCTTCCGGAGCTGTTCCTTTAAGGTAAGCGTCAGCCTGCTCAACTGCCATCTCTGTGATCAGTGCAATCTGCTGAAGAGCTGTACCAACCATGTCACCGGATTTGATATAAGCGTTTGCTTCGTCAGATCCGTCAAGACCGATGATCTTAATGTCTTTACGTCCTGCATCAAGACAAGCCTGAACAGCACCGCATGCCATAGTATCGTTACCACAGATGATACCTGTAATCTCCGGATTGGACTGAAGGATTGCTTCTGTCTTCTCGTAAGCTTCTGTCTGATCCCAGTTAGCAGACTGCTGAGCTACCATTTCAAGATCTTCGTACTCGTCAATTACAGAATGATAGTTATCAGAACGAACCTGGCAGTTTGTATCGGACTCAAGTCCAAGAAGCTCTGCATATTTGCCTTCATAGTTCATAGCCTCAACCCATACTTCGGCAATTGCTGCTGCGCCCTGTGCATTATCTGCTACGATCTGTGCTACTGCAAGTCCTGACTGGTTAATTTCACGGTCGATCAGGAATGTAGGAATTCCGGCATCATATGCCTTCTGAACAGCTTCGATTGAAGCATCTGCACCAGCGTTATCGCAGATGATTGCTGCTGCTCCGTCATTGATAGCTGCTTCGAAAAGCTCAAGCTGTGTAGCAGCGTCATCATCATGTGAAGCACATTTCACTTCATATCCAAGCTCTTCTGCTTTCTCTTTTGCAATTACCTGTTCTGTGTTGAAGAACGGATTGGATGTAGAAGGTGTAATGCAATAAATAATGTTGCTTCCGCCACCAGGAAGTAATTCAGCGTTCTCTTCTGCCATTACCGGCACTGTCATTAATCCTCCAACCATAGCTGCTGTCATAGCTAATGCCATTGCTTTTCTTGCTTTCATTAATACGTCCTCCTTAAAAAATATACTCTGTTTTGTTCGTTTTCGCTCCGAACTGTTGATAATTTGATTATAAACATTTATGCAAATATTTCAATATCCTTTTTAGTTTTATATGTTATTTTGTATGTATGCACAATATTTTTCACATTTTTTTAGTTACTTTTTACCATAAAATTGTCTGTTTTATCATTTTCGCTTGTTTGTTTATATAAACATTTATATAAATATTTATATAAATGTTTATATAAAATTTAAGGGGCAGATTTCATCTGCCCCGTTTTTTTCTATCCATATGCTCAGTCAAATTTTATTTTCTATTCTTGTGATTTTTAAAGTATTTCCAATTCTTTTTTCACTTCCTCCGCTTCCGGAATAGACGGAGTTGCACCAGGTCTTGAAACTGCAATAGAAGAAGCCTTAGCAGCCATTCTAAGCGCCTCCTGAATGCTTCTTCCTTCAATAGTCGCTGCAATAAAATATCCGGTAAAGGTATCTCCGGCCGCCGTAGTATCCACTGCTTTTACCTTAAAAATATCCTGAAACACTTTTTCTTTTCCATCATAGTAAATAGCACCATCGCTTCCCAAAGTGAGAACAAAACATGCATCCGGGAACTTCTCTGCCATTGCATCCAGAATTCTGTCTTTATCCTTGTACCCGGTAATCTGCTCACCCTCAATCTCATTAAGCAGGAACAGGTAAACCTTTCCCAGATCACAGGAATTTAATTTTTCATCAAATGGTGACGGATTCATAACTATTTTCATCTTTTTCTCGTATGCCTGGTCAATGATGTAATCCAGCATATTGATCTCATTCTGCAAAATCAGGTAGTCACCTTCACCAAAATCAGCCAGGACCTCATCCACAAATTCCTTCGTCTGCATCTGATTGGTTCCGCCATAGAGAATAATGCAGTTCTGAGCATTCTTATCCACCTGGATCATGGTATGTCCGCCTTTTACAGGAAGTCTGCGGATATATTTGGTGTTTACTCCGGCTTCCTTACATGCATCCAGAAGAATGTCTCCGTCCGTTCCCACAATACCGGCATGGTATACCGGTACACCAGCCTTCGCCAATGCAATAGATTGATTCAGGCCTTTTCCTCCGCTAAACACCTCCAGTTTAGAAGAGTGCTGTGTTTCCCCGCCAACAATAATGTGATCTACTGAATAGACGTAATCCACATTTAATGAGCCATAATTTAATACCTTCATGAAAAAAACCTCCGTTCATTCGTTGTCTCTTTGCAGCAGTTCCGTATTGCAGATTGCTGCGCAGTTACACTGCCTCTGCAATCTTTTCTGTCTATATTATGTTGCACAAATCCACCTGCGTCAACCAAATTTTCACTCAATACAGTCAAATATCTATAATCTGATGCCAGAATACCACCCTTAAAGAATCCTTAACTTCTTTCCCTCGCGCTCAATGATTCCTTCCTCCGCCAGATTTTTCAGTTCCCGCATCATGGCGCTGCGGTCTACACTTAAGTATTCAGCCAAAGTTGTGTAAGACATGGGAAGGATAAAGCTTTCCCCTCTGTTTTCCCCGGCTACGGAATTCAGATATGCCATGATTTTTTTCCTGGTACTGTTTCTGGAAAGCACATAAATCCTGCTCGCCTGTTGGCTGGCGCGCGCTGCAATCATCTGAAGCAAATTACTTACCAGCTGGCTGTGAAACCTGCAGGCATTTTCGCAGCGTTTGATCACATGCTCATAATCAATAAACAGTACCCTGGTCTTTCCTCTTGCGCAGACATAATAATGCTGAGATTCTTCTGGAAGCAAAAACGGCTCCCCAAAAACACTGTCCGTTTCCAGATTGTCCATCATGTACTGATTTCCCTCTTCATCGCAGCAATAAAGCACTGCCTGTCCCTCCAGAAGCAAACCGATTTTTTTCATGGAATGGGCATACTCCATGATCGTTTCGTTATTCTCATAACAAGCCTCTCGCATACCAAAGCACACCTTCATTCTTTCCTGTTCTTCCTGCGTTATATAGGAAAAAAGTGTAACTGCATTCATCTTTCTTCTCCTTCATATTTTATATTTCAAACAGCTTTTACTCTTTTTTATCAGAATACTCCTTTTTGTTGTATTTGCAACAGATTTTTTCATGAAATATGGATATAATACAATCAAGTTAAAAAGCTAACAACTTCCGGTTATAAAAAGGAGATAAAGCGTATGAAAATCACAGATACCATTAAATATGTAGGCGTAAACGATCATCAGATAGACCTTTTTGAAGGACAGTACAAAGTGCCAAACGGCATGGCTTACAATTCTTATGTAATCCTTGATGAGAAAATTGCAGTTATGGATACAGTAGATGCTAATTTCACACACGAATGGCTGGATAATCTGGATCAGGCTCTTAACGGACGCAAACCGGATTACCTGATCGTACAGCACATGGAACCGGATCACGCAGCCAATGTGGCAAATTTTCTTAAGGTTTACCCAGACACAACTGTTGTTGCCAATGCAAAAACCTTCAATATGATCCGCAACTTCTTTGACCTCGACCTGGAGGGTCAGAAGCTTGAAGTAAAAAATGGCGGTACTCTCAGCCTTGGAAAGCACAACCTGACCTTTGTTTTTGCCCCAATGGTGCACTGGCCAGAAGTTATGGTAACCTATGACAGCACAGACAAGGTTCTTTTCTCTGCAGACGGATTTGGAAAATTCGGTGCTCTTGATGTAGAAGAAGATTGGGATGACGAAGCTCGCAGATATTTTATCGGAATCGTTGGAAAATACGGACCGCAGGTACAGAATCTGCTGAAGGTGGCTGCCGGGCTTGACATTCAGATCATTTGCCCGCTTCACGGACCTGTTCTTAAGGAAAATCTTGGCCATTACATTGGGCTGTATGATACCTGGTCCTCCTATACTCCGGAAACAGAAGGAATTGTAATTGCCTATACTTCTGTTTACGGCCATACAAAGAAAGCAGTAGAATTGCTGGCTGATAAGCTTCGCAGCAAAGGGTGTCCAAAAGTAGTTGTTTATGATCTTGCAAGAGATGATATGTCTCTGGCTTTGTCCGATGCCTTCCGTTACAGCAAGCTGGTTCTTGCAACTACCACATACAATGCCAGCATTTATCCGTTTATGCACGACTATATCACACGCCTGGTGGAGCACAATTTCCAGAACCGCACTGTAGGCATTATTGAAAACGGCTCCTGGGCACCTCTTGCAGCAAAGGTTATGAAAGAAATGCTTTCCCCATGCAAAAAAATCAACTGGCTGGACACCACTGTAAAGATTCTGTCTGCTGTAAATCAGGAAAACAAAGAGCAGCTGGAAGCTATGACCGACGAGCTTTGTAAGGAATACATTGCAAAGAGTGACGAGCTTGCAAACAAGAATGATATGACTGCCCTTTTCCGAATCGGATACGGTCTTTATGTGGTTACCTCCAATGACGGCAAAAAAGACAACGGGCTGATCGTAAATACTGTAACCCAGCTTACCGATACACCGAATCGCGTAGCCGTAAACATTAACAAGGCAAACTATTCACATCATGTGATCAAACAGACAGGTGTGCTGAATGTAAACTGCCTTTCTGTAGAAGCACCATTCTCTGTTTTCCAGCAGTTTGGTTTCCAGACCGGTCGAAGCGTAGATAAATTTGCCGGTCAGACAGTTCGCCGTTCCGATAACGGACTGGTTTTCCTGGATAAATATATTAACGCTTTTATGTCTCTGAAGGTAGAGCAGTATGTAGATCTGGGAACTCACGGAATGTTCATTTGCAGCGTTACAGAGGCCCGCGTTATGAGCGATCAGGACACTATGACCTACACCTATTATCAGAAGTATGTGAAACCAAAGCCACAGACCGAAGGCAAAAAGGGATTTGTGTGCAAGGTTTGCGGATATATTTATGAGGGAGATGAGCTTCCGGAGGATTATATCTGCCCGCTGTGTAAGCATGGAGCTGCTGATTTCGAACCAATTGCATAAAATAAATCGAAAAAGGTTCCGGCGTCTGCCGGGACCTTTTTCGTAAATACTATTTTTTCATACCATAAGTTTCATAATAACAATTGCCGCTGCAGCCTTTCTCAAACAGTTTGGCTTTCATTTTATTTATAAAATCAGCTTCATTTTTCGCACAATCCAGGAGCTCTAACGCCTGCTTTAAATTACGGATATCATTCTCCATATAATTCACGTAATTTCCTCTTCCTACCAGCTTCAAGTGTGTGATTCCAGCCCTTTGAAGCTGATAAAGCGCACATAATCCGCATCCGGTTTCGCCGCAAATATAATCCGGCACATCCAAAATATCCTCTTCTATTTCATCTGTTAACACTTCTAAAGCCAGTTCTGTTTTTCCTGCTTTTTTCTTTCCCGGAACATATGGCACCCGGCAAAGATATCCCATTTCATCACAGTGCAGGGAATTACAAAATGCACCTGTAAACTGACACAATTCATTCAAAACAAATGCCTCAAACTCACAGATTTCTGCTTCTTTTCCCGCCTCATACATTTGCTTTGATAACAGATTCTGCTGTTTATTCTTACAGCTTTTAATAACACTTTCCATATCCTCGAAGGTATTTTTTCTGTGAAATATCAGTCTTTTGGGATGAAATTGTGCCACTGCATCCACCATACGCCTATTGATTTCTCCTGTTTCTCCACTGATATGCAAGTCACAGTCCACATTATTTTCCCGCAAGTACACCATCAGTGCCGGATCTGCAATAATATAGCTGTGAAATCCAATTGTCATACAGCATCGAATGATTTCTGCAATTTCCGGGTACTGTTCCGGAATATAGTACAGAGAATTAAAAGTAAGATGAACCGGTTTTCCGTATTTTTTTATCATAGCTGCAAGAATCCTGAGTTCTTCAAAGGCTCCAAGCTGCACATTATAGCAAAGCACTTCACGACGATTTAACGGCAGTACTGTGCCATATTTTTTTGACCAGGAATAGGGGACATATCCACAGAAAAACTCATCTGCTCCTGCTTTTACAAAGCGCTCATATTCATCGATTGAGCCTAATCCTGCTACGATTTTCATAATAATAATTCCTCGTGAGATAGCATTTACTGAATATTATGTTAAATTTTTCTTTCCAAGCTCCCAAAATGCCACTGCACTGGCTGCGGCCACATTCAGGGAATCCACATCGTGAGACATAGGGATTTTCACTGTGTAATCACAGTCTGCAATCGTCTGACCGGACAGGCCATCTCCTTCTGTCCCAAGAATAATTGCCAGCTTCTCTTCCGCCAAAAGGGCAGGATCATCAATGCTGACAGAATCATCACGAAGCGCCATTGCCACAGATTTAAATCCCATCTTTTTCAGGCTGTCCATTCCGGCCTCCGGCCAGGAAATCTTCTTGTCAAAATAGGTCCATGGAATCTGGAAAACAGTTCCCATACTCACTCTGGCAGCTCTTCGATAAAGAGGGTCGCAGCATCCTCCTGTAAGCAGCACTGCGTCCATATGTAAGGCTGCGGCAGAACGAAAAATCGCACCTATATTGGTTGGGTTTACCACATTTTCCAGTACTGCTACTCTGCAGGCATTTTGACAGATTTCCTCTACAGACGGCAGCTGACGCCGTTTCATGGCACATAGCATTCCTCTTGTCAGAGCAAAGCCTGTAAGCTTTATCAGCACATCATACTCTGCTGTATAAACCGGGGTTTCCGGAAACTGCGCCAGAATTTCCTTCGCCGCTCCTTCCAGATCCTTATGCTCCACAAGAAAGGAAATCGGCTCATAGCCTGCATTGACTGCACGCTGAATTACCTTTGGACTTTCCGCTATAAAAAGCCCCGGCTTTGGTTCATAATATCTCAACAGCTGTACCTCTGACAGGCTGGCATATAAGCCAAGCTCCGGCGTATTAAAGTCTTTTATTTCAATCCAATTAGTCATTTTTGCTCTCCTATTACCAGTCTGTCCACGCCGTTTTTTATATAAGCCTCCAAAACTTTTATATCCTTCAAAGCATCCATATCAATACCAAATAAAGAATTATATCTTCCCATCATATGCAAATGCTCCGGATACAAAAGTACATATTCCCTGCAGTATTCCGGACAGTTTTTCATCAGCTTCTGGCGACCTCTTTCACCATTTGCACAAACCGCAAATAACGGACAGTACTGCGACGTATTTGTCTGATAAAAAGGTATATGAAGACTGTTTTTTCCTATGGGAAACAATTGCGTATAACCACAGGTTTCCCATTCAAAGCGGCAGATTCCGTAGGTATTTCGCAGAAAATTCCTATAAAACTGTGCATTCAGGCTATTTTCTTTAAATAATTTTTGATCACCTGTTTTATAGGAAATACGCGGATCCTTTTTTCTTTTATTAAGCAATGTGCCTAAACATGGAATCAGATTTTCCGTCTGATTTTTCAGGATTTCTGCCATCCCCCAGTCATTTATAACCACTTCAATCTGACAATTATGCAGACGGCACCACTTATCAATTTCACACAGTAAGCGAGAAATAAAATCCAGCTTATATTCCCGTATATAAGAAAAAACAAGGGTTATTTTCAGATGTTCTTTTATTGCCTTTTCCATCAGCTTAAACAACATATCCTGTTCCGGAAACAATAGATGACAGAACTGATTTCCAATATATAACCATTTAGGTTTTCGTTCTGACTGCAAAAGCTTTTTGCAAATACCAATACTGTTTTCGGCATATTTCTTAAGAAATTCTGCAAAAGAAAGCCGTAGATAATCAGCATACATTTCCGTATGATCCAGTTCTAATGCCAGCTCTGCATTCAGCTTCTTCCAAATTTCCTTTCCATCCGAAGTTGCTTCTGATACAACAGCCTGCACCTCTTCGTCCCAGATCTGCATCTGCGCTTCCAGACTCTCACACCTTACCTGATCCAGTTCCCCCGGATAACCAGTCATATTTTTTGCCAGCCCACTGTCATCCTCTTCCAGCTTTAAATGAATATATCTGTTGTACTGTCTTAGCAAGCTCTGTACAGCCTGCTTATAGTCCGGCTGATTAACGAAAACCCAAAATTTTTCATAAAATTCAGATGGCTCATCAGTCTCTTTTTTTAGGTCATAGAAAGAAATTTTCACTTCATTATATTCGCCTTTTTCCAGATCATAAAAGCAGAGCCTGAACAGCTGCTGCGGACCTGTCTTTGTCTTGTCTTTTCCGGCTTTTGTATTCCCGGAAGCCATCATTTGGTTTTCCTTGCACAGTCGAAAACCAAAGCCGGTTTCATCTAATTTTGTAATCCTTATCTCCCGGTCTCCTGCAAATCCGGCAAGAAGACCGAACGGAATCATAGATACCATGTGTTACTCTGTCACTCTTTGCAGCATAATCTGATATGCCTCATATTCTCCTTTGGGTGCGGTAAGAAGTATGCCTGCTTCCATAAGAGCTGCACCGGCATAAACCTTTCCCGTTGTTTTTTCCAGATAAAAAGCATCTTCAGCAAGTCCTCTTGGAGTTACATAAGCTGCCACCGGATTTGCTTCTGCAGTTAATCTGACTACACTTACCAGTGCCTGATTCTGATCTTCAGACACTACCATCCATGCAGCAAAATCATCCTGAAACGGATCAGAAAGACGGTAATAATTTCCCTCACGAATCAACTCCTGATGTTCCCGATATTTGGCGAGCTGCATGCGGATTTCTGCTTTTTCTTCCACACTTAAAAGTGCAGGATTCAGCTCATATCCAAAGGTTCCTGACATTGCCGCAACGCCTCTTGTATGAAGGCTTGTCACTCTTCCGGTCTGATGATTTGGCACTGCAGATACATGAGATCCCATAGCTGCCACCGGATAGAAGAAGGAGGTTCCATACTGAATTCTGGTACGATTAATGGCATCTGTATTATCACTGCACCAGATCTGAGGAGTATAATACAGCATTCCTGCGTCAAATCTTCCACCGCCTCCGCTGCAGCCTTCAATCAAAATATTCGGATATTTTGAGGTGAGTTTTTCCAGAAAATCATATACGCCAACAACATAATCATAGGTTACATTAGAAGCATATACATCTGCCATACTACGGTTCATATCCCATTTTACATACTCAATATTTCCCTGATCCAGCACTGCACAAATCTGCTCAAAAACATGGTTGCGAACCTCTTTTCTTGAAAAATCAAGAAGCAGCTGATTTCTGGAACGAATTGGATTTCGTCCCGGAATGGTAATCGCCCAATCAGGATGTTTTCGATAAAGCTCGCTGTCTTCGTTTACCATTTCCGGTTCGATCCAGATGCCGAATTTTACTCCTTCTGCATTTACACGCTCAATCAGTTGGGAAAGAGTTCCCCCTAATTTCTCCTCATTTACACACCAGTCACCTAGAGAAGAGTTGTCATCATTTCGCTTTCCGAACCAGCCATCGTCCATAACAACCATGTCAATTCCCAGCTCTTTTGCCTGTTTTGCAAGCTCCACAATAGTATCTCCGGTAAAGTCAAAGTATGCAGCTTCCCAGCTATTGATCAGAATCGGACGGTTTTCATGAACATATTTGCCCTGACAGATATGGTTCATAATACAGTGATGATACTGCTGGGAAAGTCTGGAAAAACCTTTGTTTGAATAAGATAAAATAACCTCCGGTGCTGTAAATTCGGCCCCTGGTGCAAGAGGATATGCAAACAGTTCATCCGTAAGGCCCATTTGAAGTCTGGTCTGATTATACTGATCCTTTTCTGCCTCACAAAGGAAATTCCCACTATACACAAGCAGCATTCCATAACAGCTTCCGCTATCCTCATTTGCATTTTTTTGCGCAAGGATCACACCTGGATTGTACTGGTGGCTGGAGGTTCCTCTGCGGCTTCCCAGGCGAATACTTCCATGAGAAACCGGTACTCTCTCCATATTTCTTTCCATAGCATGCCTTCCGTAAAATTTAATCAGGTCATAGTCTCCATGAAGGAAATCCAGACATGCAGACTGGGCTTTTCTGATAGTTACAGAAGTTTCCCCTGCATTTTTAATGATCACACTTCTTGTAATAATATCCTCTTTTTCCAGTACGCCGTAAAGGAGATGAATTTCCATATTTGTGTTTGGATCTGCCAGCAGAATTTCCAATGTTTCTGCTTCATTTTCCCCGGCACGTACTGCCGGAAGTCCGGATAAATTGTATTTTCCTTTTGTGATTTTATGACTTACATAGACTGGATCGCAGCACTGGGAGCCATCTGCATTTTCAATATTTAATACAAAATTACGGAAGTCTCCGGTTCCAAGAGAAGGATATTCCTGTGGCAGCGCATCCAGAGAATAGGTTCTGTCCATTTCTGCTGAATACGGATTCCCGGAAAAGCCGCGGTCTGCATAGCTGAGAAGATAGCCCATTTCCCCTGCTGTTCTGGCACCGTAGTACAGATGAAGCAGGTAATCATGCATATCTGCCTGCATCTGATAGGTGGAATGAGCGGTATTAAGAGTGAAAATGCGGGTGGATTCGTTGAATGTGATTGACATGGGTAGGAGCCTCCTTTTTTCTTATCAAGCGGATATTCCAGGTCCGCTTCGCTACTTGCTCGTAACCGAATAACTGCTTCGCAGTTTATCAGAAAGAGCTTGCACTTCAATTCACGTTTAGTATAACATACCAAAATAAGCACTTAAATAGCAATCTTTTTCCTGTTTCATGGCTTTATAGTGCATTTTTGTTGTATAATGAAATATAATATCGCATTAAGATATATATTGCACCTATCCATTGCCTTTGCATTCTCTGTTCTGTACAATTCTACTGTTTTTTCCTCCAAATATCATACTGCCGTTGATTTTCTTCCACAATCTGATCTACTTGTGCAATCTGTGTTTTTTTAACAGTAAGAACGTAGTATAATATTGATACCACAAAACTTCCACAGGAGATTTTCAGCATATGAACAACAATTTCCACATTTTCCCAAGCGAGAACTTCATTGATCTGTGTCTCTATCAATATGGACACGAAAAATGTGCCCCCGGGCATTTATTTGGTCCGGCGACACGGAATCATTATCTGTTTCATTATGTGCTTTCCGGGACAGGAACTCTGATGGCTGCTGATTCCAGAGGAGAAAACCACAGCTACCAGATTCGCAGCGGACAGGGCTTCATGATTTTTCCCGGCCAAATTACTACGTATATTGCAGACGTAAATGTACCCTGGGAATATGTGTGGGTGGAATTTGACGGACTGCGGACTACGGAAATTCTGAATGTCTGCGGCTTCTCTGCCGATTCTCCTGTTTATCGTACCCGTTCTGCTGAGCTGCGGGAAAAAATGGCCAAAGAGCTTTTGTATATTTCTGAGCATTCAGACCAGTCTGTGTTTCATCTGATGGGACATCTGTATCTTTTTCTGGATTTACTGGCGCAGTCAGCTCCTGCACCAAAGCCTGCTGTCAACAGCAAAATGAGTGATTATTATATCAAAGAAGCGATTAATTTTATTGAACAGAACTTCCAGAATGATATTTCTATCGAAGATGTTGCCGCTGTGTGCGGTATTAACAGAAGTTATCTGGGACGAATTTTCCGCACCAGTACCGGCCGTTCCCCACAGGAGTTTCTGATCAGCTACCGCATGACAAAAGCGGCTGAGCTTCTGAAGCTGACGACTCTCTCTGTAAGTGATATCGGCTGCGCCGTAGGGTACGAAAACCCTCTCCATTTTTCACGGGCGTTCAAAAATGTGTATGGGGTTTCACCCAGAGAGTGGAGGAATTTGCATAAGTGAAAATAACGGGTATCACCGTTTCCAGGGATACCCGTTGGTTTTGTTTCTTTTATCCAATTACTTCATACTGCATCATCTCATATTTCAGCTTTGTGCCTTCTTTGATTTCTGCCGGCAGAAGTGCACGGGCTACCAGTTTAAGTTCCGGGGAATCTGCATCGGTTCGGCGCAGATTCGCATAATCTCCATCTATGGAAACCACCTCATAATACCAGGTTTCTAATATCATTTTCCTAATTCCTCCTGTTCTGCTGCCATCTCTGCGTTAATAGTATCTTCACTTGCAGCCATTGCCTGTAAGGTCATGGTCAGAAGCTTCTCCAAATCCCAGCCAAGCTGCTGTGCGCCTCTTTCGATTACCTCACGGGAGCATCCGGCAGCAAAGCCTTTGCTCTTGTATTTTTTCTTGAGAGATTTCAGCTCCATATCCTTGGTACTCTTAGATGGGCGCATCAGTGCTGCTGCCCAGATAAGTCCGGTAAGCTCCTTTATGTCTGTTTACAATGGTCTTTTACATTGGGCAGCGATTTCTTCCCGGCATGTCTTCTCCTTTTACATATCTGGCATTGAACTCCATGTTGATCTGACGGAGTTCCTTTTTGCCTTCAATGTAATCCTGATACATTTCTGCAAGTCCGGCCATGCAGCCATCACAGTTTGCCTCTATGTTTCCCAGGGATTCTGCAACTATTTTTTCCCGCTCCTCGCGGGTTGTCTCTGAAATTAAATATCCAGCCATCTTATACCTCCAAAATAACAGCTCTGTATTATTTTTACCACTATACAACATTAAAGTGAATTTGTACATAAGTTTCTTTTATTTCATTCACACAATTCCGGCAATATTAAAATAAGAGAAAGAATCTCTTCAGACCCTTCCTCTTAAATAAACTTTCCTGTTATCTGCAAGCGACACGGCACTTGTACCACGCACGCCTGCAAACCCTTTTATAAATTATTTCAGGATTTCATCCTTCTTATTCAGCAGTGCCTCGCAAGCTGCGCATGCAGGGCAATCACAGTATTTCTCGCCTGCTTCCTTGCGCTCTTTCGCATGAATCAGGACGTTCTTAACGCCATCTGCGCCAAATACTTTTGCACCCATATCAGACTCTGCGAAAGCAATCAGCCCGTCGATCGGCATGATGTCTGCTTCCAGCTCTGCAACATAAGCTTTAGCAGCCTCTGCTTCTCCCTCTTTTCCAACAGCATCCAGATAATTCTGAGCTGCCTCTTTGATTTCCTTGCAAGCTGACGGTGCTGCCAGCAGATCAGCGGTTAATTCCTGAATTGTTTTTCCCATAGTAAAATCCCCTTTCTGCGATATCGTATTTTCAACATTCCGGGAGAACTTTTCTCCTGGAGCGTGCCCTCAAAAGGCTTTCTGCTAGATGTGCGTGACACTTTGCGAGAATGATTTTTCAAATACATTCTAATTTTATTATAGCTTACTCCTTTGAAAAATCAACGTTAAAGTCGGTAATATGAGGAAGCTGATATTTACGGATTCCTTCAAAACCGGACAGTGCCAGGAGCAACAGCAAATCTCGCTGGGGGCCTTTCCAGGTTTCGGTGTGTTCGTACCATTCGTGGATGGTATGTTCGCCGCCGCCTTTGCCGCCCCAGCCCACAGTAATTGCTGGAATTCCAAGGCTGATGGGAATGTTTGCATCGGTGCTTGCGGCGCCTATGTAGAGGGTTTCCATACCAATCACCTGGTTAGCAACGTTGGCTGCCTGTACGATTTGGCATTGTTTTTCCTGGGTTCCGGCAGGGCGTTTGCCTTTTTGTTCAAAGGTAACAGTAATGCAATCAGAGTCATTAATTCCAAGTCCCCAGCGTGCATTCTCTTCCTCCACGGCTTCCTCTACCGCCTTATGGAACTTAGCGGAAAGTTCCGCTAACGCATTTGCATCCAGAGACCGCATATCTACCAGCATAGACGATTCCTCTGCGATTACATTCACAGAAGAGCCACCGTTTACTACGCCCACGGTGAATGTAGTTTTTGGGGCTGATGGAACCTGAAAATCGCTGATTTTGGCGATTGCGCGTCCCATTGCGTGGATGGGGCTTGGAATGCCGAAGTCGGTGTAGCTATGCCCGCCCGTACCGTGGAACGTTACCAGGTAGCGCTCACTTCCTACTGCCTGATAAATAATCCCCGAGGTATTTTTATCATCAATAGAAATAAATCCATCAAATGGATGACGTGCACTCCCATCAACACCAAAAACATGCTTCGTCCCCCGCAAATCTCCCAGTCCCTCTTCACACACATTCGCGCAGAAAACAATATCTCCCTCGCCACGGATTCCTACAGCATTCATTGCTCTTGCGATGCTAAGAAGTTCTGCCACAGCTCTTGTATCATCTCCGATTCCCGGACAGCTGTAGCGGTTTCCATCCTGCTTCAGCGTCAGGTCTGTTTCCATCGGGAAAACTGTATCAGTGTGTCCTGCAAGCACGATACGAGGACCATTTCCGTTTCCCTTTCGGACACCCAGAACATTTCCCACCGCATCAATGTGCACATCTTCAAGACCAGCCTCCTGCATCTTACCAAAAACATATTCTGCTTTCTTCTCTTCCTGATAAGAGGGCGCCGGAATCTGGCACATTTCCAGAGTTTCCTGCAACGTCCTCTTGTCGTCCTTTTCTAAAAACCTAAATGCTTCCTGAACCGTCTTGCATCTTAATAACTCTTTCATGATAGTGATTGCTCCTTACCTGCCGTATCCTTGCTACAGCCGCTCCAACAGCTGCTGTAATTCCTCATAGCTGCTGATGTTGTTGGACTCTCTGCGAAGTCCGGCACTATGAGGCATTCCGGCTGTATACCATGCCACATGCTTCCGCATTTCACGAATTCCGATAAATTCGCCCTTCATCTGGATCTGCGCCCTCGCATGCTTCAGAATTGTTTCCTTAATCTCATCCAGCGTCGGTCTTTGCAGTTCTTCGCCCATTGCAAAGTAGTGATTCATTTCCCGGAAGATCCAGGGATTTCCCTCAACAGCCCTTCCAATCATTACAGCATCACAGCCGGTCTGGCAAAATAAAGCCTCTGCCTTTTTCGGAGAATCCACATCTCCATTTCCAATTACCGGAATAGATACTGCTTCTTTGATCCTGGCGATAGTTTCCCAGTCTGCGCTTCCGGAATAATACTGCTGCCTTGTCCGTCCGTGAACTGCAATCGCAGCCGCCCCGGCATCCTCAATACGCTTCACAATATCAATAATATCAACAGGCTCTTTCTCAAAACCAATTCGCACCTTCACAGTAAGAGGCTTACTGATTGCGGAGGATACGCTTTTCACAATATCTGCGATCAGCTCCGGGTTCTTCAAAAGTGCAGATCCTTCTCCGTTATTTACCACCTTGGGCACCGGACATCCCATATTGATATCCAGAATATCAAATGGCTCCTCTTCAATCTCCTTTGCCACCTCTGCCATCAGCTGTGGCTCACTTCCAAATAGCTGAAGAGAAATGGGATGCTCCACAGGATCTATTTTCATAAGCTCCCTGGTATTCTTGTTCTTATAGGAAATTGCCTTGGCACTGATCATCTCCATACAGAGAAGCCCAGCTCCCTGTTCCTTACACAGTTTGCGAAAAGCAAGATCTGTCACCCCTGCCATAGGAGCAAGAACAAAACGATTAGGAATCTCTACATTTCCAATTTTCCATGACATTTTTTCAGGAATTTTATGCATGGTATTCCCATTTTTCAAGTTACTGTCTAAATTACTATTCATATTAACCTTTATGTTCTGTCTTATTTTTCTTCCACATCTTCTCCCAGGAAAAATACCCGGTAATACATTTCCAGGGATTCCAGAAGTTCCTGTTTTTCCTGGCGAAGCTGTTTGATCTTCAATGCCCCACCGATATCATCATAAAAGCCATCTGCTTCTGCCGCTTCTGTCTTAAACTGAAGATCGCCCTGATTATCAAACTCCAGAGTAAAGATTCCTCCAATCTCCTCTGTATAGAGTACACACATAATCTGAAGCTCTTTCTTCACATGATCCGGCAGAGAATTAAAGTCTTTATTAAAATAATATTTCTGCTCATAAGCACTTGCACCGCAAAGCACTACATTATCCTGATACAAATAGATACCACCTTTCTTTTATTTCACACGTAGCTGTACAAGCCCCGCACAGAAACCTCTCCTGCGCTGACTTCCACTACTGTTCCATCCGTTTTTTCCACAAGCAGCTCCCCGCTGTCGGTGATTCCCCTGGCAATCCCTTCATAAGGCTCCTTTGCCAGTACACGGACAGGCTGATTATAATTAGCCAGAATACTTTCATACTCAGCTTTGAGTCCGCTGAGATTACAAGTCGCTGCAAATTTTTCATAATAATTTTCAAAGGCTTCCATTACAAGTCCCGGAATCTGGCTTCTGTCAAACTCTCTTCCGCTTTCCAGATAAAGAGAAGTGGCTTTGTCTTCCATTTCTGCAGGAAACTCTCTGATATTTACATTAATTCCCACGCCTATGACCGCATAATCGATTTTTTCATCACGAACTCCCATTTCAGTGAGAATCCCGCATATCTTTTTGTGGGAAACCACCACATCATTGGGCCACTTAATGCTTACCTCAAAGCCAAGCAGCTTCACAGCTTTCGCCACTGCCATACCCATTACCAGCGTCAGCATAGGTGCATACTGAGGCTCAAACTCCGGTCTCAAAAGAATACTCATCATTACGGAGGTTCCTTCCGGTACCTCCCAGGAGCGTCCAAGACGTCCTCTTCCTGCAGACTGAAATTCTGCAAGGGCAAGCGTTCCCTGCGGTGCGCCTTCTTTGGCAAGGCGCTTGATCCACAAATTTGTAGAATCCGTTTCTTTTGCAAAATGGACGGTTTTGCCCGCCCATTTTGTGTGTATCTGATCTGAAATTGTATTTTCGTTGTAAGCAAACATTATCTTGTCTCCGGCTCTCCTAAAGTAGCAACCATAACTGCTTTGATTGTATGCATACGGTTCTCTGCCTCATCAAATACCTTGGAAGCTGGGGACTCAAATACTTCGTCCGTTACTTCCATATCGGTAAGGTTGAAGCGCTCGCCCATCTCTTTGCCGATCTTGGTCTTAAGGTCATGGAATGCAGGCAGGCAGTGAAGGAAGATTGCTTTCTCACCAGCGTTCTTCATAACTGCGGAAGTTACCTTGTAAGGTGTCAGGTCATGGATTCTCTCTTCCCATACTGCATCCGGCTCGCCCATGGATACCCATACATCTGTGTAAATAACATCTGCATCCTTGGTTCCAGCCTCCACATCCTCAGTAAGAGTGATGGTTGCGCCAGACTGTGCAGCGTACTCCTGGCACTGTGCTACAAGCTCCTCATTCGGGAAATATTTCTTGCTTGTGCATGCTACGAAATGCATTCCAAGCTTGGAGCATGCTACCATCAGGGAGTTGCCCATGTTGTAGCGGGCATCCCCCATGTATACCAGCTTAATGCCCTTCAGGTATCCGAAATGCTCACGGATAGTCAGCATATCAGCAAGCATCTGAGTAGGATGATACTCATTTGTCAGACCGTTCCAAACCGGAACACCTGCGTATTTGGCAAGCTCTTCTACGATGTCCTGGCCAAATCCGCGGTACTCAATACCGTCATACATTCTTCCAAGAACTCTTGCAGTATCTGCAATGCTCTCTTTCTTGCCGATCTGGGAACCTGTTGGATCCAGATAGGTGCTTCCCATTCCAAGGTCATGAGCTGCAACCTCGAAGGAGCAGCGTGTTCTTGTGCTGGTTTTTTCAAAGATCAGGGCAATGTTTTTGCCTTTGTAATACTCAGTCAGCTCGCCAGCTTTTTTCTTTGCCTTTAAATCAGCGGATAAATCAAGAAGATACAGAATTTCCTCTGGTGTAAAGTCTTTCAGTGTCAAAAAATTTCTGCCTTTTAAGTTCATAATAATTCTCCTCTTTTGTTTATTCTTCAGTCTTCTTCTCATCCACTACAACTTCCTTCAAAGAAGCTGCAAGGCCCGCCAGGTTCTGAATCTCGGACGGGATAATGATCTTGGTAGACTTGCCGTCTGCCACTTTTGCAAGTGCCTCGAAGCTCTTCAGGGTAAGGACTGCACTGTCTGCTCCGGCTTCCTTAATCATGCGAAGACCTTCTGCATTTGCCTTCTGAACCTTCAGAACAGCCTCTGCCTGACCTTCAGCTTCCTTGATCATGCGCTCCTTCTGCGCCTCTGCACGAAGAATTGCAGCCTGCTTTTCGGCCTCTGCGTCAAGAATGGCTGATTCCTTTTTACCTTCTGCTACAAGAATAGTAGACTTCTTCTCACCCTCTGCAATAAGTATAGCTTCTCGTCTCTCACGCTCTGCCTTCATCTGCTTCTCCATTGCTTCCTGGATCGCAGCTGGCGGAATGATGTTCTTAAGCTCTACACGGTTTACCTTGATTCCCCACGGATCTGTGGCTACATCAAGTGACGCGCGCATCTTGGTATTGATAACCTCACGGGAAGTCAGTGTTTCATCCAGTTCCATATCACCGATGATGTTACGCAGAGTAGTAGCGGAAAGATTCTCGATCGCCATGATCGGGTTCTCTACGCCATAAGCATAAAGCTTCGGGTCTGTGATCTGGAAAAATACAACGGTATCGATCTGCATGGTTACGTTATCTTTGGTGATAACCGGCTGAGGCGGGAAATCAACAACCTGCTCTTTCAGGTTAACCTTCCTTGCCACACGCTCAACAAATGGGAGCTTAAAGTGTACGCCAGTTCCCCATGTTGCCTGATAAGCGCCTAAGCGCTCAAGTACGATCGCATATGCCTGAGGTACGATACGAATGCAAGATGCAAGGATCCATAACACCAGAATAATGACGATCAATAAAACTACCACTTTTCCCATATTTCCGCCTCCTGTTTTTATTTAGGCTCCACGATCAATCTGACGCCATGAACCGCCTTGATCGTTACTACAGTGTCAACCGGAATTGTTTTGGTATCATCGGATGTCCGGGCCATCCATTCAATATCATTAATGCGAACCTGTCCGGTCTGTGCCAGATTGTCGATTTTTTGAATCACAACAGCTGTTTTGCCCAGAAGACTATCCACATTTGTTTTCTCTGTGTTCTTATTCATAAGCTTCATGGCTACCGGTCTTGTGAAAATCAGAAGCACAAGAGAAACACCAAAAAACAGAAGAAGCTGAGGCACAATTCCAACTCCAATACCAGATGCAATGGCAGCTGCCAATGCGCCGCCGGCAAACCAGATGGTAGTAAGCGCCGTAGTAAGCCCTTCAATGACCAAAAGCACTGCCAGAATTCCCAGCCATATGATTGGTTCCATAAGACTCCCCCTTTTTATCGTCTCTGCCTTGCTGCTTCATACATCAGTATTCCTGCTGCCATAGCTGCATTAAGAGATTCCACTTTTCCACACATTGGAATACGGATAAGGCAATCCGCTGCTTCTGCCGCTTCTTCTGTCAGCCCGTTTCCTTCATTTCCAATCAGAAAAGCAGTGCCACCCTGATAATTTTCCTGATCATAGGAATTTTTCCCTTTCAGATGGGCAGCAAAGGTACGGATTCCTTTTTGCTTCAGTTCTGCTTTTAATGATACCACATCCTCCACATATAGAAAAGGCATTCTGTAAACAGATCCCATAGTGGAACGAATGACTTTTGGATTTGTGATATCCACACATGTCTTTGTGAGAAAAACTCCGGATACTCCGGCTCCTTCTCCGGTTCTGAAAATAGTCCCCGCATTTCCCGGATCCTGCAGATCCTCCAGGATCATAATAAGAGGAGAGTCTCCCCTCAGGATATCCTGTATTGTCCAAACAGGCTTTCTCAGCACAGTAAGAATTCCCTGCGGGGTTTTGGTATCACACATCTGACGAAAAACATTATCTGCTACAATCTCTGCTTTTCCCTCAGGCAGCATGCTTATCTGCTCCATTAATGAACTATCCGAAGTCAGGGATTCCGTTACATAGACTTTAGAAATCCAATCCCTGGGAGCCTCCCCGAACATTTTCCGTCCTTCTGCTACAAATAACCCCTGCTCTCTGCGGGCTTTTGCTTTCTGATTCAGCTGTATAATGTTTTTTACCTGTGTATTGCTCGCACTGGTTATCATAAATTATCCTCTGATGCTGGTACAATGAGCCTTAAATACCAAACCTATTGATTTATCTTAATTTTCATCATACCCGGTTGTTAGTTTTATTTAAATCATATGGTACGTTTCACCCGGTTCAGATCCTGATTTTTTCCGGCTGCAACCAAAACACATCCTTCTTTCAGTTTCTCTGCGGGATCTATGTTTACATTCACTTCGTCGCCAAGCTTCACAGCCACTACATTGATTTTATATTTCTCCCGGATTTTCAGCTCCGCCAGACTTTTCCCTGCCCAATCCGCCGGTATACGGAATTCAGCCATACTGAACTCTGATGATAACTCAAAAATATCTTCAAAACCATTGGAGGTCAGATTTCGTGCTACTCGAAGTCCCATGGAACGCTCCGGATAAATCACCTGATCGGCCCCGATTTTTTCCAGAATACGTCCATGAAGCGTATTCATAGCCTTGGAAACAACACAGGGAACGCCTAAATCCTTAGCCTGCATTGTTGCAGTAATACTGGCTTCCATATTTTCTGCAACAGCAACAATTGCCACATCCACATTCTGTACTCCAAGAGACTTCAGTATATCTGGTTCACGCACATCTGCCCGTACCGCATAGGTAACAGTCTCCGCAATCTCCTGAATATTTTCATCCTTATCATCGATTGCCAGCACATCATAATCTGCATTCGCCAGTTCTCTGGCAAGTGTCATTCCAAACTGCCCTAATCCGATTACTGCAAAAGATTTTGCTTTCATGGTCTGCCCTCATGTTTTCATAGTATAAATGCTTTTTAATGATTTTATTTTCTGGTTATCCAATCATAATATTTTCTTCTGCCAGATGTACCTTCTCAGATTTCTTCTGTGCACGAGATACAACAGCTGCACCTAATGTCAGCGGACCGATTCTTCCAATGTACATGGTAAAAATCACAATCCACTTGGCTGGTGTATTCAATACAGAAGTCAAACCTCTGGAAAGTCCTACCGTTCCCACTGCTGATGTCAGTTCATAAAGTACATCAATAAACGGGGCATCAGGCATTACTGCAAAAAATGCCAACAGGGAAACAAACAAAACACTCACTGCCATTCCTGCGACCACAAGTGCTGAACGGACATAGCTGCTTCGAATTTTGCGACCACAGACCTCCACATCCTTCTTTCCGCGAAGGTTCGTGATAATGCTCAGCACCAGAACTGCAAGAGTTGTCGTCTTTATACCACCTGCTGTTCCCATCGGAGAACCTCCAATCAGCATAAGAAACAGACAAAGCATTGCAGTTCCATTGGTAAACGCAGCCTGATCAACTGTAAAAAATCCTGCGGTTCTGGTTGTTACAGCCTGGAACAGCGAAGCCATCAGTTTTTGTCCCAATGTGAGTTTTCCTATTGAAGCCGGATTGTCATATTCAAACAGAAAAATCAGGAAGGTTCCTCCCACCAATAAAATGCCGGTGGTCACAAGCACGATCTTGCTCTGTAAATGAAGTGTTCTGTAGAATCTGCCAAAGGAAAGCTTTTTCTGAAAAATCAGCTTAAAACGTTTTCCCAAATCCCACCACACTGTAAAACCAAGCCCGGAGGCAATGATCAAACTGATGGTAGTAAAATTCAGCAACGGATTCGTCACATAATCAGCCAGACTATTATCTCCCAACAGATCAATTCCTGCATTACAGAATGCAGAAACCGCAGTAAATACAGCCTGACCGGCGCCCTTCACCAAACCAACTCTGGGAATAAAATAAATCCCATAGCTAATTGCTCCGATTCCTTCTGCTGCAAACACACACAGTACAACTTTCCGTACAACCTTTACAAGACCTGACATCTGCTCCAGATTATAGGATTCCTGGATCATTCGACGGTTTTTCATGCTAATTTTCTTATTTAAATAAATGAAAATCACACTTGCCAGCGCAATCAAACCAATTCCGCCAATCTGTATCAGCAGCAAGATTACCAGCTTGCCGATTAAGCTCCAGTGGGTAGCTGTGACTACAGTTACCAAACCGGTAACACATACGCATGTAGTTGCTGTAAACATGGCATCTGAAAATGATGTGGTTTGTCCCGGTGCTGTACACAATGGCAGCCACAAAATTAATCCGCCTACAAAAATTACCCCCGCAAAGCTGAGGGTAATTATTTGTGCTGTATTCAGTTTATGCAATTTATATTGCAGATTTTGAATAAACATAAAATTCCTTTATTATTTCTTATAGTTATGAGAAAGGGACTCACAAACTTCCCACATATATGGAGTTACGCTCTTCTCCATTGCAAGAGCTTCGTTAATATCAAAATCAACGAAATCGCCATGACGATAACCAACGACACGGCTCTTCTTGCCCTCAAGAAGAAGGTCTACTGCCATAGCACCCATCATAGATGCATATACACGGTCTTTACAGGTCGGGCTTCCACCACGCTGCATGTGACCAAGAATTGTCGCACGTGTCTCAATTCCTGTAGCAGCCTCGATACGCATTGCCATAGCCTGTGAATGGCCAATACCTTCTGCATTGATAATAATATGATGCTTCTTACCCATCTTACGGCTTTCAATAATGTTATTGATCAGCTTCTGCTCATCATAGTCATATTTCTCAGGAATAAGAACATCCTCAGCTCCGTTGGCAATACCGCACCACAGTGCAAGCCATCCGGCGCCACGTCCCATAACCTCGATGATACTGCATCTCTCATGAGAAGTAGATGTATCACGAACCTTATCAATTGCTTCCATAGCAGTGTTAACAGCGGTATCAAAACCAATAGTATACTCTGTACATGCAATATCAAGGTCGATGGTTCCTGGAATACCAATTGTATTGATTCCAAGATTTGCAAGCTTCTGAGCTCCGGCAAAGGAACCGTCTCCACCAATTACTACAAGTCCGTCAATACCATGCTTACGGCAGATTTCTGCACCACGCTGCTGTCCTTCCGGTGTACGGAATTCCGCACATCTTGCAGTGTAAAGAATTGTACCGCCGCGCTCGATTGTGTCAGATACATCTCTTGCTGACATATCGATGATTTCTTCACTTAAAAGGCCATTATAACCTTTCTGGATACCTTTTACTTTAAGTCCGTTGGAAAGTCCACGTCTTACAACTGCACGAATTGCAGCATTCATTCCAGGAGCGTCACCGCCGCTGGTAAGGACACCAATGGTCTTAATCTTGTTTTCTGCCATAATAATCTCCTCCATCTTATGAATCGTCGTGAGCTGTGTCTCCATTTTCATTGGAAACGCCCTCATTTTTCTATACACATATTCAGCATTAAGTTTATAGCATTTTCAAAGGTTTTTCAAGACTCTTTCAACAACTTTAACATTGTTATTTCCATATTTTTTACACATCTGGGCAAGCCAGTCATCCTGCACATTCACATGGTATGCTGCGGACAGTTTTTTCATCGCTTTTACGTCTTTTAAATAGACAATAACACTGTCCGTTCCCTGGGACTTTCGCAGATCCTCCAACAGTTCTTTTTCCTTCTGGCTGTAGTCTGCCTTGCTCTCAAACTGGATCCACAGTTCTTTTGGAATATCGGAAAAAGCGCGGACTTTTTCGAGAATCAGCTTGCTGGCTTTATCTTCCTCTGCTGATACACGCCCCTGAATAAAAACACGTGCATCCTCATTGATCATGTTCTGCCATTTCTCATAGTCTCTTGGAAAAACCATAACCTCTACAGTTCCAAGCAGATCTTCTACCGTAAGAAATGCCATGACTTTATTGGTCTTGGTGTACTTGATGTTTTTCTCCACGATCATGCCGCCGATGATAACCTTCTGGTTGTCTCTCACATGATTTTCATCTTCTTCATCCTCGTCTGTCGGCTGGAAATCTATGGTTCTGGCGGAGATCATTTTCTCCATCATATTGCGGTAACGCTCCAGAGGATGACCGCTTAAGTAAATTCCAAGAACCTCTTTCTCGTAGGCAAGAATGGTTTCTTTATCGTACTCTTCCACATTTGGCATGCGGATCTCAAACTCTTTTTTGTCCTCTTCGCTTGCAATGTCAAACAGGCTGAGCTGGCCTGCCATGGACTGCTTTTTGTTACGGGAAATGTCATCTACGATCTGACCGAAAACAATCATTTTCTGGTGGCGGTTTCCTTCCAGGCAGTCCAGTGCTCCGGCCTTGATAAAGTTCTCAAGAGCACGTTTATTAACTGCCTCTATATTGCGCTCAATAAAATTTTTCAGAGAAAGATACTCTCCATGTTCCTTTCGCTCTGCAACAATGGCATCAATTACCGGGCGGCCCACGCTTTTGATTGCGGAAAGAGCGTAACGGATAGAACCGTCTGATACGGAAAATCCATATTCTCCACTGTTAATATCTGGCGGCAGAATCGGGATGCCCATCTGACGGCAAACCTGAATATATTCCGCAACCTTGGTTGGAACGTCAATAACAGAGGTCATCAGAGCTGCCATATATTCTACCGGATAATAATATTTCAGGAAAGCAGTCTGATAGGTTACATACGCATATGCCGCCGCATGAGATTTGTTAAAAGCGTACTGGGCGAAATCAATCATCTCGTCATAAATTTTGTTAGCCACTTTTTCATCAATTCCGTTTTTAATGCAGCCGGGAACTCCCTCTTCTTCATTTCCGTAAACAAATGCCTGACGCTCTTTTTCCATGACATCCAGTTTCTTCTTGGACATGGCACGGCGCAAAAGATCGCTTCGCCCCAGGGTAAAGCCGCCAAGGCTCTGCACGATCTGCATTACCTGCTCCTGATAAACGATACAGCCATGGGTCGCCTTCAGAATCGGCTCCAATTGCGGACAATCATAATGGATTGTATCCGGTCGGTTCTTTCCTCTGATGTATTGAGGAATAAAATCCATAGGACCCGGACGGTACAGGGAAATTCCGGCGATTACATCCTCCAGGCTATGGGGCTTTAGTTCCTTCATGAACCCTTTCATTCCCCCACTCTCCAGCTGGAACACGCCATCTGTGCGTCCGGTTCCCAGAGAGTCCAGTACTTTCTGGTCATTGTAATCTATTTTTTGCATATCCAGAGATATGCCGTAATTTTTCTTAACATTTTTTACTGCGTTGTTAATAACAGTCAGGGTACGAAGCCCCAAAAAGTCCATCTTCAGAAGACCAAGCTCTTCCAGAGTGGTCATTGTAAACTGGGTCACGATAGTTCCGTCCTGGGCACGGGAAAGAGGAACATACTCGGAAACATCCTTCTGGCTGATTACAACTCCTGCTGCATGCATGGAGGTGTGTCTTGGAAGTCCCTCAAGACGTTTTGCCATATCAATGAGATGATGAATATCCGGCTGCTCGTCGTATGCCTTTTTCATCTCCGGATTTACTTCCATAGCCTTGTTAATAGTGACTACTTTCACACCCGGAATCTTAGTTGGGACCATTTTGGCAATGGTATCTACCTGTGCATATGGCATATCAAGGACACGTCCCACATCACGGATAACTCCCCGGGCTGCCAGGGTACCGAAGGTAACAATCTGAACCACACAGTCTTTGCCGTATTTGCGCACAACGTAATCGATTACTTCCTGTCTTCGCTCAAATCCGAAATCCACATCAATATCAGGCATAGATACACGTTCCGGATTCAGGAAACGCTCAAACAGAAGGTCATATTTGATGGGATCCAGCAAAGTGATTCCCAATGTGTACGCTACAATACTCCCTGCAGCAGAGCCTCGTCCCGGTCCTACCTCGATCCCGTTCTGCCTTGCATAATGGATGAAATCCCATACAATCAGGAAATAATCTACGTATCCCATATTTTGAATGGTGGAAAGCTCGTACTCCAGACGTTCCCGAAGTTTTGGGGTAACCGGATTGTAAAGTCTATCCAGGCCTTCGAAACAGAGCTTGTTCAGGTATTCCCAGGAAGTATAACCATCTGGCACGTCAAAGCGCGGCAGCTTGGTAACACCAAATTCAATTTCCACATGGCATCGCTGTGCGATCTTATGAGTATTCTCCAGTGCTTCCAGTGCATATGGAAAAAGAGCTGCCATCTCTTCTTCTGATTTCACATAATATTGTCCGCCTTCATAACGCATACGGTCAGTGTCAGACAATTTCTTTCCTGTCTGCAGACAGAGAAGAATATCATGAGGATCTGCATCCTCTGCATAGGTATAGTGGATATCGTTGGTGGCAACCAGATCGATTCCTGTTTCCTGATGCATGCGAAGCAGCTGCTGGTTTACATTCTGCTGTTCCGGGATGCCGTGATCCTGAAGCTCCAGGAAAAAGTTCCCCTTACCAAAGATGTCCTGGTAACGAAGTGCGGCCTTCTTAGCATCCTCATAAAGACCTCTGTTAATAAAACGAGCTACTTCACCAGCGAGGCAGGCGCTTAATGCAATCAGTCCTTCATGGTATTCCTGAAGAAGCTCCAGGTCTACACGCGGCTTATAATAAAAGCCTTCTTTAAAGCTCTTTGACACAATTTTCATAAGATTCTGGTAGCCCTTGTTATTCTCTGCCAGAAGTACCAGATGATAATAGCGGTCGTCGCCGCTGCCAATTTCCCTGTCAAAGCGGGAGCCCGGAGCAACGTAAACCTCGCAGCCCAGAATCGGATTAATTCCTGCGGCACGGGCAGCACGGTAAAAATCGATGATTCCGTACATAACGCCATGATCAGTAATGGCGGCACTGTCCATCCCAAGCTCTTTCACACGGGCAACGTATTCTTTTATTTTGTTGGAACCGTCCAGCAGACTGTATTCTGTATGGACGTGAAGGTGCGTAAATGCCATTTGTTATCTCCTTTTGTTAAAAACAAAATAGGAAAAAATTGCATACCCCACTCCGCGATTTAACAGCCAGAATAAGGTATGCGATTTTTAATATTTTTCTCTTTTAGTATTCTTTCTTATAGATACGTCTGTCTCTGATTTCAATCTTTCCTTCTTTCAGAAGGTGACCAACTGCACGCTTAAATGCATTCTTACTCAGGCCAAACTCTCTCTTGATCACATCCGGTGAAGCCTTGTCGTCAAACGGAAGAACACCTGCAAATTCTTCAATTACACTCAGTACACTCTCTGCATCTTCGTTAATCTGGAGATATGCTTTCTGACGATCGGTAACATTCATCTTGCCGTCTTCTTTTACTTCGGAAACGCGAAGGTCAAGGATTTCTCCCGGGCGGTATTTCCCATTGGCTTCTCTTGCCGGAATTAACGCAGAATATTTATCATCAACCGCTACAAATACCCCGAAGCGGTCACTGATCTCATATACACGCCCCTTTACAGAGTCTCCTACTACATACGGAGTTCTGGTGGAAAGATAGTGATATACCTTCATAGTGGCACAAAGCCTGCTGCTTTTGTCTACATAAAGTGCCACCAGACATTCCTGTCCCTCTCTTACACGGCTGGTCTGCTCGTGATAGGGAAGAAGAAGATCCTTCTCAAGCCCCCAGTCAAGGAATGCACCAATCCTGGTTACCTGAAGTACTTTCAAAACTGCAGTCTGTCCCACCTGCAAAAGAGGTTCCTTCGTAGTTGCAATAAGACGGTCTCTGGAATCTTTATAAATAAATACTTCCAGTGTATCGCCTTCTTTCGTTCCTTCCGGAATCTGTTTCCCGGGAAGAAGCACTCGCTCTTCCTGTCCCGCATTTTTATTCTCAGCCAGATAAACACCAAAATCTACGGTCTTCACTACAATAAGCTTCTGTTTTTTTCCTATTTCGATCATGAATTCTCCTTACTCAATATACTGAAATGCCTTTGCCAGGCAGTCTTTTAGTCTTTTTTCAGTATAGCACACATTTGCCTTCACTGTGAACACCAACTTATTGAAGTCAATATAAAAAATGCAGAAAATCGACTGGCGCATCTCTTCCCTTGCGCTCTGCTTCTATGATTCGCTGCATTTTCTATAAAATAACCGTACATGTAAATCTAAGCATTTCTAAATCGGCTTAGGAATTCCTTTGTCAACTGATCCTTCGGATTTTCAAAAAGCTCTTTTGGTGGGCGGTCTTCTACGATGATCCCGTTCGCCATAAAAATCACTCTTTTGGAAACGTCCCGGGCAAATGCCATTTCATGGGTTACAATGATCATGGTAAGTCCTTCGTGTGCCAGGTCTCGCATAACCTCCAGAACCTCACCTACCATCTGTGGATCCAGTGCAGATGTGGGCTCATCAAAGAGCAGGATTTCCGGTTCCATAGCAAGTGCTCTTGCAATTGCCACACGCTGCTTCTGACCGCCGGAAAGCTGTTTCGGCTTAGCATTAATATATGGTGCCATTCCAACCTTTTCCAAATAATACAGTGCTTTTTTCTCAGCCTCTTCTTTACTTTTTTTCAGGACCTTTTCCTGACCGATGGTACAGTTTTTCAAGGCAGTCATATTGTTAAACAGGTTAAAGTTCTGGAAAACCATTCCTACCTTGGAACGATACTCAGGGACATTTACATTTTTACTGGTAATGTCTGTTCCATGATAGTTTATCTCACCGCTGGAGGGTGTTTCCAACATATTCAGGCAGCGAAGCAAAGTGGATTTACCGGAACCGGAGGGTCCGATAATACAGGTTACATCACCAGCGCTTACAGAGAAGTCGATGTCGCGCAGAACCTGATTACTTCCAAAGGCTTTTCCCAGATGCTTTACTTCAAGAATTTTTTCACTCATGATCATTTCTCCTCCTTCTTTTTCGGATAAGAATACAGACCACTTGTGTGCGTCAGTGTATCCGTTGTCGCCAAATCATAGTTCTGCGGTCCTTCCATTTTATGTTCCAGAAGACGAAGCAGTCTGGAGCAGACAAAGGTCAGGATAAAGTACATTACCATGGCGATTGTAAATGCCTCGAAGTAGGTATAATATGCACCTGCAACGCCTTTTGTGGTGTAAAAAAGCTCTACAATTCCGATGATGGAAAGTACACAGGTGTCCTTAATATTAATGATCAGGTTGTTGCCAATCTGAGGCATAATGTTTCGCAGTGCCTGTGGAAGAATTACGTTTATCATAGTCTGCACGTGAGTCATTCCAATGGCTTTGGCACCCTCAGTCTGGCCTTCGTCAACGGAAAGGATTCCTCCCCGAACGGTTTCTGCCATATAGGCTCCTGTGTTAATAGAAACTACGAAAAATGCAGCAAACCACATGGACATGTTAATATTGAACAGGTAAGCACTTCCATAATAAATGAACATTGCCTGTACCATCATAGGAGTTCCGCGGAAAAATTCCACGTAGCAGGCCATGATGAATTTCAGAATTCCAACCAGTGTTTTCTTTACTGTGGAATCTCTCTGATCTACTGGAATTGTCTGAATAATTCCAACTATAAAGCCAATGAGGCACCCTAAAAAGGTGCCTACAATTGCTATGATCATTGTATTTCCGGCTCCTGACAAAAATGAGGTGCCGTATTGCTGGAGCAGATACTGGATCCGTCCCCAGAAGCTTTCAGGAAGCATAATTTTTTCTCCTCCTTGCTACATTATTCTGACAGCGGCTGTACGGAAATTGCCTCATCCATCATCTTGGTATAATCATCCTCTGTCATTTTGTCCAGAACACTGTTTAACGCATCCAAAAGCTCAGTATTGCCTTTCTGTACGGAAATACCGATGTTGATGTCCTCATCAGATACATCGAAATCTCCGTCTGTGCCTGAGAAGTCAAGAAGTTTAAAATCCGGATAAGCTACACATGCTGCCATTCCGGTTGGCATATCGGTTACAACGGCATCACATTTGCCGGATTCCAAAGCCACCAGCATAGCCGGTGCACTTTCCTGTGCAGGAAGGATATTTGCATCTTCAATCTGCGGCAGGCAGGAATCATACCAGATGGTGTTCTGTTGGGAAGTACAGGTTACTCCTTTTAAGTCTGCTACGCTTGCTGCATCAGCGTAATCTCCATCACTTTTTACCAATGTGATAATGGACGCATAGTAATATGGCTCTGTGAAATCTACCATCTGCTGACGCTCAGATGTAATTGACTGTCCTGCAATAACACAGTCAACTTTTCCGGACTGTACAGCAGGTACCAGGGAATCCCAGTCCAGCTTTACGATTTCCAGGTCATAGCCCAGCTCGTCGCAGATATGTTTTGCCATCATGACGTCATAACCATATGCGTAGTCAGAGCTTCCTGAAATGGGAACTGCTCCGTTGGAATCATCTGGCTGAGTCCAGTTGTATGGAGCATAGCTGCACTCCATAGCTACTTTTAATGTTTTCTTTTCTTCTGCCTGTACCATTGTAAGTCCAAGTCCCGGCATTGCAGTTACTGTAACCGCAGCTGCCATAAGACCACTTGTCATTTTTCTCCATAAATAGTTCTTCTTCATGTTTGTTTCCTCCTCTTAATAGCTTTTTATTAATCATATAACATGAGGTTTTTCGCCCCTTTTTCTTGTTTCAGGGTAAAAAAAATGCAATGGCGGCGTTATCTTGCTAACGCGCCATTGCGTTGTAGTTCATATTACTCTTGTTTGTGGGAGAAGTCAAGAGGGGAAACGGAATACATTTTAAATTCTTTTCCATAAATAAAAGACATTTTCAGCAAACGAAAGGTCTGCTCCACGGCAGCTGTCATGTTCCTTATTGCAGTGGCAGGGGACATGGCGGCTTCCAATGTGGTTACCTGACGCAGTATGGGAAAAAAGGCGTCTATTCCGGCTTGGTTGCATGCAGCGGCATCCTCAGTGACTGCGCCAGAGAAGGCGATGACGGGCTTGCCGTACTTTTTGGCAAGTCGGGCAATGCCGATAGGAGCTTTACCCATGACAGTCTGTCCGTCAAGACAGCCTTCGCCTGTAATCACAATGTCGGCATCTTTTATTGCTGTTTCGATTCCGATTTCTTCCAAAACAATATTAATTCCGGGTTCAAGCTTTCCACGAAGAAATGCGCGGAATGCAAACCCAAGACCGCCAGCGGCACCACAGCCAGGGTAATTGGAATCGTAGTTCTGCCTGGTACCAGCCATTTGGAAATATTCTTCTGTCAGTTTTGCATATTTCCTCATCCACTGATCCATCTGCTCTGCCATCCTTGGAGTTGCACCTTTTTGCGGACCAAAGATGTGGCTGCAGCCATTTTCGCCGCATAAGGGATTATCTACATCACAGGCAATTCGGAAGTCACATTCTTTCAATTCAAATAATATATGCTCACAGTTGATTGACGCCAGTTTTTCCACACCTCGAGCTCCAAACGGTACCTGTTTTCCACCTTCATCCAAAAATTCTGCACCTAATGCCTGAAGCATTCCGATTCCGCCATCGTTGGTTGCACTTCCGCCAATTCCGATAATAAAATGACGGCAGCCTTTTCCTATTGCGTCTTTTATCACTTCACCAACGCCGTAGGTTGTGGTGTTCAGCGGATTGCGAAGTTTCGGTTGAACCAGAGTAATCCCAGCTGCTCCTGCCATTTCTATAATTGCAGTTTTCTCCTCCACAATTCCATACTCACAAATTACAGGCTCTCCCAACGGTCCTGTCACCTTTACTTTTTCCAGTTTGCCGCCAAGCCCTTTCGCCAAAGCCTGTACCGTTCCCTCGCCACCATCTGCTAACGGATACACGATTGCTTCCGCATCCGTAAACACTCTCCGAATCCCTTTCTCTGCTGCCTCTCCCGCCTCTATAGAATCCATACTTCCTTTAAATGAATCAATTGCAATCACTGCTTTCATAAACTGTCATCCCCTTTTTCAGTCCTATCCACTCGTATATGGTGGAGCCTGCGTTTATATTAACATATCTTCTTCTGTACATCCTCAAATTTATTATATTTTTCCTGATATCACAAATCTCTGTATTCCCAAATTTAACCAAATAACTGCTTCCAAAACATTTATAGTTGACATTATGATATCTAAATGATATCATATCAATATCCAAAGGCAATATAAGACAGCTATTCCGTATCATAGCTGTCACATACATTCAGGGATATCTGTTATAATCGTTATCCCGGTCAGGAGGCTTATTATGCAGGAAAAAGTTTTGGATAACAAGAAAAATGGTATGGGTATGATGGTATTGTTTATTCTGCTTTACGTAGCAGCTGCTGCCTTTACTACAATCGGTGCCATGTTTTACTGGATTCCATTGGTGGTCATTGGAATTATTTGGCTATCCCTGGGATGGATTCCCTTTTGCGGATTAAAAGTGCTGAAGCCACAGGAAGCTCTGGTACTTACTTTGTTTGGTAAGTATGTGGGAACTCTGAAGAACGATGGTTTCTACTGGGTAAATCCGTTCTGTACAGCAGTGAACCCGGCAGCGAAGACCAAGCTGAATCAAAGTGGAGATGTAGACGGAGGAAACACTGCCAAGTCAGTTCTGACTCTCGCAGCAGCAGGAACCACTGCTTCTGCAAGCAGCTCTTACGTAAACAAGAAGATTTCCCTGAAGATTATGACTCTTAACAACAACCGTCAGAAAATCAATGATTGTCTTGGTAACCCGGTGGAAATCGGAATTGCGGTTATGTGGCGTGTGACCGATACAGCGAAAGCCGTTTTCAATGTTGACAACTACAAGGAATATCTTTCCCTGCAGTGTGACAGCGCACTTCGTAATATCGTAAGAATTTATCCTTATGATGTAGCTCCTAATGTGGATACTACCGGAGACGGAGTTGCAGATGAGGGAAGCCTTCGCGGTTCCAGTGAAATCGTAGCCGGGCGTATCCGTGACGAGATCCAGCAGAAGGTTGCAGAAGCAGGTCTTGAGATTATCGAAGCACGTATTACATATCTGGCTTATGCACCTGAGATTGCTGCAGTTATGCTGCAGAGACAGCAGGCATCTGCTATTATTGATGCCAGAAAGATGATCGTAGACGGTGCTGTTGGTATGGTAGAAATGGCGTTAGAACGGTTGAATGAAAATAACGTGGTAGAGCTTGACGAGGAGCGGAAGGCTGCCATGGTTTCCAACCTTCTGGTAGTGCTGTGCGGCAATCATGACGCTCAGCCGATAGTCAATTCGGGAAGTCTCTATTAATGGCAGATACCAGACCGAAGAAACAGATTCCCCTCAGGCTGTCTGCCAAGCTGTATGACCAGATTGCGGCCTGGGCTGAGGATGATTTCCGCTCCGTAAACGGTCAGATTGAATATCTGCTTACCGAATGTGTCCGGCAGCGCAAAAAGAACGGAAAATACGTTTCCGATACAATGGATGAACCGCCGGAACTGGATATTGAATGAATTTCATATTTTTCAGAACAGGGAGTGCCCCAAACTGCGCTCCCCTTTTTCTTATCCTTACTTATTTTCAAACATATGCTTCATCCAATCCCCAGCCAGCTGGATCCAGCTTTCGCATTCGGGCTGGATACCGTAGCCGTTGGGGCAGGCGGTTTCTGCAGTGGCAAGGCCAAGGCCGTGACCGCCTACTGGATAAATATGCAGCTCTGCCGGAATATCCAGTGCATGAAGTGCCTGGAAAAACAGCAGGGAATTCTCTACCGGAACGGTGTCATCCGGAGCGGTATGCCACAGGAAAGTCGGCGGTGTATCCTTGCTGACACTATATTCCAGCGATAAAAATCTGCGCTTCTCTTCATCTACATAGTCCTCGCCAAGAACTTTTTCAAAAGATCCCTGATGAGCCTTTTCCCCGGAAGTGATAACCGGATAGCTAAGCATCAGTCCATTAGGACGGAATTTCCCGGCATCCATTCCCAGAGCCTCCGCTACAAATGGCTTGTTCCAGAACACTCCAAGACTTGCTGCCAAGTGTCCTCCTGCGGAAGATCCCTGAACTACGATCTTGCCTGTATCAATATGCCACTTTTCTGCATTTTCACGAAGCATTGCAACTGCTGTGGCAAGCTGCAGAAGTGCTTCCGGGAACCGTGCCGGAGCTACGCTGTAGCGCAGAATTGCCGCATGATAGCCCATAGCCATAAACTTAACAGCCAGCGCCTCCGCCTCACGATCTGAAGTCATCTCATATCCGCCTCCCGGACAAATCAAAACAACCGGCCTCTTTCTCCCCAAATCAATCTCCGGTGAATTATCCAGGAAATAAGTGAACAAATTTGCCTTAAATTCTGAGTCCTTTAACTGGATTTCTATTTTTTCATGAATCATTGGTACAGCCTCCTATATATTGAATGATTTTTCAAACATAATTCTAACCCTATCTTAATACCAATTCATTAAAAATCAAGGGAAAATTGACACTCTGCGGAATGTTGCGACGACCTGCGGTGAATATACATTGCAAACGCACGTCCAGCAATCCACCGTCAATTTTCCAACAACATAACCCCTTTTGCCTCCAGCGTCACCACCGTTCCGCCTTCATACTGCTCCCCAGTAAGCAGATCTTTCCGCGCCTCATTCAGCACAAATACAGTCTCCTCATCATTATGGTTCAGCACAAACATCACGCCTTTTCCATCTTTAAACCTCTCCGTTGCCTCAACTCCCTCCGGAGCCTCCAGAACCGGAGAAATCCCTTTTTCTTCCATACGCTCCCGCATAAACATCCGGTAAAATTCCTGTGAAGACCGGGTTCCCACATAATACGCCTTTCCAGCCCCAAAGCTGTTTTCCGTAATCACAGGCGTGCCCGCGTAAAAATCTTCTTCATAAGAAGCCAGCTCTCTGGCCCCCTCCAAATGCATCAGATCACACAGCAAAGACGCCTCACAGGAAACACCGCCATACATAAAGTGATTTCTCTTATCCCGGGGAAGGGCATCGGACTCCTCCACCCAGATTCCCAGAATATCACGCAACTTTCCCGGATAGCCCCCTGTAATAACCAGGTCATGCTCATCCACAATGCCGCTGAAATAAGAAGTAATAAACGTGCCGCCCTTCTTCACAAACTGGCGGATCTTCTCATCCGTATTTCCCTTTGTCATATAAAGAAGAGGTGCGGTCACTACTTCATACTGCTCCAGATCGTCCTCCACGCCAATAATGTCCACTGCATAATTCTGTTCCTCCAGCGCCCTGTAATATAGAAAAACCTCGTCCAGATATTTCAGATCACGGCTCGGGCCGGCAGAGTACTCAATTGCCCACCAGTTGTCCCAGTCAACCAGAATCGCTGCCTTTGCCCGGCTTCTGGCACCCAGAGTCTTATCCCCAAGCTGCTGCAGTTCCTTTCCAAGCTGGGAAATTTCACGGAAAACTCTGGTATTCTCTGTCCCAACATGGTCAATCACTGCACCATGATACTTTTCACATGCACCAATGGAACGTCTCATCTGGAAAAACAGCACCGCATCTGCCCCATGCGCCATTGCCTGATAGCTCCACAGACGCATAACTCCAGGACGCTTCAGTGCATTATACGCCAGCCAGTTGGTCACACTTGGCGTCTGTTCCATCAGCACAAAAGGCTGTCCCCCTTTGATTCCCCGCATCAGGTCATGATTCATGGCAATTCTGGAGTAAGGATCTTCATTTGCCGGATAATTGTCCCATGAGATAAAATCCATGGATTTTGCCCACATCTGATAATCCAGCGGCTTATAAAATCCCATGAGATTAGTTGTAATTTTGGCATCCGGAACCACAGAACGGATTGCCGCAGCCTCTGCCTGGTAACATTTCAGCATCCCTTCTGAATTGAAACGGCGGTAGTCCAGGGAAATCCCCTGAAAAGTAGTGCGGTCTGGCTCAAAATGTTCACTCAGCATATTTGGCAGCACAATTTCGTCCCAGTCATAGAAGGTATGTCCCCAAAAGCTGGTATCCCAAGCTTTATTTACTTCCTCAATGGTGCCGTATTTTTCCTTCAGCCAGACCCGGAACTGCTTTTCGCAGTTTTCACAGTAGCACTCTCCGCCATACTCATTGCAGATGTGCCAGCCAATCACGCACTCCCGTTCTCCATACCGCTCTGCCAGCTTTTTCGCCAGAAGAACAGAATACTTCTGATAGGTTGGACTGTTCTGGCAGGAATTGTGGCGGCTTCCAAATTTTCGCTTCATGCCGCTAAACTCGGTGCGCAAAATATCTGGGTGGCGTTTCGCCATCCACGCCGGATGAGCCGCTGTAGAGGTGGCAAGGAAAACCTTCAGCCCATTTGCCTCCACCAGATCCATGATCTTATCCAGTTTTTCAAAATTATAAGTATCCTCACTTGGCTGCAAAGCTGCCCAGGAAAATACATTCAAGGTTACCTCATCAATTCCCGCCAGCTTAAAAAGCCGCATATCCTCTTCCCAGATTTCCTCCGGCCACTGCTCCGGGTTGTAATCTCCGCCATATAAAACTTTATTGATTCTGCTGTCCTGAAACATTTTTTCTCCTTTTCAAATATGCCGCATTTAGTTTACATAATTCTAGTTTTCCAAATTTAAATAATCTCCATTATAAACAAAAGCAGGAGAACCCCTTTACGGATCCCCCTGCCCTCGTTTATAAATCCGGCATTTATTTCATTCTGATTTCAACTACTGCCTTGCACTGCAAATCTGCTCCAATTATCTTTATTCTTCCGGAGCCTCAGTAACCTCAGCCTCAGCTGTATCTGCACTATCTGCTGCTGTATCGATCCCTGCAGATGTATCAGCTTCCGCACTGTCATCTGCACTTCCGTCTGCAGTCTCTTCAGCAGCTGCATCAGTTCCGTGCTCTTCCTCATACTGTTTTACAGTAGCTACGCGGGCATCGTTCTGAGCCTTTGCGCACTCCATGTCATAATCCAGTACAGTCTGATAATCCAGGCCTTCCAAAGTATCCTGCATTTCTGCAAGAAGAGAATTAAACTCATCTTCATTGGACGCAAATACCATCTTCCAGGAATAATCTACGATAGAAGCCTTACACTGACCGCGAAGCGTACTAATCTGAGAGTCTTCCTCAGGTACTGCATATCCGCTTCCAGGTGCCACCAAAATCTGGTCATGGCTTGTAAGGTAATCCATTGTTGTCTCTGCTCCCGTCTGAGTTTTCCAGTCAGCGTAGAGAGTATTGTCCTGATTTTCAAGAACAGAACTCCAGGTTGTATAATCATAACAGATTCCAGTTTCCGGATTCACATCAAGCTGGTTTACTGCTTTGTAATTCAATGCGGAAACACCATCTTTCCATGTACCACCGCCCCATTCGTCCGGAACATTTACAGTCTCACCATAAAGAGCCTGTTTACCAAAATCTGTAATAACCGGCTCACCATCTTTCATTTCCCAGGTAAGGCCTTCTGGCCCACAAGTACTTGCTGTCTGTGCACAGGATTCCATGATTCCCTCCGGAGAATACAGCCAGTCAATAAAATCTGCCAGTCTCTGCGGATCCTCTGCTTTACTTCCAATCATAATTCCAGCATTTCCACCGTTTCCGTTGACCTGACATCCATAAGAGAAAATACATTCATCTGCGATTGGAGCAAGCATGAAGCCTTTTCCCTCAGCTTTATTGGCATCTGTATTGTACGCAGACTGACCGAGCCATGGATATGGGGAAAACAAGATCTGTCCGTCCTGATATTTTGCAAACAGAGTGTCATAATTCTGAGTTGTAGATTCCGGATCTACAAGTCCCATCTGATTTGCCTCAAACAGGAATTTCAGAGACCTTACATATGCAGAATCACTGTCAATAAAGCTCTGATAATCAGAACCGTCTGCTTTTGCAAGCACGAAACCGATCTCATCATATCCATAAAGGCTTGCTTCCGGCTTTGCATTTGACATCAGGTTTCCATCCCAGTCCTTGAACAGGGAAATGGCATAAGTCTGTTTTCCGCTGTCGCTTGTAGGTACTGCTTCCTGCATTTTCTGAAGTGCCGGAAGAAGATCCTCCAATGTGTTCAGTTCCGGATATCCGGCTGCCTTGTATGCATCCCATCTGAGATAAGCGCCATAGTTTGGCTCAAGACCTTCTGAAGAGGTTGTCGGGGAGTTACTGGAAGATTCAGAAGGAATTGCCCAGATTCCATCTTCTTCTACAAGCTGACTCGTTGTTTCAATTGCGCTGTCATATCTGTGAACGTTCTCAGCATCCTTCAGGTAATCTGTCATATCAATAACCAGACCAGCTGTTACCAGGTTCTGAAGACGTCCATTTCCGCATCCTGTAATAATCAGGTCACCAAGGTCTCCTGCCGCAGAACGTGTCTGGAAAAGAGTATCACCGCCGCCGGCTACGTTCTGTGCAATAATATTCAGTTCCATATTGAATTTGTCTTTTACGATTTTTGCAAACCAGCCAGACTGGATTCCCTGATAGTTTGCCATGCTGTCAAATACATCAACTGTAATAAAGTCCTTGTATTTGGAGTTTCCTTCGGTCTCGCCATCACTGCTGTCCGCACTTTCTGTGCTGTCGCCTGTTGTGCTTTCTACGGCAGTGCTTTCTGTGGAATCACTGTTGTCAGAACCGCAGCCTGCCAGAGTTCCGGCAATAAGTGCTGCACTAAGCATGCGCTGATTGCTTTTCTTTTCATGTTTTCCATCCTCCATTGATGTTTTCATTTTACTTGCTATGTATAAGTTTGTCACTTATTTTTTATCAACCTTTTACAGAACCGATCATAATACCTTTGACAAAGAATCTCTGGAATAATGGGTAAATAAACAGGATCGGAAGTACAACGATTACGGATACGGTCATACGGATTGAGGTCGGGGTCTGCTGAGTGGCAATGGCCGCCATATTCAGTGCACCGCCGGTACTGTTCTTAACCATTGTTGCAAGGGAACTTGCCTGGTTGATGTAGGTGTACAGAAGATACTGCAGAGAGTAAAGCTTCTGATCGGTAATGTAGATCAGGGTATCCTGGAAAGAGTTCCACTGTGCAACTGCCGCGAAAATAGCAACGGTTGCAAGGATCGGGGTACAAGCCGGAAGAATGATCTTGTAGAAAATCTTAAAGGTTCCGGCTCCGTCAATCTCAGCAGCCTCCTGTAAAGCCTTTGGAATGGATTCCACATAGGTTTTAACCAGAATAATGTTGTACGGCTGCACAATTGCCGGAAGAATGTAAACCCAGAAGGTGTTGTTCAAATGCAGGGTTTTCATGGTGATAAACATTGGAATCAGACCTGCGTTAAAATACATGGTGATTACAATTACACGATACCAGAAGCTTCTTCCCCACATTTTTTCCTGCGTAAACATGAACCCAAGGAACGCACTTGCCAGTACGGTAAGTCCGGTTCCCAGCACGGTTCTTGCCACGGAGATCAGCGCCGCAGTAGAAAGACCGGAAAGCTGAAGTACCTGCTTGTAATTTTCAAAATGGATTCCTTTTGGAATCAGGGTAATCAGACCGTTGGCACTTAAATCGTTGGCACTGATGGTGTTAATGATCAGATAATAAAACGGATACAGGCAGATCAGTGTCAAAAGGCCAAACAGCAGATAGTTAAATACGTTAAAAACCTTATCGGAAGCAGACAGAGGTTTTTTCTTTTCTTTAAATACAACTTTTTCTTTCATCTCTTTCTCCTTCCTTTTAGATAATGGATTCTCCACGGGTCTTCTTGGAAACAAAGTTTACAACGAACAGCAGTACCACACTTACCACACTCTTCAGCATACTGATCGCAGTTGCAAGGGAAAGGCTTGATCCGGTCATACCGATGTTATATACGTACAGGTCAAGCACCTGGATATGAGCCTTGTTGAAAGAGTTCTGGAATACGAAATACTGGTCCATACCATTGTTCAGGAAGTTTGCTACGGAAAGCATCAGCATTACGAAGTAGGTTGGAAGCAGCGCCGGGAATGTAATGTGAAGCATGAGCTGGAAGCGGTTTGCTCCATCCACTCTTGCAGCTTCGTACTGTTCCTGGTCAATTCCTGTGATAGATGCCAGATACATGATCGCGCCCCAGCCAAGGCCTTTCCATGTATTCCACAGAAGCATTGTCAGCCATGTGTGGGAATCACTGTCCAGGAATTTAATTGGTTCGGAAATCCAGCCAAGGTTCTGCAGTAAGGTGTTTACCATACCAGTGTTGGAAAACAGACAGAACGCAACGGAATATACCATAACCCAGCTGATGAAGTTCGGCAGGGTTGTCAGGGTCTGTACCATTGTTTTGAACCATTTGCACTTGATCTCATTTAATAAAATTGCGAAGAACAGCGGGAGCATAGAAGTTGCAATTCCCAGCAAGCTCATTGCAAAGGTGTTCTTCATAACCTGGATCATCTGAGCAACCTGTGTCTTATTTCCAAATAGCATCTTAAACCACTGCAGTCCTACAAACTCGCATTTGCTAAGTGGAAGCGGCGGTTTGTAATCGTAGAATGCATAAATCCAGCCATGCAATGGGAAATAAGAAAACAGAAATACTAAAATTACAAAAGGTATGATCATAAGAGTCAGTTTCTTGTTTTTCTTAGAACCTTTTGGTGTTGCGGTTTTTGCCGCGGATGTAGCTTTCGCCATCTGTTTTTTCCCTCCTTCTTTTTAAAGATCTGTTTACCGCAAGTTGCAGCCAGCTGCTGCTTCTGCGTTCACAGCTCTCTTTTAGCTGTTGTCATGGTAGCACTAATTTTTATTGGAAAATACGGTGAAAATTTGACATGGTTTATGGAAATTTTAGAATTAATTCATAGACAAATGAGAAATCACTATTGCTGTACCCAAGATATGATTTTTACTGTAGACCGTAAAATTCTTTCTATATAATATGAGGGAGTAAGAACTCTAAATGAAACAATGTCATTAAGTAACATTGCTGAACAGTTGAGCTATTTACATCTGAATACTCTGGAGGTAAAACATTATGAAATTCAATCCCGACAGTCCATTTTTTCAGTTTATGAATTCTCTGGCGGCATTTATCGGACTGAACGTGATCTTTCTGATTACATGTCTGCCGATTTTTACCATAGGCCCGGCTCTGACGGCACTTTATACGGTAACCTTGAAAGAAGCACGCAAAGAAGGCGGATACATTTTCTCCACCTACTTCAAAGCATTCAAAGAAAATTTCCGCCAGTCTGCTGCGGCGTTTCTGATTCAGCTGGTTCTGGCACTTGTGTTTCTTTTTAATGCACATTTCTGGGGCGAACAGAATACCGTACTGGGAAATGCACTTATGTTTGTAATGACTGCACTTCTGGTGGTTCTTGCACTGACTTTTATGTACTGCTATCCTTTGATGGCAAGATTTGATAACACCCTGACGCAGTCCATGAAAAACGCATTTTTCGTTGCCATAACCCATCCTAAATTTACATTGGGGCTTGCGGGAATTTTGGCGGTATATCTATTCTTCTGCTTTGGATTTTCTGATTTTGCAAAGGTATTTATGATTTTGCTGGGATTTTCTTTTCTGGCATACTGCAATTCTATGCTGCTGATGAAGGTTTTTCAGGATTACGAAGAAGAACCTGTAGAATGTATTTTGGAAAAAGAATGATTTTTCTATGAGAAACAGCCTTCCGGAAAGATGTCGGAAGGCTGTTGATGTTTTGTTGAAGCGTATTTGCAAACTATGTTAGATTTCCAAGGTTCCCTGTCCGTAATAAGCATTCTCGCCATGTTTTCTGTAATAATGCTTATCCTGAAGCTCCTGCGGTGCCGGTTTCACATCTGGATTTATCAGCTCGCAGCGGGAAGCCATCTTGGCAACCTCTTCCAGTACAACTGCGTTGTGAACAGCTTCATGAGCATCTTTTCCCCATGTGAAAGGTCCGTGGTTCTTGCAGAGAACTGCGGGAACAGCTTCATAGTCTCTCTTCTTGAAATAATCTGCGATCAGGATACCTGTATTTCTCTCATATGCTTCTGCAATCTCGCTTTTATCCAGATTACGGACACATGGAACTTCTCCGTAAATGTAATCTGCATGGGTAGTTCCATAGCAAGGAATTGCGCGTCCTGCCTGTGCCCAGCTTGTAGCCCAGGAAGAATGGGTATGTACGATTCCGCCGATTTTCGGGAATGCATTGTAAAGCACTACATGAGTAGGTGTATCAGAAGATGGATTATATTTTCCTTCTACTTTATTTCCCTCTAAATCCACCACTACCATATCCTCTGGTGTCAGCTTATCATAATCTACGCCACTTGGTTTTATTACAAAAAGACCCTTTTCACGATCGATTCCGCTTACATTTCCCCAGGTAAAAGTAACCAGACCATATTTCGGCAGATCCATATTTGCTTTGTAAACTTCTTCTTTTAATTTCTCCAGCATAGTTGTGTCCTCCTTTGCACGTATACTATTATCTATACTATATCACTTGTACAGACGTATTTCCACTTGTATTTTGTATATTTCCGGTACTGTTTCATTATTGGCTGTAAAATAGCCAGCGGTCTGTTCCTATTATGTTTCAGCCTGGCTGCAAAATTTTTCTCTGCCTGGCAATACAATTGGCAATATATAGAAATCAGGCTTCTGTAAATTCTACCACAGCGTAGGGTTCGCCGCCTTCTGTGGAAAGGGCGACGGTAACTTTCCCGGTTTCCTGCTTCACTGACGGGTAAAAAATATCTCCCAGCAGTGCCTGTTTCTTGTACTCCGCTCTCATCTGACGGATCACAAAGCCCTCCGGCAGATAATCTGCTGCCATGCGGATATACTGGCAGTTGTTTACATGATGATGGGTGTCCAGATGGTGCTTCTGAATAGCAAAGGGTTCTTCCGCAGTCATGTTCTCCGGCAATGCAATTTTGCGCGGAGCATAATCCATGTCCAGTTTCTCATCCAGCACATAGCCTCTGGTATCTTCATCTGTAAGGCGTGCCGGCAGCCCGGTCTGGGTGTCAATATTTGTCCAGATGCTGTTCGCCCAGGATAAACGCTCCCCATCTTCTGTTTCCAGGGTAAAGTTACGCATTCCCAGGAAGCCCTTGAAACCATATGGGGCTGTGGTGGCAATGATGGATTCACCCATCTTGGGATAGCGTTCCACTATGATCTGCCAGGAAGAAAGTACCCAGGCTCTCTGGCGATTCTCAAGAACCTCCATTCCCTGTCCAATGCTTTCAGACTGGAATGTGCAGCAATCCTGATAATAATCCTGAATCCCCGGCAGGGTCAGGCATCCGTTCTCTCCTATTTCACTGTATCTAACACGGCCTTTAAAGCTGTAGCTCATATGATGTCAATCTCCTTTTTTTGCGTAGCGTAAAATCGCTTCCGTGACGGGAACCGCGAACTCCGCTTCGCTCCGTTTGCGTAGCGTAAAATCACCTCCGTAATTTTACTTCATTATATACCAAATTCTGTGACAATGGTATGAAAATATGGCGAACATTTGTGAAATTTTTCTTGATTTGGCATGCAATTCTGTGTACAATAAAGTTATAAAAACAAAACAGCGAACGCTTATATATGTCCATAATCCGGTTGGACGTTTCTACCAACTACCCTAATAGTTGTCTATAAGCTGCATGCGAGGAGGTGTGCAGGTGTAACATATTGCGGGTGGTTTTTTATTGGTCTGGCTTTGACTGAAACTGCACAGCCAAAAACTTCTTCCCATTATGCTTGGCACTTCTGTCGCGGAAAGGATGGTTTGATATGAAAAAAGAATTGTTTGCTTTAAAAGGTATGATCTGTTACAGCAAGAATCAGCGCGAAATGGTTTTCATGGAGGACTCCTATGTGGTCTGTGAAAACGGCATCTGCGCAGGTGTTTTTTCCCAGCTTCCAGAAGAATATAAGGATGTTCCAGTGGAAGATCTGGGCAACCGCCTGATTATCCCGGGATTTACAGACTTGCATCTTCATGCTCCCCAGTACGCTTACCGGGGAACCGGAATGGATCTGGAACTTCTGGACTGGCTGAATACCATTACCTTCCCACAGGAAGCACGTTATGCGGATCTTTCTTATGCGAAAAAAGCCTACTCTATTTTTGTAGATGATCTGAAGCACAGCTTTACCACAAGAGCCTGCATTTTCGCCACCCTGCACCGTCCGGCTACCGAACTTCTTATGGATATGCTGGAGGAAAGCGGTCTGGCAACTATGGTTGGAAAAGTAAATATGGACCGCAACGGCTCACCGGAGCTTCAGGAGGAAAGTGCGCAGGCATCTGCGGCGGATACCCGTCAGTGGCTGGAAGATATTAAGAGACGTTACGACCACACTTACCCCATTCTTACTCCACGTTTTACCCCATCCTGTACGGACGAACTGATGACGGAACTTGGTAAAATTCAGAAAGAATATCACGTTCCTGTGCAGTCACACCTGTCTGAGAATTTCGGGGAAATCGCATGGGTGAAGGAGCTTTGCCCAACCAGCCGATTTTATGGGGACGCTTATGACATGTTTGGACTGTTCGGAACGAAAAATGCAGAAAGCGAACTTGATTACACAGCAGCGTCCGCAAACAGCAATTCCTGCCCCACAATTATGGCGCACTGCGTCCACTCCACAGACGAGGAAATTCAGATGATCAAGGATCAGGGTGTTTACATTGCTCACTGTCCGGAATCCAATACCGACATTGCGTCCGGCATCGCGCCAATCCGCCGTTATCTGGACATGGGCCTTCACGTAGGCCTTGGCACTGACGTTGCTGGAGGTTTCTCCCTCTCCATGTTCCGCGCCATCGCCGACACCATCCAGGTATCCAAGCTCCGCTGGAGATTAATGGACCAGAACCTGGCTCCTGTCACTCTGGAAGAGGCCTTTTACATGGCCACCATCGGCGGCGGTTCCTTCTTCGGAAAAGTAGGAAGCTTCGAGAAAGGCTACGAATTCGACGCTATGATCCTGGACGACCACAACATCCGCCACCCCCAGGAAATCTCCACCCGCGATCGACTGGAGCGACTGGTCTACCTGTCCGATGACCGGAATCTGGTCGGAAAGTATGTGCAGGGACGGAAGGTAATTTAACATTCAAAACATCTTGACATTTTATTAAATATTGATAATATAAAAAAAGAAACGAGTTTTACAACCGTACAGCTATTGCTCAAGCGGCCAGCTCGTTTCTTTTTTTTCTTTATATATTTGTGGGAATTTTTACCAAAGTTTTTTCTATTTTCACCACAAAAAAACGAGCCAGGATTTCGAAATCCCAGCTCGCTTTTCACCTTGCCTTCATGAATTATTTTTCCAAATATTCTCTAATTCTATCAATATTGTACAAAGGAATGTTGGTCATCCATTCCTGTCTCCGATAATCCGACATTGATGTTCTTACTGCGTATTTCGGCTTATATTTTTCACAAAAAGCTTTAAGACTTTTTGCCCGTAAATTTTCTTCTGCCTTTACTTCCAATGGAACAATAGAGGTTCTTCCCTGTAAGAGAAAGTCAATTTCTCCACTGGAATTTGCTGTAGAATAATAGTATGGCTCTATACAATCCAGTGCGACCAGTTGTTGTAAAACATACTGTTCTGTTAATGCACCTTTAAATTCTGTAAAGATACGATTTCCATCAATAATTACCTGCGCGTTTATGTCTGTCATGGCCATCAACAGCCCCACATCCAGGAGATACATTTTAAAAACATCCAAATCCAGATATGCCTTCAGCGGAAGTGCAGCTTTCCCTGCCCTCTGTACCTTATGAATAAGTCCGCAATCCAAGAGCCATTGTATTGCCAACTCAAAGTCTTTCGCTCTGGCACCTTTCCGCACCTGTCCATAAATGTACTTTTTATTTTCCTTTGCAAGCTGCATAGGAATTGAATTCCACACCAGATTTAGCCTTGGAACTAAAGAAATTTCAGCATGTTTCGAAAAATCCTGCTGATAATAGTTCAAAAGGTTCTTCTGTATCTCTCTGACACGGTTAAAATCTTTGGTTTCCGCATATGTCTGTACTACTTCCGGCATACCTCCTACATAATAGTACTCCCGTAACCGATCTATATACTTGGACTTGAACATAGTCACCATATCGGTATCTGGTCCCTGCAGAATTTCTACAAAACGTTCTTCTCCCAGAGCACATAGAAATTCCTGAAATGTTAACGGATGTAAATCCATAAAATCCACTTTACCAACCGGGAAAGACGTTCCTTTGTGCAGTGCTACACCAAGAAGGGAACCAGCTGCCACGATTGCATATTCAGGTGCATTCTCACAAAAATATTTTAAGGAAGATAATGCCTTTGGAACTTCCTGCACTTCATCAAATATCAGCAGTGTATTTTGGGCATCAATAGAGATTCCTGTTTCCGCACTGATTGCCAGCACAATTCTCTCTATGCTGATTTCCCCTTCAAACACTTGCTGCATTCTTGTATTACTATCAAAATTTACATAAGCAACATTCTCAAAACAGGTTCTTCCAAACTCTTTCATCAGCCATGTTTTTCCCACTTGCCTGGCACCCCGGATAATCAAAGGTTTTCTGTTTGGTTTGGTTTTCCACTCTTTTAATTTTTCCAATGCAAAGCGTTTCATCTATTTCCCTCCCCATTGATTGTGTTAAATATCCATATGAATATTATATCCTGCTCTTTTCATTTTATTACCATCTCATGCTTGAGTCAACACTTTTAAGGCTGAGTTTATGTTGTAGCAAAACATTTTTAAGGTCGAGAATATGTATTATTAGAACATTTTTAAGGTGATATCATTATTCTGCAAGGATTCTACCCAAATTTTTCTATGGCTACGGCAACTGAAGTCAGACAAAATATACCGCGCAGTATTGGAAGAATTATTGTCGATTTTGATAGCATAAGAAACGAATATTTACTGGAAGATATAAAGAAATACGGAAAGCAAATTTATTAACCGATATAACATTTTGGGGAAGATTGCCGCAGAGCAAACACTTCTGCGCTGCCGCAAATCTCTAATTATTCCCTTTCCAGATACCCCCGTATCCGTTCTTCGTTCATATTCTCCCCGATCACAATCACCACTTCCTGGCCTACAGAAATTGGCCTCAGGGAAAATTCCTTGCGGGTGGCGTTGAGCTCCAGCCACTGGGCTCCATGGTCAGGAACGCCAGCTGGCGTCTTTGCCTCCTCATCACAGCTAGTATCCACCTGCTCAGCCAGCTTCACGAATCCCTTAATTCGAAAAACATCCCCGCACTTCGAATCTTCCAGGATCTCATGGGCCGCCTTTTCCAGCTTCTCCTCCGAAATTTTCAGTTCCATAAAATACAGTGACTGGAATCCCTCTTTCTCATCAAAGCACTGCTTCTCAAAGTCCTCCATCACATACCCACTGTGAAAAATCCTCTGGAAATCCTCATCCGTAAACTGCTCCCAATCTTTACATAGCACGTCCTGTTCTGTAAAACGCCGCTTGCACTTCACGCTCTCCAGTGCCCGGTTCAAATGCTCCACCGTTCCCGTAATTTCCTCTGCGGACGCCTCCTGGCTTTTACTCAGAACAATGCATCCGGCATCCGCTGCCTCAGATGCCAGCAGATATTCCGCCTGTGGCTGTAGCTTCTTCTCCAGCCTTGCGTCAAGAATGGTGATTACATTTCCAATCTGATACCATTTGTCCAACGGTTCTTCATAAAGCGCATCAAAAAATTCATCCACATCAAAAATTCCAGACGGCTCGATCAGCACCCGGTCATAACCGCACATTCCCATTGCGATCAGCTTGGTCTTAAACCTTCTTCTGTGGCAGTCCTTGTCACATCCGCCGGAAACCATTTCCAGCTCGCAATTCTCGCCTTCCAGATCATGAAGCAGCATCATATCCACATTCACTGCCCCGAAATCATTTTCCAGAATCCCAATATTCTGCCCCTGCTTCATCAGCCAGGATGCATATTTCTTTATAAATGTAGTTTTCCCTGAGCCAAGAAAACCTGTAATTAAGTCAACCTTTACCATTGTAGATTACCTCTTATCAGCCATATAATTATATTTTAGTCCAACATTTCGTTTTTTCTTAATTTTCCCACTCTTGTTATACCATTCACAACATTATTTGGAAAGGATTTTTCCACAATATGAGAAATATTCTTCCACAAATAAAAGAAGCCTCCGAGATTCATGCCTGATCCCGGAAGCTTCTTTTATTTATTGCTTCTTTTCCGTGCAATTTTTATTATTTTTTACTGAATCGTAACCTGTGTATAAGGTGTCAAAGTAACGCTTAATAAACCATCATAGAATGCCTCTGGATCCTCTGGCTGCATAAATCCGGTACCATACCAAAATCGCGTCCTTCATAACCGCTGTTTGCTGCGTACATTCTTGCATATAATGTTGTGGAAAGCTTAATGGTCAGTGTGTTTTCTCCAGAAACAAGATATCCGCCAAGATCCACTCTGTCACTTGCATTATTTGCATCCAGAGCAGTTCCATTAATTGTGATCTCACCGATCTGATCCTTTCCATAAGTTACATCCAGGTATGCTCCGGTTGTATCGCTCCAATCCTCTGGTAAAGTAAAGGTTGTCGTATACTCACCAACACCGGAAACATAAAGCATATCGGTTACGCCCAGCTCATTCAGCTGGTCTTCTGTAGCTGCAATATCTTTCCACTTACCAAGCTTCTGCTCGCCAAAATCAACGTCTGTGATCTTGCTTACACTTGGATCATTTTCATCCTCTCCAGGTCCATAGCTGTGAATGAGCAGATTCCAGGAAGCATCTGTAAGATCCAGAGTATCCAGTGTCTTTTCCACATCTGCAGAAGCTTCTTCACTAAGAACAGCCTCCCCCTTAAGGCTTTTTCCATTTGGTTTTGTTCTATGGTTATTTTTTATGGTAATACGAACATTATCACATATTTTTTGTGAAATCTACCCATTTTCGCAACTGGTCTTTTTCAGGCGCAACTGGAAACGCACAAGTAATCTTATACGTTTGACTTTTTATAAGTAATTTTATACAATATCGTTATCCATTTACGCATTCCCAGCATGCAGCATTTACGAACAGAAAGAAGGAATTTTATCCATGCATATTTTTATCTGTGATGACGACCGGATATTTGCAGACAAATTTGCAGAACTGGTTAAATAAGAACTACATAAACATCAGATTGATACAGACATCCATACCTTTTTATCTGCATCCGCACTCACAGATGCCTTTCAGAAAAAGCAGCCCTGTGATATTCTTTTTCTGGATATTGATATGCCCGAAACCAATGGAATTGATCTGGCTGTTTCCTTAAAAGCATACGAGATTAAGCCTTATCTTATTTTTGTCTCCACTGTGGAAAGCCTTGTATACCAGACCTTCAAGGTAAATCCTTTTTGGTTTATCCGCAAGCGTTTCTGTGAATCGGAATTACCGGAAGTTATCACTGCACTGCTGGCAGATATGCGCATCCATCTGCTGGAAACGATTACCCTGAATTGCGCACATTCCATTTACACGCTCCACCCGCTTAGCATTTGTTATGTGGAATGTCAGAACAAAATCCTGCACATTCATTACGCAAATCCGGTACAGAATATTTCCATTCCCTATACGCTTTCTTCCTTGGAAAAGGAGCTTTTGCCCTATGGTTTTCTTAGGGTGCATAAAGGTTTTCTGGTAAATTACCGCTACATTTTTACCATCAACCGACAAGACATCCAGTTGGACAACGGGGACCACATTCCGGTGAGCAAGCACCGTGTGGATCCATACGAAGACCAGACGATGTTTTTCCCTTACAGGAAGGTACACCCAATATCCGCCCGTTAATGCTTCTTATTTTTGCAGTTTTTATGGGCTGTCTTCTGACAAAAGCAACCTTAAGCCATCTGGTAATTCTGGCTCTTTTTTATATCCCGGTAAGCGGTCAGCTTCACCCGCTTTCCTATACCATTAGTTATCTGTGGCCAGCAGACTTGCTTCCTGGCTGGAATATGATTTATGTGATTCGTGCCCTGTGTATTTTGGTTTTGTCCGTACTGCTGACCTGGATTCTTATCAAGCTTGGGCGATTACTTATAAAGATTACAGACCCCTTTTTTCTGTGTCTGATTACGGTCTGCGCCCTTGGATTAAACATTGCGGATATCTACCTTGGTGCTATTATGAATTCTATGTTTATCCTGAATATCACCTACACTTTGCTGGTAATTATCTCCCTTCTAATCTTCCTTCTCATCGGAGAATCTTCCCGGCATCAGGCAGAAAATCAGCGACTTTTATTTCAGCAGGAAATCGAAAACAGCTATCGCAATTATATTTTTGAACTTGAAGAAAAATCCCAGCAGATCCGTCTTTTCCGGCATGAATACCAGGGAAAACTGCTCCTTATGAAGACTCTTTTGAAGAAGCAGGATTACCAGACACTGGACCAAGAATTGCAGGATATGCTTGAGGATATTCCCACAGCGGAACAGCTTGTAACTTCCGGCAATGTACTGGAAAATAATCCAGACCTGAAAACCACCAAAAGCAACCCCAGCTACCACGGCTACGGCATCCGTCTCATCCGCCAGATTGCCGAGAAATACAACGGCGCAGCGGACTTTTCCGCCACAAAAGAGTCCTTTATCTGCCGGGTCATGCTGACGCTGGATGGCGTGGATGAAGAAAAAAATACACCTGTATAAGGAAAAAAATGGCGGCAGCATATCGCTTTATGCTCCGCCATTTTTTGATTCTGTTAGTATTATTTTTTCCAATCTATTTCTTTATAATCCTAATCGCCATCCACTCTTGTCCTGGAAGCTCGACTTTCGTAAAGCCACTATGCACACCAGTATCGGTAATCGTCATGTTCCAGGTATCAATAACCTCAACCTGATAAGAGGCATCCTCCGGCAGTTCCAGTATTCTGTATGCAGGTCTTCCGATTCCGAAATAATGAAGTTCATAGCTGCACCATGTGGTTTGCATCCAGTTGCAGATTTTATTTTCCTCTACCGGAATACTGATTACTTCGTCAAAGGGTTCCTCATTGATTGCCTTCAAGCATCCCCCCGGTGTTTCATCCCAGATTTTTTTCAGGAATTTAAGCCGTGGTTCGCTGTCGCCATGAAGCACTCCACCCTTAGCCCACCAGAGAATGTCCTCTGGATGAATATATGTCTCTCCATGTCCGGCACATCCGCCTCGCAATACGCTCTCCCAGAACCGCCTAACCAGCTCCTGCCCGGAAATATTCCCCCAACCACGGTCAACATTTCCTTCATAGCCAATTTCATCCCATACTACTGGCTTTTTATACTTTTCCAGATGCTGTTCAGTTTTTTCTACATGTTCGTAAGTTGTATTTTTCTGCATACTGCAATGAGTAATCCAGTCTTCTGTATAGTCAAAAAATCCCATACAGTTATGAATAGAACATAAATGTCCGTATGCATCATTCTGGCGAACCAGTCTGCCATAATAATTCCATTCCTCTTTCGTAAATGGCATCAGATCATATTCATTTGCCATAGACCACCACACGTTGTGATATGCACTGTATCTCGCCACCATATATTGCAGATATTGCTCATTACAAGCCTTCTCCATAGTAGAAAATCCCCATTTGTCATAAGGGTGAAAAAGAATAATATCCGCTTCAATCCCAAGGTCTCTGAGCTGAGCAATTTGGTCGTCCACTTTTTTAAAATATGCAGAATTTGGTTTATAAAAATTAAAGTCTCTGATATCCTTCGCTTCTTTTGTTTGCGGAAAAGTAATTGGAATTTTCCCTGCAGCCTTTTCTTCATCCTGCCCTCTGCTTATTCCTCTTTCAAAAGGATAATACTGTGGTTCATTCTCGTTGAACTCATAATATTTGGGAAATATGCAGAAACGTATTTTATTGAAACAGCTGTTCTTCAAAGTTTCCAATGTCTGGCGCTGCAGTTCCTCTGTCTGATAAAGCCAGGCGTAACAGGTAGTTCCAACACTGTGATAAATAGTGCCATCTGCATATGCCAGATATCTACTGTTTTTAACCTGCACAGGGCCATGATTTCCACCGTCTGCGGCAATTACCTCAAATTCACCCTCATATTTGTCAGATTTCTTATTCAGCTGATAATTTCCAGTTTCAACTTTATAAGTATAATGGCCTTCGTAAGACGGCATAAAACGAACCTTGTAAACGTTGCCGCCATCATAAAAGCTTTCCACTTCCACAGTTTCCTTTTCCCCGTGGAAAGCCGCTTTCAAAGCTCCTGCCTGAACAGGCTCTGACATATTTTCTACACAAAAAGTCAATTCAAATATATCCCATTTCTTTACACTTTCCATTCTACTCCTCCAATGTTGCCCGTACTCTGGAATTTTTTATTTTCAGAACTGCAATTTACCGGACATTTATTCCTCCAATGTCAAAAGTTCTCCAAAGCTCTTGATTTTCTTATCCGTAGCTCCATATCCAGCTGCATCTCCAATTCCCACAGCCTGCATGCCTGCACTTTTTGCCGCGTCAATTCCTGCATAAGCATCTTCCACAACATAGCATTCCTCTGGCTTTTCGCCAAGAAACTCTGCCGCTTTCAGAAATACTTCCGGGTCCGGCTTAGACTTCGTAATATTCGTTCCATCAGAAATTGCATCAAATGCACCCAGCAGCTCTACCTTTTCCAGAATAAATTTCGCATTTTTACTGGAAGAGCCAAGTGCCAGTTTATAGCCCCTGTTATGCAGCTCAGCGAGTGTATTTCTTACTTCATCTGTCACATCATCAGGTGTCATACCACCTAGAAGTTCCTTGTAAGTATTGTTTTTGCCTTCCATTAATTCTGCTTTTTTCTCCTGAGAAAGAGCTGGTCCCTCATATCTCTCCAAAATAATTTCCAGGCTTTCTGCACGGCTTACACCGCGGAGACGGTTATTAATCGTCTCGTCAAAATAAATCCCCATCTCATCTGCCATTTTTTTCCATGCCAGGTAATGAAACTTATCTGTAAATACAATAACACCATCCAAATCAAAAATAAATGCTTTCATAATATACTCCTATTTATAAATTACATCTAACTGTAAAAGTTCCTCTGCAGCGCTCTGTACCATATCCGGATGAAAGCCCAGAAAAAACATATATTGCAGTTCGTTCAAACTCAGGTTCAGGTCCTCCGCATCTTTTCCCTGTATTTTTGCCAATGCTAATGGCATTTTTCTTTCCAGAATTTCCAGTGCCCGGGGATCATTCTGCATTTCCTCCAGACGGGAATCCATGGTGTACGCTTTTCTGTAATCGCGCTTCGTTCTGTATCGGAACTCATGAACACCAGGCTCCAGCTTTATCTCCTCCTGCAGATTTTTCTTTTCTGTTTCCGCCACTGACGGCAGTACTGCAGTTGCATGGCAGCCAAAGGGTACCTCAAAACGAACGGTTACCGAACCGTCCTCATTTACCGACCATGCAGAGGTATATTTTCCACTTACGGAATCGTACCTGTATTCCACAAATCTCAGTTTATTGTTCAGCTGCGGCGCAAAATGAACTGCTCCAAATCCAGCCTGTGTTTCCTGAATTCCAGCCATATAGCGGTACACATACTCCATAACAGAACCATAAGAATAATGATTCAGGGAATTCATTTCTGTTCCACTGATAGTTCCGTCATCCAAAATAGAATTCCAGCGTTCCCAGATCGTAGTTGCTCCCAGATTTACGCAGTGCATCCATCCCGGGAAGCCTTCCTGGAAAAGAATGTAGCTCGCCACATCCTCAAGTCCATTCTGTGCCAGCACCTGACAAAGCATTGTCGCGCCTACAAATCCGCCTTTAATCTTATAACAATCTTTTCTTAATCTTTCTTTTAGTCCAGAAATCAGTTTATTTTTATCACGATACACGCCAAAATTCAGACACATGAGATATGCTGTCTGCGTATCCACGGCAAGTCTTCCATTTACTGCAAAAAACTCATCCAGAATTGCTCCCTGGATTTTCTCTGCTTTCTCGTAATAATATTCTGCCTCCATCTTGTACCCCAGAATTTCAGCCGCCTTTGCCACTTTTCCGGTTGAAGCATAATAGTACAGAGAAGCAACCAGGGTATCATCCGTGCCACCCTTCATGCTCTGCGGACTAATTCCATCCTGTGCCAGCCAATCTCCAAAATGAAAACCGAAGTCCCACAGGTTGTGATTTCCATTTTGCTCCTCGCTTCGGATAATCCAGTCTACCCATTCTTTCATCATAGAATAATTTCGTCTCAGCTCATCCTTATCGCCATAATGCTGATACAAAACCATAGGCATAAAAGCTGCCACATCTCCCCACACACTGGAACCGCCCGGAAGGCCGCCTAAATTTGGAATAAAATTTGGAATTGCTCCGTTTTGTTTTCTCTGCTCAATGTGCAAATCCTTTAAAAACTTATGATAAAAAGCCCTGGTATCCATGTTATAACAGGCAGTTGGCGCAAAAACCTGCGCATCCCCAGTCCATCCCAGTCTTTCATCCCGCTGAGGACAATCTGTAGGCATATCCAGGAAATTGGACTTTTGTCCCCACATACAGTTTTTCGCAAGGCGGTTTAACTGAGCAGATGAGGAATTAAAATATGTGGTTGTTTCAAGATCAGAATACACAACACAGCCTCGGAAAGCTGATGGTTCTACCTCTCCTGGCCACCCATTTACACGGACATAACGGAATCCCAAAAAAGTAAAATGCAGGCGAACCGTTTCTTTTCTGCCATCTGAAATGTATTCGAATCTTGCTTTTGCAGTTCTGTAATTATCGTTATAGAAATTTCCATTCTGCAGTACTTCTCCAAAATCTAAAGTAACCTTTGTGCCTTGTGGAAGCGCAGACTCAAACTCCATAAATCCCACCATGTTCTGTCCCATATCCAGAACAGTCTCTCCTGCAGGCGTATGAATTACTTCCTGAACTGCAAGTTTTTCCTTTACAATAACCGGAAGACTGTAACGTTCTGTGAGGTGGGAAGGAATTAGGGAAATATTTCCCATCAGAGTTCCCTCATCCCGCTCAATTAATTCAGCCTGCTTCCATGGATTCTCCGTATTCTTCCACAACTGACGGTTTAATACTTCCCCGTCATAAATATCACTCATCTCAATATCACTGCCGCGATATTTCCATGTCTCGTCTGTTGCAATTACATCTTCTCTTCCGTCTTCATACCAGATATGAAGCTCCGCAATTGCAGCAAATCTTGTACCATAGCACTGGGATGCACCATCGTAACCCAGTCTGCCCTTGTACCAGCCATTGCCGCAGTAGATGGAAATGGAATTATCCTGACCAGAGCATAAGCAGTCCGCCACATCATAGGTCTGATATTGTATCTTCTCACGATAATCGTTGCAGAATGGCGCAAGAATATCATCACCAGCTTTTTTTCCGTTAATATATGCTTCGTATAAACCAAGACCTGTTATATACAATCTCGCCTGTGCAATCCCTGGCACAAAGCCATTTTCATTCTTTTCTGTTACCGAACTACTCTTAATTTCAAATTTCTTCTCAAACACCGGAAGAAACTTATCCTCTTTCGCCGTACTGATAAACTTTCCGTTCCATGGCTTCCTGCCCTTTCCTCTTTCGAAGAAAGCTATGCCAGACGCCTGGTCCCCCTTATCTCCAGTCACTGTAACCCGGCAGTAGTAGCGTGTACAAGGCTCTACACGCACCCCAATTTCCTGTCCAATACTTTTCAGTTCTGCCCCATCCTTTTTCCAGATACAATCTGAAAAATCCGCCTTTTTACTCACTTCAATCCTAATATTCTCAGCCCGGCAGGACTCACTTTCCCGTACCTTCCATGAAACCTTCACCTGATCCAGATGGAATCCTACTGGATTTGTAATGCCATTAATTTTAATATCACAGATTTTCATGCATTGTTTCCTCTGATTTTTCAAAGTCTCGTTATTTTTAATATTTCAAATACTCTTTTCCGCAGAACGGATCTACCGGGCTTTTTCCTTTAAATTCAGATCTTCCCATCAGCTTCTCCACGCACGCATCAATCACATAATCGTTGTTTGAGTAGCAGTTAATATAGGTCTGAATCTGCGGTATGTCTACAAGAGAATAAGGATTGGCCATACTTATGTAAACAACCGGAACCTCAGCTGTAAACCATGGACAATTGTCTCCATTGCCCCAGAATGTGTACCACTGGTAACGGTTTGTCACCTGATTGGATGCATTTTCCATATTTCCAACATAGAGAACAAGATCGTATTTGCTTACGAAGGTTCCAACGGAAAAATCAGGCGCAGATGAAAAATCTTCTTTCTCATATACAGAAACTTCAAAACCTTCTTTTTCCAGTAATGCTTTCCAATGCTCTGTAACACGGGTGCTTGACGGATAATTTCCCAAAATTTCCAGCAGAACGCGCTTTGTTTTTGCGGGAGAAAGAGGCAGAATGTTTTCGTTATTTTTTACCAGCGTCACAGATTTATCCGCACACTCCTTCGCCCAGTTTTCATATGTTTCATTGCGAAGAATTCTTAAGTCTTCTTTTCCTGGAACCAACTCTTCTTTTGTTTTTTTATGTAAACCAATTGCGGCTTTCGCAGCCAGAATTCTGGTCACAGCTTCATCCAGTCTCTTCTCTGAAAGAATGCCTTTCTTATAGCCTTCCATCATGTACTGATAGTCTTCATGAAGATCCTTGTTGAAAAGGAACATATCACAGCCTGCCTCAATGGAATATGGAACTGCCATTTCACGCTTCATTCCAACTGTAAAGCCAAGCATACAGGTGGAATCTGTACTAATCAGTCCATTAAAGCCAAGCCTGCCTCGAAGCAGTCCCTGAAGAAGCTCCGAGCTTAAAGTTGCAGGAACCAGTTTGTCTGGAAAATCCGGGTTGAAATGCTTCTGGTATGCCGGCTGGGCGATATGGCCAACCATTACCGTAAGTGCCCCATCATCAATTAGACCCTTGTAAATTTTTCCATAAGTTTCATCCCACTCTTCACAGGAAAGATTATTCACGCTTGTGAGAATATGCTGGTCAACTTCATCGCAGCCATCTCCTGGAAAATGCTTAATAGAAACTGCCACATTTTCCTCATCTGCGGCACGTTTGTATGCAAGTCCGCATTTCAATACAAACTCCGGATCATCTCCATAAGTACGCACGTTTGTAATGGGATTTCTCCAGTTTCTGTCAATATCTACCACTGGTGCAAAAGCCCAGTTACAGCCAACCGCTTTTCCCTCAGCACAGGAGACTTTTCCGAGACGGTATGCCTGCTCCGGATCACCAGTTGCGGCAATCTCCATCTGTTTTCCAAAAGAGGTTCCATCCGTTGCAATTCCATCACCGCCAGCTTCCAGATTGGCTGCAATAAACAGCGGGATTTTGCTGTGTTCCTGAAGCCATCTGTGGCAAGCCTGCATTTCCTCGCTTTCCCCACAGCGGTATAAGATTCCTCCAATATGGTGATCCAGCATTACATGCTGCAAATATCCCGGATCAGCAGAATATCCAATGGGAATCATTAATTGCCCGATTTTCTCTTCCAGGGTCATATTCTGTTTTGTCTCTTCTACCCACTTCACACCCTCGTCATCCAGGTTGAATGGTGCCGCTTTAATATCTATCATCGTTTTTTTCATCCTTTTTCACTAAATTTGGGTACAAAAATACTGCTGCAAACAGAAGCTCGCTTTTTCCGTCCGCATCTCCATTTGCAACAGTATCTGATTTCACATTTTATGCATGCGCTGCTTTTCTCTTTTCAAAGAAAGCTGCAATTTTTCCTGACTGGGAAGAAAAGGTATAGAAGCCCAGTACGAAAACTCCCATAATAATCTGCTGCCATCCGCCAGCTCCCAGATTCAGGCAGTTCAGACCATAGTTCATAATCTGCATTCCAATTGCTGCAATTGCGATTCCAATCACATCATTGCTTGCCAGTCCAATAAAAGTTCCCATAAATACCGGAACAATATAGGAGAACATAATGGATGAGGTTGCCAGGCCAGACTGTGGAGTGACATCATTCTGTGAGATGTACACGATTGCAGCCATTCCAATAATCAGCCCGGAAAAAATATAGGAAGTAAATACGTTTTTATTCTCATTGATTCCAATATTTACTCCAGCGCTCTGATTGTTTGCGAGAATTTTTCCTCTTCTTCCTGAAGCTGTAAAGTATGTATATACCACAAAAATGAGCATTGCCAGCACTGCTGGAAGAAGAACCAGCGGCATACGTCCCATTCTGGAAAGAGTCGGCGTGGAGTAAAACCCACGGATTCCCTGACCCCCAAACAGCAGATAGGTCAGTGATTCATACAAAAGTGTCATTCCAATGGTACAAATGATGATCGGAAGTCTTCCCACAATATATACAATGGCTGTTCCCATAGAAAGAACCACGCCCAGAGCTACGGCAACTGCAAATGCAGTCCACATGCTTCCCGTCTGCTGTCCCGCATAGCCTGCACCAATTGCGGCAAGTACCATGGAAGCACCTCCGGAAAAATCAAAGCGGCCGTTTTTTAGCTGAAGCCAGATAGCAAGTGCCACACATACTGTCATGCAGCTGTTGATCACAACCTGCTTGACCATATCTTTTCCCAGGAAAATATTGTGTCCATTTACAAAACATTTATCGCTGTTCATGGTGATGACAAGCATCACCACAAACATCAGCACTGGAAATGCCAGTGACAATAATACTTTTTTTACAGCTTTCATAGCATACTCCAATCGTCAGCCTATCTTCTCCTTAATATGTCAGAGTCTGTACAGCTTCTACAAGTCCGGCATAAGTCGCATCGGGATTTCCAAATGCAGTCATATTTAACACATCCTCCGGTGTATATGCTGCATTAGCTGCATCAGCGGTATTGTAAAGGGAATTAACATAAAGCTCCATATCCTCATCACTGTTTACAATATACAGTTCCGTGCTGATTCTCTCTGCCTTTTCTGGCATATCTGCAAATTCAGTATCATTAATCTTATTTAACATTAATACAAGCGGATAAACAATTGACTCTGCACCAGTAAATGCAATCTGCTGATAGGTCTGTGTTCCTGCGGATCCAAAGTTTGTTTCCTCTCCGCCGTCTGCACCAGTTGTAAACAGCTTAATATCGGAATCTACACCAGCAGAAACCATTGTAGGATATACAAAGCTTGTTCCTGCTGCGAAGCTCATAATTGCCTGTGTGTCAGGGTGTTTGGAGAAATAGGTGCTGTCAAGCGGAGCAAAGTTTAATACATCTACTTCTTCATCCAATGGATCTACTGTAATCGGTGTTTCAGCAGTTTTATTATACTCTTCCACATCGGCAACAAACTGTTCAGCAGCAGTTGTCTGTGCCGGGAAAGCCCATACCGGGAAAACCGCCATTGAAACATGAGTAAGCGGCGCATCCGCATTTCTTTCATTATATTCGATCAAGCTGTCAAAGAACTGATCTCCAATATTGACATCATCCGGGGCATGTCCATCAACAACTGTTCCAAGGAAGTTGGAATTTCCGAATACATCATCATAAGCAGTTGTGTAAGAAGTATCAAAGTCGCAAAGATAACCTGCATAATAAATTCCGGCCGCCTCACATTCAGAAAGAATGGACTGTGTTCCAAGATCCATAGTGCCAATGATTCCGTCTACACCGGAAGCAATTAACTCCTGTACCTTTGTAAGGTTTGCAGCTTCATCAGTCTGGGTAAATGTACCATATTTAAATTCTACATTTAATGTGTCAGCCAGGGATTCCAGAAATGCTTTTGTAGCATTCGGAGCCTTTCCTGTATCCTGGTAGAAGCAAACGCCAATTGTCGCTTTCTTTGGCTCTGCGGATACGGATACCACGCTTACAGAAGAAGCAGCCAGTGCACCAGTCAGTGCAAGTGCCATAATTTTCTTAGATGTTTTCATTTGATGATTCCTCCTTGAATTGTTTTTATTGTTATTGTTGTTATTCTTTTAAATTGCATTATTTTAATATTTCAGAAAGTGTTTCCTCAAACACAGGTGTCCACAGTTCTTTATAGCCAGTTGCATTTGGATGAATAGGATCTGGTTCATTTTCTGTTCCATATTTTGTCTTCATATAAGAATTGATTTCTCCTGAAAGACACATATCTTTCAGTTTTTCGTTGTTCCATAAATCAACTACATCAATATCCCATTTGTCTTTAAGTTCAAACAGTTTATCCACCATTGCCTGATATTCATCTGACTCAAAATATGTGCCTGTGTAGAATACAACCGGACAATCCCAGGTGCTTTTTACATATGAGATAATTGTTTCCATAGCACCAACTATAGTGGTATCATCGTATTCATCACTATCACTGATTTCACCTAATGGCATTCCATTTGTAGCATCATTCGTAGACAACTGTACCACAAAAGCATCAATATCCATATTCGGGTCTATTTCTTTCATTCTCTCAACATAAGAAGAATCTGAAGTATTAGTAAGCATAGTTCCGGAAATTGCATATTTATATGTGGAAACAGCACTGTGATTTTCTGCAACTGTCTCTGCCATACTATATCCATTATCCCCAAATGTAACTGAAGAGCCTAGCCATACAATTGTTTTTCCGGAAATAGGATCTGCCTCATCTGCATCTGCATTATTTTCTTGCGGAACACTGGCGTCATCCCCATAGCCGACTGCCACAGCGCTTCCAGCTTCATACAGATACATATTTCCCATTGGAGGCAATGCACAGGACATGGTTCCTCCCCATTCCATAGTGTATCCTGGTTTATAAGACACGGTAATTTTCTCACCGGCTTCTACTTCAACAGCTTTATCTACCACAAAAAGTCCTAACTCATTAATATCTGAATAAGTCTCATTACAATATTGGATTGGAATAATCGGCACATATTCTCTGGCATCACCAACAGTAATACCTACATAAGTTGTACCTGCTGCGTAAGGTGATTTACCAAGCTCCAAATAAACATCATATGTTCCCTCTACGCCGTCCGGAACATCAAATACCACCTCAGTATTATCTCCTACCTGTGTAATAACCCCAAGGCTTTCGTTATACCCGGACTCTACTTCTTCTCCATTCTGATCATAACCAGTTCCACTAACTTCTGCGTCAGAAGCTTTCAGCTCCACATTTTCCATTGCCTCAGCTTTAACCTGGACTCCAAACAACATAGATAAACAAACACCAGCTAAAAATAACTTTCTTTTCTTCATTTTCTTACTCCTTACATCTAATTTTATCTTGGAAGTACTCCATCACGCTTCCGGCAGGTTATCATAACAATAATGATAAAAATCACTGCTTTCAGGAAGTTGATCATATTCAGGTCAACGCCCATTGTGGTAAGGTCATTGCTGAGAAGCACGTAGGTAAAGGTTCCCACTAATGCACTGCTGACCTTTGACTTCATTCCGCCTGAAAGAGGCATTCCACCAAGGATCAGGCAGATCATAACGTCCATTGCAAAGCCCGTTCCAGTTCCTTTTCCAGCACTTCCTGTACGGGTAAGCATAATAAAAGCTCCAATTGCTACAGTCACGCCAAATGCCATATATGCAAATACCTTCCACTTTGTAGTATTTACGCCGGACTGTTCGGCCGCAATCTCGTTAGCGCCAATTGCTTTGGTATATTTTCCAAATTTCGTATATTTGAAGAAATATGTAACAAGCACTGCCACCACTGCAATTGCAATAATCAGCATAAGTGTGTACTGATTTCTGTCCATTGGCTTGATTTTTGCCTGAATGGAAATACTTGTATTTCCAGTTCCCTCCATGAGAAGCAACTGCGCTCCTGTGAAGAAGAACATCAGAAACAGGGAGGTTACGATTGACGGAAGCCCCAACCACACTGCAACAGCGCCGTTAAAAGCGCCACAGGCAAGGGCGATTGCCAGAACTACAATAAACGCAACCGCTACACCAGCAGTTGTTCCACCCATTTTGTTGGAGATCAGTATGTACAAAATCGCATATACACCAACCTGCTGACCAACGCTGACGTCCATAAATCCCATGGAGTAAACAAACACCGCTCCCAAGGAAATGATTGCATATGGCGCAACAGTCTGTAAAACTGTGGTCGCATTGTACATCAGCTTATCTCCGCTGAAAATCAGAAATAAAATTATCGTAATTACCAGTCCTGCATAAGCAGCCACATCATAAACATGTCCTTTCAGCCAGGAGGCTGTTTTATTTTTCTCTTTTTCCACTTCTTTGCCTCCTTATATCATGTACTCGATAATGTCGGTCTCCTTCAGTTCCGGAGCACGCATTACTTCGCCTGATTTTCTGAAATCTTTCATAATAATAATCTTATCTGCCATACCGATCAGTTCCGCCATTTCTTCACTGATCAGAATGATTGCCTTTCCTTCTTTCTTCATCTGGGCAATCAGTGCATACATAGACTGTTTCACGCCAATATCAACGCCTCGGGTAGGACAGTCCATAATCAGAACTTCCGAGCCTCTCGCTGTCCACTTTGCAAAAGAAACCTTCTGCTTGTTTCCACCGCTCAGAGTATTTACCCACTGTTTTCCAGTTCCGCATTTAATTCTGAAAGAATCAATTTCTTTATCTGCGCGATCTTTTTCAGAAGCCGGGTTTATGAAGGTTCCATGCTCCAGTGACGGAAGCAGCGGAAGTACGATGTTATCCTGAATAGAACCGTCCAGTATCAGTGCCTCTTTGTCACGGTTCTTGGAAATATATCCGATTCCGGATTCAATCGCCTGCAGACAGGTTTTAATCTCTTTTCCGTTTCTCACAACACTTCCAGATTCAAGCTTCTCTAATCCAAATGCGGCTCTTCCAACCTCATGCATTCCACATCCGGACAGACCGCCGAAACCAAGAATCTCGCCTTTATGTAAGGTAAGTGAAAAATCTTTAATCGGTCCAAAGGAGACATTTTTCAGTTCCAGCGCAATCTCATCGCTGTGGCTGGTATCGTAATCCTCGCGGTAATAAGCCTCTCCGATTTCTCTTCCAACCATCATGTAACGAATTCTCTGGACTGCATCCGGTGCATCCATTTCTTCCCGGTTCAGATGTCCGATAATATTTCCATCACGAAGAACCGTCAAGTCTGTACACTGTTCCAGGATCTCATCCATATCATGGGAAATAAAGATCACACATTTTCCCTTCTCCTTCAGCTCATGAATCAGCTTATACAGAATCTGACGACCTTCCAGGGAAAGAGCTGTTGTAGTCTCATCCACCACGAAAACTTCTGTTTCATCAGATACGCATCTCACAATCTCAATCAGTTTTCTGTCCTCGAATGTGAGCTTATTAATGCTGTCTTTTGCATGAATATTGGTGATTCCAAAGCTCAGAAGCATTTTCTCAGCCTCAGCATTTGCCTTTTTCATGCTGACGAATCCAAACTTTGAAAATTCATCAAATCTTCCAGCCAGCAAATTCTCTGCCACTGTACAATCTGGAATCGTGTTTGCTTCCTGAAGTACCATGCTGATTCCGGCTTTCTGAGCCTCCACCATATTTTCAGGTTTCCAGCTTTGCCCTTTGTATGTCATGGTTCCTCCGCTGGCAGCCTGCATTCCTGCAATAATTGAAGTAACCGTTGACTTTCCGCTTCCGTTTTCTCCGATCAGGCCGCGGATCTCTCCGCGGTAAAACCTCATGTCTACTCCTTTCAGAGCCTGAGTCGGTCCGAAAAACTTTGTCATATTTTTTACTTCAATGAGTAACTCTTTTTCCATAGTTTCCTCCGAATTGTTTCACTCCTGTGTCTCTTGCTTTTCATGATTATATTGTACCGTTTTCGGTCATGGTGCTTCAAGGCTACTTTTTTGCATTGAATCGTACACTTTTTAATAAAAATCATAAAATTTCTTCATAGAGCACCTCTTTCATCTTTTTTCACATAAAAAAATGTACATTTTTATATTTACATTTGGAAATACGTATATCATAATGAAGGTAACATAGTGCGGCACAGCCTACTCAGGCAATTGGTTAACATAATTTCATTTCGATTTTTAGGATAATCGCCGATGTTTGCAAAGAAATTCATAGAAAGGACATTCCCTATGTTAGACGAACGCCACGAAATAATTGAATTTGGCCCACACATTCCCCTGAAAATATTCATTCATAAGCTTGGCTCCGTTTCCAAGCACTGGCATTCCAGCCTGGAGCTGCTCATGGTACTGGAGGGAAACATTTCCATTACTGTAGATGGGGAAACCTGGCAGCTGAAAGACGAGGACGTAATTCTTATCAACTCCAACAGCATCCACGAAATTCATTCAGAAAACGGTGCTGTCATGATTGCAGTCCAGATTAAGCTTTCTTTGTTCAATCAGTTTCAAACTGATCTGACTTCTATTGTTTTTGACTGCAACAGTGCAACCACACCGGACTTCAAGAGGTATGCCAACATCCGCTTTGCTATTGCTTCTCTGATTCAGGCAAATTCCTATCATTCCGATGGAACGGACTACATGAACTATTCTCTCAGCTATTATCTGGTCTCCCAGTTACTGGAAAATTTTAAATCCAATGCTTCGGAGACTTTACAGAAACAGCAAAAATACATGGAGCGTCTTACCCGAATCATCAATTTCATAAATGAGCATTATGCGGAAAATTTTTCCCTCAGTGACCTTGCCGCCATGGAAAATCTGTCTGTACCTTACCTTTCTCAGTTTTTTGACAAATATATGGGAGTAAAATTTATCCAGTACTACACTGGCATTAAACTGGAACATGCAGTAAGTGATCTGATTTCCACTAAGGATTCTATTGAAACGATTGCTATGCGAAATGGTTTCACAGAATCCCACGCTTTTATCCGCGCGTTCAAAAAACAGTATCAGATGCTTCCAAGTGCTTTTCGCAAGCAACAGGCCCAGAATCCTACACTTACAGCCCACGCAAATGATATTAATTATCTGCTTCTTGAGCCAAGCAATTACCTGCAGGCACTCACCAAGTACCTTTCCACCAACGACCTTTCTGCTCACTCCATGCCGTCCGCGGTACACAAGGAACTGGTCGTATCAGACATTCCGGTAACCGAAACACTTACACCCCTTCGGCATACCTTCAAAACTTTCACAAGTGTAGGCCGCGCTGCCGAGCTTTTGGACCGGAATATTCAGGAAATGCTTATTGATCTACAGAAAAATGTGGGATTCCGTTATATAAAATTTCATGGGATTCTTTCTGATGACATGATGGTGGTCAGCCGCATCGGGCAGGAGCTTCGTTTTACCTATACTTTGGTAGACCAAGTTCTGGATTTTCTTTTGTCTATTCAGTTGAAACCCCTGATCCAGCTTTCTTTTATGCCAAAAGAATTAGCGGAAAATCCAGATAAAACGGTATGCTATTGTCCTTTTATTACCAGTCCGCCTGCTGATATGAAAGAATGGAACTTTTTAATTGAGGACTTTACCAGGCACCTGATTGAACGCTACGGACTTGATGAGGTGAAGCAATGGCCTTTTACTGTATGGAACGAACCGGTTACTTCCAAAAAGATGTTTGGCTTCGGAGATGATGCACTGTTTTTCCGCTTTTATAAACATACTTATGACACTGTGAAATCAGTTTGCCAGGATATTCAATTTGGAAGTCCTTCCATGCTGTATATTGAAAACCTTGGAAACGCGGACTGGATTTATCGTTTTGTAGGGTGGTGCCAGGAAAACAATTGTCTTCCGGATTTTATGAATATTCACTATTATGCAGATATTATTCTGCCAACATCCGGGGATGATTTTTTTCTTAACAAAGCAACCGCATCCTGTTTTCCCCAAATAACCGACGATTTCAGTCTTTTCATAGGCGGTGTCAAAAAAATATTTAAGACTCTCGGACTTCAGGATAAGCCGGTATACATGACTGAATGGAATTTCACCATGTCACACCGCAACCTGATCAGCGATACCAGTTTCAAAACCTGTTATATTATGAAAAATCTTCTGAAAAACTATGACAGACTGGATTCCTTTTGTTACTGGAGCCTTACGGACCTGATCCGGGAAAATCCGCTTCCGCCTAATCAATTCCATGGCGGACTTGGAATCTATACAAGCAGCGGACTGCGCAAGGGTGTATTTTATGTTTTTTATTTTGCCAATATGCTTGGAGATGAATTGATTGCTTCCGGAGATGGGTATTTCATCACACGAAAAGGCGACAGCTACCAGATTATCACTTATCATTACATCCACTATGGTGATCTTTTTGCTGCCGGAGAATTGTTCGATATTACAGAAACCAACCGTTATACCGCTTTTGATACAACGAAAAGCTTCGATATTTCTTTGCAGTTAACGGAGGTTGCCAACGGAAATTACAATGTGAAAGAGTATTTTGTAAACCGCCATCATGGAAATGCTTACGATATCTGGCTGGAGATGGGCGCTATTCCGCTTTCGCCCAAAGATACGGATCTATTCCGCGGATTATGTGTCCCAGGATTCCACCAGAGCAGGCTCTACGCAGAAAAACACGCGCTTACATATACTGCAGAGCTGGAACCTTTTGAAATTCGATTTGCGGAAATAAGTCCTTTGTAAAAAGATTTCGTTTTATCAAAATATATTGCGCTATTTAGAAATGTTTTATATCGTTATAGCATCAATCTTTCTGTATGTCGAATGGTATTTCGATATACAGAAAGACTTTTGCATTGTTTTACGTTTTTCAGAATTAATTTTATATCATGTCGTTCGTTTTATCGAATCATCTTTCGTTTTATAGAATATGTTCGCTACATATTTTTCAGCAGAAAACTGGCCTGGAACCGGTTTCCGTCGGCCTCAAACTTACAGGTGCCGCCGTTTTTCCCGCACAGCTTTTTGATGGAAAGGATTCCGATTCCTTCCTCTCCTTTTTCCCGCTTTTTGGAATAAATCTTATCTTTCTCCTGGAGTAAAATTCCGTCAAAGGAATTGTCTACTGTAATCAGCAGCATGTCGTGCTTTTTCTCTGAAAAAACTTCGATATAGCGTTCCCCCTCATATGACCCGGCTGCGGTTACTGCGTTGTCCAGTGCATTTCCCAGAATGGTGCAAAAATCTGTGTCCGGGATTGAGAGGTCTTTCAGATGACAGCACACGGAAAAGTCAATGTTTTTCGCCTTGGCAAGACAGCCGTAATGGTAGAGGACACCGTCTGCCGCAGCATTTCCCGTGTATGGAATATCCACTTTTCCCATTTGTTCCAGTTCCAGATTGTCACAGTAATCCCGCAGGCCCTGAAGGTCGTCAGCGTCAAGAAGTCCCTTGATTGCCGCCACCTGGTGGCGGAAATTGTGGCGTGCTTCCCTTTCTGCAAGAACCTGCCCGGTAAGTGCCTGGTAGTAACCTTTCTGCTGGTCGATCTGTTGATTCATCTTTTCCTCATTGCGGAAGCGCTGGTGATCGCGGGCAATGGCGATGCAAAGCAGTATGGTCGCCGCACCAATCAGACACTTGCTCAGCATCTGTCCAAAGGTGCTGGTATAAACGTCTGCGCTATCCGAAAAAATGCTTGCGAAAAACAAGGCAATGGGAATAAACCAGATAGAATCCCAATAGTTCTTGCAGTCGATTTCCAGGAATGGGGTAACGGTATACCTCATCAAACGTCTAAGCAATGGATACAAAACGGCATAGATGATAATCGCAATCACACTGGTCTGGGCAATCCCTGCTGCATCTCCCTGCATTCCAAGATGGGAGCTGATATACGCTCCAACGGCCAGTGTAATCATAACAATATCCGCCACAATTCCAAAGACAAATAAATGCACTTTGGTGTATCCGCGGACGATCTGCACATTTACCACTGCCATAACAATGCAGAAGACAATCAGATTCACCTTATAAAAAGGCACATCAATTACCTGATTGATTCCCATCCACATGCAGATCCCGAAATCCACAGCCAGACCAGCCAGATAAATTGCAGTTAAACGGCACTTGTCTTTAGCCGAAATTTTTTCATAAAATGGGACTATTCGCAGGAGCAGACTGGGGACGTGGGCAAAGATGCAAAGCAAGCTTACGACACCAATCATGAGTGTATTTTCCATATCAATATTTCTCCCTTTTTCGATCCTGTGCTTGAAATCTTTCGCAGCTATTCAGCCGCACTATTGCGCAAATCATTTTTTTGTAAACATAGTTCACAGAACGCCCAAGATGTACAGCGCGGATTTTCAGGCAGACCTTAACTATTAATTTCTTGTCGGTTGGTTTTCCATCCGCTTCAGCTCTGGCAGAATCGTTGCCAGCATGGTAACAAAACACAGCCCTCCGCCAATCACATTTGACACTGGCTCCGCCAGAAATACTCCATGTGTTCCCATGTGAAACACATAGGGAAACAGATAAGTAAGCGGCACCACGATCACAACTTTCCTCAGCAGGGAAAAGAAAATTGCCTGTTTTTTCTTATTCAGGGACTTGAAAACAGTCTGTCCAATGTACTGCAGATCCATGAAAATAAAAGCGGCAAAATAAGTTTTCAGCGCCGGAACCGCATCCTTCACAAGGAGCTTATCCGAACTGAATACTGCAATCAGATAATCCGGTGCAAAAATAATCACGCTCCACATTACAGCCGTGTAAACCAGAATCATCATAGCCATTGTCACCATAGCTTTGCGCACAAGTGCAGGACGATGAGCTCCATAATTATAGCTTAGAATCGGGGAAGTGCCCTCATTGATAGCATAAATAGGCGTCTCCACCATCTGCCGCACACTTGACACAATGGTCATAACCGATATGTACACATCCCCGCCAGTCACGCCAAGCACATTATTGCAGCAAATCGTTACCAGACTGTTGGTCAGCTGCATAATAAAGCCCGCCGTTCCAAGGCTTACAATATTTTTCGCGTATTCCACACAGCTGTGCAGTTCCTTTTTCTGTAAAAGCCGCGCCTTCATCTCCGCCTTTCGCTCCAGGAAAAGAAGCACATATGCTGCGGACAAAAACTGGGAAAGCACCGTTGCAATTGCCGCACCTTTGATTCCAAGTCCAAACACAAAAATAAACAGCGGATCCAGAATCAGATTGGCCACAGCTCCAATTGCAACAGACAGCATTCCCGTAGTGGCGTATCCCTGCGCATTGATAAACGGGTTCATTCCCGTGGCAATCATAGACGGCACCGTTCCGATCAGGTAAATCATCATATACGGGTACGCATGCACCAGCGCCTCCTCGGACGCCCCGAACATCACCAGCAACGGTCTTGCAAACAGAAGGCCAATCACCATCAGCACCACACCGCTTGCGCAGACCATAGTAAAGGAAGTGTTCATGACCATCTGCGCCTTTTGGTTCTCTTTCATTCCTCTGTTAATGGAAAATAAAGGCGCGCCGCCGCTTCCAAACAGATTGGCAAACGCCGTAATAATCATAATCAGCGGAAAGCAAAGTCCCACCGCTCCCAGCGCCGTCGTTCCCACTTCCGGAATCCTCGCAATATAAATACGATCCACAATGTTATACAAAAGGCTCAAAATCTGTGCCACCAGCATAGGAATCGCCGCACTGAAAATATTTCTGGTCACAGTACCGTTTTCAAAATCAATACGTTTCATATTACATCACAGCTTTCTATTATTACTTTTTATATAAGATAATTTTGCACATTGCAGTTAGAATTGTCAAGTAAGGATGTTCACGTTCTAGAGCCTGTTTGAAAAATCATTCCTGCAATCTGCACGCCCTAGCATTTCAAAGCTTCTCCAATATTACTGTCCGGTCATTTTTCTTTAGTCCGGATTTTACTACTTCAAGTCCATATATAGATTTTCTAATCTGATATTTTCGCGTATTATTAAATCAAAGATAAGAATTCATAAATGAAAGGAGTCCTGATTATGCTACAGTATAACATTCATTTAAGAACCGTAAATGACTTTAGAAACTATGCAAATATGATCGTCCGTTTCAATATTGCCGGATTTGTAAGAGTAAGAAAGGAAGAAATCAACATGTACGATATCCTGGAAATCATGTCCCAGGGGCCAGTGGATTCCATGATTCTGAACCTGACAAAATATACTCCGGCTCAGATTCCGGAACTTGAGCATTATATGGAGGAAGCCAATTTTTTTAATGACTTAAATACAGAGGATGTCAGTAACATTGCCTGATTCTCCACCACTTAGACCAAATTTTACAATCCGCTCCGGTACTGCACAGGCGTAACTCCGGTATGCTGACGAAATATCTTTCCGAAATAACTCAGTGAGCTGAATCCGCACATTTCACTGATTTCCGTAATTGTACGGGTGGTTGAGGTCAGCATCTCCTTAATCCGCGCAGAATCTTCTCTGTGGGAAGAAGGTTCGATCTGCACCGCAGTTATTTTATCAAGCAGCCTGCACCAGAATTCTTCCAGCTGGGTGCGCACCCGAATTTCATAGTACTGCGGTTCCTGAGATGACAGACGGATCATTTCTTCAATATACACAAATGCCGGATCTGATGCTGGAATTTCCACTCCGGAAATCTCTGAATTCAGCACCGGGGCAACATACTTCCGGAAAATTTCTCCATTGTACTGCCCGGCAAGCAGCACAGGCTCGAAAAGAAGCGCATAAATCCTGCACTTCACAGGATTTTCCGGCTGATAGGCATGAAATTTCCATTTTTATTACATCCACATAAAACAACATTACCCTCCACCACAAACGATAGAGGGTATGTCATATTTTTACATTCTGTTAGATTCACTGGCTTTTTTTCCCGAAGGCCCAGTCTCAAATTTACTCTTCCTCGAACTCCAGATCCTTGCGGCTCATTTCCTCGATCAGCTCTCTCTTCACCTCGAAAAGCTTCGCGGAAAGATCCACATAAACCTTCTGCGGATTGGAGAATCGTCTGGACTCATCCCAGAGTGTACTCTGCTCCTTCTGGCAAATAGCGCGCAGTTCCATGACAGACGGGGAAGTGTAGACGCGTTTGCCCTCTTTGATAACTGGTACCAGAAGCTCACGAACTTCATAAGTTCCGCCAAGAATTTTGGTCTTCTTCCAGGTGTCAACCGGGTCAAATACAACCATCGTCTCATCCGGATTGATCTTCTCATCTGCAAGACAAATCAGATCGGCCTTAATCTTGCCTGTGGATTTGCTGTAAATACGGTATACGGTCTTATTGCCAGGATTGGTTACTTTCGCAGTGTTCTCGGAAAGCTTAATCTTCGGCACAAACTCACCTGTCGTCGGGTCTTTCACTGCTGCCAGCTTATAAACACCACCAAATGCCGGGTTGTCATTGGAGGTGATCAGACGTGTTCCAACGCCCCAGGAATTAATCCTGGCATCCTGTGCTTTCAGGCTCTCAATCAGGTACTCGTCCAGATCACTGGACGCGGAAATGGTGGCATCATCAAATCCGGCTGCAGACAGCATCTTATAAGCTTCCTTGGAAAGATAAGCAAGGTCACCGCTGTCGATACGGATTCCATATTTTTTCAGCTGAATGCCTTCCTCCCGCATTTCCTCAAATACACGGATTGCGTTTGGAACGCCGGATTTCAGCACGTCATAGGTGTCTACCAGAAGGATGCAGGCATCCGGATACATTCTTGCATAAGTCTTAAATGCGGTGTACTCATCCGGGAAGCTCATAATCCAGGAATGTGCATGGGTTCCCAGTACCGGCACGTCAAACATCTGTCCGGTCAGCACGCAGGAGGTTCCGATACATCCGCCGATCACCGCTGCTCTTGCACCGAAAATACCAGCGTCCGGTCCCTGGGCACGGCGAAGTCCAAATTCCATAATTCCGTCTCCCTTAGCAGCATAGCAAACACGGGCTGCTTTGGTAGCAATCAGGCTCTGATGGTTCATGATATTCAAAATAGCAGTCTCTACAAGCTGTGCCTCCATAATAGGCGCAACCACCTTCACCATAGGCTCTCTCGGGAAAATAACGGTACCTTCCGGGATTGCATAAATATCACCTGTAAAATGGAAAGCGCGAAGATATTCCAGAAAATCTTCTTCAAATATGGAAAGACTGCGCAGATATTCGATATCCTCATCTGTAAATCTCAGATTCTCAATATACTCAATCACCTGCTCCAGTCCGGCACAAATGGCAAAACCGCCTCCGCATGGATTATCACGGTAAAACATGTCGAAAACGACAGTCTGGTCAGTTGGGTTTTTAAAATACCCCTGCATCATGGTAAGCTCATAAAGATCCGTGAGCAGAGTCAGGTTATTTGCTCTCATGTTTATTCTCCTCATCAATAGGACCTGTCAGTCAGGTAATTATTTTGCTTGATTATATCATATTTCCCCTGAAATTCACAGGGCAAAGCAGTATTTTTTCCCGTAAAATCAAGGCTTCCAGTGAATTGAATAAATTTTTTTAAAAATTTTGAAAAAAGGGGTTGACTTTTATATATACGTTGATATATAATACAACATGTCGCAAGCGAGAAAACAACTTGCTAAAGCACATAGGGCTATCGCCAAATGGTAAGGCAACGGACTCTGACTCCGTCATTTCAAGGTTCGAATCCTTGTAGCCCTGCTAAATGAAGCACCTCAGATGAGGTGCTTTTTTCATGTTATGAAAGTCCCGGAAGCCGCATATTTACTGGCTTTGCGGGACTTTTAAAATATTTCTAAGAATCTTTTCTCAGGACTCTGGCAGACAATTTTCCCCTTATTTTCCTTACTGATTTTTACTGCATTTTTGGTGGTTTTCAGATGCGATAGGTCAATCTTAGGTCAATTTAAAATGACGATTCCTCCGAATTCCGATTGTCTATTTCTTCTTTTTTATCATCTTCTTTTTCATCGCATTATATTCAACCTGAACCCATGCGATCTCAGCAAATAATACGATCATAAGAATACCCACCTGCAGCACAACGCCATCCAACTTTTCAATAAAATATGCAAAAACTGATAGCGTAATAAAAAGTGCACAACCCATTCCTCCAAACACTCCATATCAAGGTTTTGAAGAGCCTTTCTGTAACAGTCAAAGGATTCCGGATGCTTTTCTTCCATCCACTTTAATGTCTTTTTCGGGCCAAAATAGGGATGATGCATGATATCGAAAAAAATCTCCAGGCTATCGATCAGCACCCAATGCCAGCGAAACAGTCCTTCACAATCCCCTCGTTTTGCACGCTCAAACATTGATTCCATTTCCGGCACCATAAAAGTCCCGGAAGGGGCATACCTGCTTTCCGAGACTTTTAAAATTTTTTGTTTACTCCTCCGCCATTGCGTACTGCACAATCATGGGATCATCATATTCCGCCCACATGGATTTGTTCTCGTCCAACATTTTGAGTTGCTCCATTTCGTTGTCGGTCAATTTAAAATCAAAAATATCCATATTTTGCTTCATGCGTTCCTTATGCACACTCTTAGGAATTACAACAATTCCACGCTGAATGTGCTGCCGAAGAGCAACCTGTGCTGGTGTTTTCCCATGTGCATCTGCAATTTGCTTTACAACGGGATTTTCGAGGACTTCTTTCAAACGGTGCTGGGCAAGCGGTCCCCACGCCTCGTGCTGGATGTTGTACTTCACCATCCACTCGTGCAGATTATACTGCTGCCAAAATAAATGCGTTTCCACTTGATTAACCGCAGGCGCAATCCGATTAAAAGTTGCAATATCTGCCATACGTTCTGCACTAAAATTAGAAACACCGATAGTCCTGATCTTGCCCTCATCATACAAACTTTCCAGTGCATGATATGCTCCATAATAATCCGACAGGCATTGATGAATCAACACAAGATCAAGATAATCCGTTTTCAGCTTTCTCAAAGATTCTTCTACAGACGATACCCACACTCTATTGCATCATAGACACACTGCGCCGTATGCTCTGCCGGAATTTCAAATACTCCGAATCCAATTATGGGCATTTCCACACCATTATTTAATTTTACATATTCCATATTTTTTATTCTTTCGTCAATATTATTTACAAAAAGGCTTTTTTACAAGGGCAAAACAGCTTTACCAGTTCTTTTTTTCTTTACTGCTGTCATGCTGTGATTTGCGTTTCTCAACCATTTTTACAAACCATTCCACCATTGCCGCCGGGTCCTGATGTGAGAAAAATGCACTCGTAGACGTATCCAATTGTGAAATCTGGCTCATATCATTCTCATCAAGCCTAAAGTCAAATACATTAAGGTTCTCAATCATACGTTCTTTATGTACTGACTTTGGAATTACGATCACCCCTCTTTGAATATGCCAGCGGAGCATTACCTGAGCTGTTGATTTTCCATATTTCTGTCCGATTGCTTTCAGGACTTCGTTCTCAAAAAGTCCGTTTCTTCCTTCGCCAAATGGTGCCCACGCTTCCAGTCGGATATCATATTTGTCAGCCCATTCTTTTAATGTTTTCTGCTGGTTGAGAGGGTGCGTTTCCATCTGATTCACCATTGGCTTAATACTTGTAAAGTTTGCAAATTCTACCATGCGGTCTGCATAATGATTGGAAATGCCGATTGCCCTAAGTTTCCCTTCCCTGTACAGCTCTTCCAAAGCACGCCATGCACCGTAAGTATCACCAAAAGGCTGATGCAGCAACATCAGATCCAGATAATCGGTACGCAGTTTTTCCATATCTTCCACATCAAATTCTAATGTTAAAGTCTGGATATCACCCATTTCCTATTCAAATGTAGTATAACTTAATCCATAACCAAACGGATAAAGAACCGTGTCATCGTAATCAATCAGGTTCTCCTGATCTGCTGTTTCATAAAAACGATAGCCTACATAGATACTCTCAGAATAATTAACGAAAGATACAATTCCATCAGCTCTTTCCCAGGCCTCTTTTGCTGCATCTGATACATCCTGAGTGTTTGTGTATGCAAAATGTCCGATGTTATTAAAATATGGTGCCTGATGAAGATCCCTCAACCAGGTATCTGTAGTTTTTCCGGAAGAATTTACATTACCGGCAATAATATTTCCAAGAGCATTAAATCCCGTTGCGCCTGCTCTGGCACAAAGAAGAACACTCTTTATCTGCTTATAGTCTTCTGTCCATCCTAATTCAAGCGGATTTGCGCCATTGTAGATAATAATAATATCATCAAATTCGCTGCATACCATATCTACAAGATCTTTTTCTGTCTGGCTGAGTTCCAGATAAGACTGTCCAGCCTGAAAGTCATCATACTCTGAAGAATTATTGGTATAAGAACCTTTCATATATTTTGTACCAATATCCATTGTTGAACCATCCATGATCGGTCCCATATCTGTTGGAAGGTCGGCACCTTCACCACCGGTACGTGATATTACAATTGCTGCTTTGTCTGAAAACTCTTTTGCATTTTCCATAATCTCATCAGAGTAATCTGCTGCCGGAACTTCCGGAAGAGTCCAGTCCTGACTGTCATTAATACTAATGATTGGACGATCTGCCCTGTACTTTACATACATATCTGATAATTCTTCATTTGTTTCAAATCCAGCATTGTTCAGTCCCTGAAGAATTCCTACCGCTGTTGCTGTATCTACAGTTCCGGATCCTGTTCCGCCAAAAATCGGTCTTCTGTTTGAAGTACCAGTTCTTTTTCTACCTTCAATTTTGCAAAACGAATAGCCTTTTCAAGTTTATTCAAAAACACAATGTCCAAATCACCTTTATAATCCTCAACAAAGTTTAATCCATTATGAAACTCCTGTATACTGAATTTGGTATTGTGTTCTTCTTCATACTGCAGCAAAAAAGTGCGCATTTTCATTAAATGCTCGCATTCATCATCCACTAAACCAATATAAATCATCTTCTCAGCCTTCCCTTTACTACTTTCCCGGTTCTCTTTTCCATCACCCACGCAAACGCCTTCGCTGTCCTCACATCTGGTTCCTGAAAATGATTTCCCTGGTTCCATTCCAGGGTACAATTTATACCCTGCTCCGACATCCAGGAGCAGGCATCTCTGATACATGCCCCCACCTGCGCCATAACTGGATTTCTGGTCTTTTCCTCTCTATCGCCAAGGCTTAAATAAACAGTTCCGGTTTTCATCCTGTGCTCTCTCATATAAGCTGAAAAGCCCGGGAACCACACAGACGGAGAAGCTGCCGCAACACCGGAAAATCGATCCGTCTGGTACGCTGCCCACAGCGCAAACAGGCCAGCCAGAGAATATCCCCCAATATAATACGTCTTGCCCGGATCTGTACACAGTGCGAGAATCTTTTCCAAGGTTTCGGCCGCACCGCCGCCAAAATCTTCATTTTTAAACACTGCCGGGGCTTTCCACGGCGAAAGTTCATCATTCCAGTTCTCTACTTTTGCCGCAATAAACCGGAAATCCAGTTCTCCTGATGAAGCCCGTTTCCGGATTTCCTTGACCTCATTCTCAAGCACCGCCAGTTCATGCTCTCCCGTAAGCTGGATCAAAACAACATCCGCCTCCGGGTTTCCATATTCATACGTTGTTATCATACGCTGCTGTCCATTCTCCATATCACACCACGCCCGTCAGATTTGTCAAAAAAAAACATGCATATATTTTTTACCAGTATACCATATTTTTTGCCATCGAAAAGCAAATTTCTTTCTTGACTCCAATTTCATTTTCCATTAAAATAAAGAAGATAAATCAAATAAAAAAGACGCGAATAAGACAATAAATGTCGCCTATCCACTGTCGGACGGATGGGTACATTTGTTGTCTTTTTTTGTTGTCGGAGAGGAGAAAGTTTATGAAAAAAATGAATGGAGGAAAGCACGATGCCTAAGACAAAAGGAGAGTCAATATTTTTTACAGCTATTACAGCATGGATGATGGTCTATGTCATGACCTTGTATAACACAGTAATTGCCATGGGAAGCTTCACAAATGCCGCCTTTCTCATCGCACTGAAAGGAATGTGGATCGAGTACATCATCATCGCACTGCTAGCCTATTTCGTATCCGGCCATCTTGCAAAAATGTGCGCTTTCAGAGTAGTTCAGCCTGGTGACAGACCTATTTTTATTATTTTCTCGATCCAGATCTTCACCGTCATCTGGCAGGTTCTGTTTGCAAGCGTGCTTGGTGTATACCATGGTTATGGCTTCACCAGCAATTTCCTGCCTGACTATCTTACAACCTATTGCAGCAACTTCGTTATGGCACTGCCGCTGCAGCTTATTATCGTAGGACCGCTTGCAAGACTGATTTTCAGAACCATATTTAGACGCGCCAAAAATTAAGTTTATTGTAAGGCAGTTTCAGGTGGATTTTAATTCGAAAGAAGAACGCCAGCCCGATTTTCATTCAGGCTGACGTTCCAGTCATTATTTGATCACCTTATAAATCATATCCATCAGGATCAGATCGTACTGTCCCGGGGCTGCCTTTTCCTTCCTCACTTTTCACAGTGATGGTACCGCCCATCATATCCACAATGTTCTTGGTAATTGCCATACCGAGCCCAGTTCCCTGGATTCCGCTGACGGTAGAAGTCTCTTCTCTTGAAAAGGATTCAAAAATATGTTCCTGAAACTCAGGCTTCATGCCGATTCCGGTATCACGAATAATGAACTGGTAGCTTCCATATCCGGTAGGCGCAGATTTCAGCTGTTTTACCCGGATGCCGATGATGCCTCCAATTTTGTTGAATTTAATACCATTGCTCAGAATATTCAGCAGCACCTGTGTCAGTCTCAGTTTATCCGCAATAATGTCTTCATCTCTTACATCCACGGTATCAATAAGAAAATCCAGCTGTCTGGAAGCAATATTGGGCTGCACAATAGTTCGGATGTCATGCGACATATTGTTCAGGAAAGTCTAAATATATCGTCAACAAAAAGCCGCTGAATTTCAGTCCAATTTTTATTCATCGGGCCATAATTTTCCCTCTTTATAATGCTTTCTGCAAAGAGCTACGTAGCTCTCATTGGAGCCAAGGAAAATTTGGGCGCCTTCCCGTACAATTTTTCCGTTTGCGTATCTAGTGTTGCACTGAGCGCGCTTGCCGCACCAACAGACAGTGGGGACTTCCTCGATCACATCTGCGATTTCCATCAGCCGCCTGGAGCCTGGGAAAAGATGGTTCAGGAAATCGGTCCGCAGGCCGTAGCAGATTACCGGAATGTTGTAGAAGTCTACAAGGTCAGACAGGATATCCACTTCCTCCGGGGAAAGGAACTGTGCCTCGTCTACCAGAACTGCGTCTACTTTTTTCCCATGATACAAATATTCTGTGCTGTTTGCATTCCAGATTTGGGAAATCTCTTTTAAAAATTCATCTACATAATCCGCAGGCGCAGATAATCCCATACGGGACTGGATCTCGCGCTCTCCGTCACGATTGTCCGTCCGCGGCTTCAGCAGTACCGCATATTGTCCACGCTCCTCATAATTATAGCGAACCATCAAAATATTAGCAGATTTCGAACTGCCCATTGCTCCATAACGGAAATATAATTTTGCCATTTTTATAACCTCGTCGTGTTTTCTCTTTCATGATTATACATGATTGCAGAATAAACCACAAATAAAAAGCCGCCTTTCGGCAGCTTTTTATACGTTTTTAAGCGCAAATTTATGATAACCATTCAGGTATATTTGTCAATTTCCATGCCGCTTCATGTACAGGAGCGGATATGGATTTCCTTCTTCATCGTGATCGGTTCTTTTGTATGTTTCAAAGCCCAAATGTCTGTAGAATCCAACAGCCCCGGGGTTCTGTTCATTTACGGTTAATTCCTGTACATCATAATTTGCAGTTCCGTATTGAAGCAGTTGCCTTCCCAGGCCCTTTCCCCTTACTTCCGGGGAAAGAAACAGCATCTCCAGCCGTTTCTTTTCTACTCCCATAAACCCTGCCGTTTCACCCGATTCCTCCCGGGCAACGATCAGATGTTCCACCCCGCTTAACGCCTGGGGAACATACGTCTTAATTTTATTTACCTCTTCCTCCGAAAGGAAAAGATGGGTCTCCCGAACCGAAGCCTCCCAAACCTTCAAAAGCTCCGCCAGAATCTGCGGATCCCGTTCCTGAATTTCATATATTTTCATATCTTTCCCCGTCTTTAGCACCCAAATAATTTCACTGTTTTTTCCATTCGCTCTGCAATAGGAACGCCAAATGGGCAGCGTGCTTCGCAGGCATGACAGCCAATGCACTCGGATGCTTTGTGTTCCAGCAGTTCGTAATGGGACTGTACCGTTGCAGGCACCTTAGGCTGCATGGTTGCCAGGTCATAGAATTTGTTGATCATCGCAATATCCAGATTGGAGACACAGGGTTTGCAATGGCCGCAGTAGGTGCATTCACCGCTGTAGGAATGGAACGGCGCATTCGCGATCACAGATGCATAGTCTTTTTCCTCTTCTGAAGCATCTTCATATGCTGCGGCTGCATCAACCTGCTCTTTCGTATCGTAGCCGCACATAATGGAACAGACTGCGGGTCTGGTCAGCGCATAGTGGATACACTGCACAGGTGTCAGACTTACACCAAATGGGGAACGTTTTTCATCAAACAGTCTGCCGCCTGCAAAGCCCTTCATTACCGTAATTCCTACGTCATTCTGCTCACAGACCTTATATAACCGTGCGCGGTCTCCATCAATTCCTTTCAAACCGGCGTCAAACTCCTCCGCAAACATAGTGTCAATATTTTCACTTGCCGGAAGCATGTCAAAAGCTGGATTAATGCTGAAAAGAATCATTTCCACATATCCGGATTCTGCTGCTTTAATGGCAACCTTCGGGTTGTGGGAGCTGATGCCGATATGACGGATTACGCCGCTGTTTTTTAATTCCATTACATAATCCAGATAGTCAGAGTGCTGGATTTGTTCCCACTCTTCCTCAGAATCTACATAGTGAATCATTCCCAGGTCAATATAGTCTGTCTGCAGTCTTTTCAGCAAATCCTCAAATGCAGGGCGCACATATTTCATATCCCTTGTGCGGAAATACTGCTCATCCTTCCATGTGGAACCAATGTGTCCCTGAATAAACCAGTTGCTGCGGTTTTCCTTAATTCCTTTTCCAATAATATCTCTGGATTTCGGGTCCGCCATCCAGCAGTCCAGAATATTGATTCCAAGAGATGACGCATAGTGGATCAGCTCAATTCCTTCTTCCTCCGGGTGCCGCTCCAGCCACTCCCCGCCGAATCCAATTTCGCTCACCATAAGCCCAGTTTTTCCCAATCTTCGTGTTTTCATTGTATTTCCTCCTCATCCTTGTTTTATTGGCACCCATTATTTCGACCAGGTGCTCTCTTCTGTTTTGCCTTCATAATCAAAAAGTCCGTCGTTTTTCTCTTCCAGAGCTTTAATCATGTGGTAGGTGTATTCGTTGTATGGGGTTGGAATGCCACTTTCTTTTCCCATGCGGATCAAAGCGCCGGAGAACATGTCGATCTCGGTGTGACGTCCTGCGTCCAGGTCCTGAAGTGTGGAATAGCGGGCAAATGGGGGAACTGCACTGCCATGGCTGGAAGACGCTGCTGCCTTGCTGATATCAATTCCTTTCGCAGCCGCAACAGCCTCAAGCTCCTGCCGCAGCCCTTCACTGATCGCCTTCATGTGAATGCTGTCCCTGTAGCAGCCAACTCCCGCGCCCAGAATTGCCTGGGGCAGATTGTTGCACACATTCAACCGGAATTTACTCCACATCTCTTCCCGGATATAGTCTGTATGGCGGAAATGAATCCCCGTATCTGCAAAAAGCTCCTCGATCGCACGCACCCTTTCACTTTCATAAGGTGCTTCCAGTTCCCCGAAAATAATTCCGATGGTAGTCTCCGGGTCAAAACAATATCCATCTTCTTCCTTATGAGATGCCACCTTGATCAGAGAATACATGATATTAGCCTTGGGAATCACAGTAGAAATCATTTCTTCGCTGTCCACACCGTTCATAAGACTCATCACAATGGTATTCTCACCCACAGCTTCCCGTATACTCTCCAGTGCTCCCGGCAAAGCTCCGTATTTCAAAGAAACAACCAGCAGATCTACTCCATAAGCTTCCTGCGGTGTCCACACATGAGGATGGTAAACGGTATGATTAATCGTGCATCCCTTTTCCTTCAGGCGCTTCGCCCTCTCCCCTTCTGCCACAACACCAAGTTCAATATTTTTCACCCCGGAAAGTCCCCAGATCACATAAGAACCTACGGCTCCTGCTCCAAGAACTGCCACTGATTTTATTTCCATAATTTTGTCACTCCTGTTTTTCCATATGTCAGTTTCAGCCAAACGATTATTCTACCACTCAACTGCTTTACCCAATATAACGGGTTCTGATTTCCAGCTTATTGTTCATCTGTAACTGCATTGTAGCATATGCCTGTGGGTTCGTAAACTGCGTATAATCCCAATGCCTGCACCTTTTTGCAATCGCTAATTCAAAACTTCCATCGCAAAAAGCCGCCGCATTGCTCTCTCAAACCAACGCGGCGGTCTGTTATTGCCTATATGTTATTCTTATTTCAATTTGCTGTAAACTTCATTTGTCACCGGCTCACACCACTCATTAGAGCCTTCCTCGCCCGGTACTTCAATTGCCAGATGGCTGAACCAGCTGTCCGGTGCAGCACCGTGCCAGTGTTTTACTTCTGCCGGGATGTTAATGCAGTCACCAGGTTTCATCTCGATGGGATCCTTGCCCTCTTCCTGGTAGTAGCCCCGTCCTGCGACACAGACCAGAATCTGTCCGCCGCCGCTCTTTGCGTGATGGATGTGCCAGTTATTGCGGCATCCAGGCTCGAAGGTTACATTAAAGATTCCAACCTGGCTGGTAGATACCGGTGCCAGATAACTCTTTCCAATGAAATACTGTGCAAAAGCATCATTCGGCTGTCCGATCGGGAATACCATTTCTTTGGCATGAGCTCTCATTGCCTCATCTTCATAGGGAAGATCACCCTCATTTACAGCCCACACTTCTTTTGCCAGATTAAATACAGCCCAGCCTTTTGGCCAGCCAGCATAAAATGCCACATGTGTGATGATCGCAGCGATTTCCTTCTGGGTTACGCCGTGATCCTTGGCATTCTGCAGATGGAATTTCAGGGAAGAGTCTATGATTCCCTGCGCCATCAGCGCAACGACTGTAATAATGCTTCTTGTTTTTACATCAATGTCATTGTTGTTCCAGTTCTCACCAAAAAGAACATCATCATTAAAATGTGCAAACTCCGGAGCAAATTCTCCAAGAGCATTTCTTCCTGCTGTCTGTGTAATTTTTGCCATTATTTTCAACCTCCTACAGTGATTTTACCCATTTCTCAATTTCCTGTTTATTTGCACGGTTCAGAAGTCTTCCTTCTACAAATTCAGCACCCGGTGCGGACGGCTGTAACTCGGAGATGGTGTTTCCAAATCCTCTTCCGCCTGATGTAGCGAACAGAATAATCTTCTTGCCGGAGAAATCATATTTCTCAAGGAACGTATTGATAATTGTCGGTGCCACATACCACCAGATTGGAATCCCAGAAGAATCTCGTCATAATTTTCAATTCCGGCATCTGTGTCTGTCATCTCAGGTCTGATCTTTTTGTCGTTCATTTCCACGCTGCTTCTGGATTTTTTGTCCATCCAGTTAAGGTCAGTCTTTGTATATGCAACTGCAGGTGTGATCTCATATAAATCAGCTCCGGCTGCCTCTGCAACCATTTCTGCTGTTTTCTTTGTTGTGCCGCTTGCACTGAAATATGCCACAAGTTTTTTTTCCATAATTGCTGCCTCCTTTGAGCATGCTTTCTCTGCTTACCTGTTTATGCCAGGAAAAATCTGTTTCATCCTGTCATCACATATTAATCATAGGTAGCTGTTCATTTTCTTTACAGTTACAATTATAATGCCATTCTTAAATTATTACTAATACTTATAATGTATTTTATATTATGCCTAAAAGGCATTTATCTCCTCTATAAACAGCTGGATTGCCCTGGAATAGGGGATGTTTCGCCGCCAGGCGATTACAGTGCTGGACGTTATTTCCGGATACAGGCGTCTTTGAACCAGCAGATCCTCCCGCCAGTATTTTGCGGCACCCTGGATGGAAACAGGGTAGGCCAGCCCGTACATCGCCATCACTCCCGCGTTGGTTCCCAGATTGCTGGTAAAAGATAGGTTCAGCTTTTCAAAATCTTTTCCGAACCAGTTGGCAAGCTCACTCTGGATTCCAAGACGCTCTGGAAGAATAAGGGGAAGATTCAGAAGATCCTGTTTTGTGACAACTTCTTTTTCCGCAAGAGGATCATCCGGGCGCATTCCCACCACCCACTGGTCGCTGTCCGGGATTCTGATATATTCAAGATTTTCCGTACTTACCGGTTCCAGAAACAGCCCGATATCTACCAGACCTTTATTCATCATTTCCAGAATGGTATCCGCGGTTCCTGTATGCAGGGCAATCTGAACCAGTGGGTATTTTTCCTTAAAGGACCGACTGATCTGCGCAAGGATTTCCACTGCCGCAAACTCGCCGCAACCGATGGTAATAACGCCTTCGATCACGTCCTCGTTCCCTTTGATTTCGTCAATGATTTTATCTTCCAGATCCATAATTTCCAGCGCCCGCCTCTTCAGAAGCAGTCCTGCAGCGGTCAGCGTGATGCAGCGTCCGCCTCTGTTAAAAAGCGCAGTTCCAAGCTCCTCCTCCAGCGCCGCCAGCTGTCTGGAAAGGGTGGGCTGGGTTATATGCAGTTGTTCCGCAGCCTTAGTAAAGCTCTGCTCCTTTGCCACAGTCAAAAAATAACGCAGTACTCTCAGTTCCATAGGTGCTCTGCCTCCGTAAATTCTACTTGTTATAACGTTTTGTAAATATAATTTTATTATATTCATCCAATGGGTGGTGTCAATTTTGTGCAGCTCAATTCTGTGGGGCTTAGGGAAATTTTTTTACCGGCTTTTTTCAACTTATAATTGAAAACTTTTCTGAATTGTGTAAAATGAAAGCAAAGAAATTTATGTTTACGAAGGAGGAGCTTTATGAAACAGAAAAAGACAAATCATTACCTTCTTGGAACAGTTTTTTGCCTGCTTCTTTTGCTATTACTGACTCCGGGACAGGCAACTAAAGTTCAGGCGGCAACTGACAACAGCCTGATTGATGTGAAGCTGGCAGAAGGAATCAGACGTTACGATTACGCGTATGAGGTCCTGAATCTAGTGAACCAGGAACGTGCGAAATCAAACCTGCAGCCCGTAACTATGGACAAAAATCTTCTGGAATGCGCCATGACAAGAGCCCAGGAACTGACTCTTTACGCGTCCCATACCCGTCCAAACGGCACCAGTTGTATGACTGCTTTTCCATATTTCGGGTATAACTCAAGTGAAAACCTGGCAATTAATCAGGTATCTCCGGAAGATGTTATGAACTCCTGGATGAATTCCTCTGGCCATCGTACCAATATTATGGCTTCTGGAAATGTATCTGCAGGAATCGGATGCTTTTACCAGAATGGGGCACTTTACTGGATACAGTGCTTTTCTTCTCATGCTGCGCAGACCTGTTCACAGCCGGGAAATCAGAAGGTTTCCCCCACCATTTCCGCACTTCCGGATCTGGTAAATATCAGTTTCAGTGAAACTTCCCCTGTAAGCTTTACCGAAGCACAGAAAACGATGAAAATCTATGTGACATGCGCAGGATTTTCTTATATGAAATCCGTTCTGGATCCAACATCCTTTAACTGGTCAACCGGAGATTCCGCAATTGCTTCTGTAAACCAGAACGGCGTAATTCAGCTGAAAAATGCAGGAACTACTACGGTTACAGCATCTATGAAGTCTGCACCAACCAAGTCCCTGACGGCACAGCTGAATGCATATTTTGATCTGAATAATGCATATTACAATATTTCCCCTCGTTCCTATAACTACACGGGAAGCGCAGCAACACCTGCTGTAACAGTTACTTTCAACAGTCAGACGCTGACACAGGGAAAGGACTACACGGTTTCTTTTGAAAACAATGTGAATGCCGGAAGAGCCAGCTACACAATTAAAGGTCTTGGTCTTTACAAAGGCACCCTGACCTCCTATTTTTTCATTTACAATGCTTCAATCCGAGATGCAGAAATTACTTTTGACCAGTCCTCTTATATTTATAAGGGAACGCCGCTGACTCCCAAGCCAACTGTCACCTGGAAGGGAAAAACACTGACAGAGGGCAAAGATTATACGCTTTCCTGGAGCAATAATAATCAGCAGGGTAACGCATACATTACTGTTACTGGCAAGGGAAACTTCAAAGACGAGAAAAACAGCCATTTTTATATTGATACCACACCGATTCATACCGCTGTAATCGGCAATATTCCTACATATGACTATGCTCCTGGAAAAGAGTTTAAGCCGGAGCCCACCGTTACCCTGGACGGCGTGCTTTTGAAAAAGGATAAAGATTACGTCCTTTCTTACGGCAATAATAAGAATGCAAGTTCCAGATACAACAAGCCTTATGTAGAGATTAGCGGAATTGGTCTTTACAGAAGCGGTGTGAGAAAATATTTTACCATCAATCCGATTAAAGTTTCAGGCGAGACGGTCAAAGTTACAAAGACAAATTTCGGCAATGGAAGCATGTTGGATTTCCTGAAAAATAATGTAGTCGTTACTTACAAGGGCACTCAGATTCCGTCTGACTGCATGGAATTTTATTCTGTCTGGGGATCTTCTGATAATGAGATTCTTGCTTTTACCATTGAATATACAGGAAATTATACCGGAGAATCCAGAAATATGACTTCTTTGAAAAGATGTGCAGTTTCTGCGATTGGAAACCAGACTTATAAAGGAAGTGCACTGAATCCAAAGCCGACTGTAAAATTTGGTTCTACTGTACTGAAGGAAGGAACGGATTATACCCTTTCCTGGAGCAATAATACAAAGGTGGGAACCGGATCGGTTACGATTACCGGATTGAATAATTACTTCGCAAGCGTGACAGTGAATTTCAAAATTGTGGCACCTGCACCAACTGCAACGCCGACTCCGAAACCGACCGCTACGCCGACTCCGAAACCGACCGCTACGCCAACTCCGAAGCCGACCGCTACGCCGACGCCAAAGCCAACCGCCACTCCAACTCCGAAACCAACCTTGTCCAGGCCAACAGCGAAGCTGGCAACGGCATGGAACAGCGTCACCATCAGTTGGAAGAGAGTTGCAAATGCGCAGAGCTACATTATTTACAGACAAACTGGTTCTGGCAGATATACCAAGCTTAAAACACTGAATTCCAGAACATTTTCTTACAAAGATACAAAAGTTTTGGTAGGTACCAAATACACCTACAGAGTTCGCGCCTGCAGAAAAGTGGGTTCCAGTTACATTTACAGCGCCTATGCCAGAGCTGTATCCGCAACACCAACCCTTTCCAGACCAGCACTTACTTTAAAAACAACCACAAGAAGGCAAACCATTTCCTGGCGGAGAATTTCCGGTGCCAGCGGCTACTTACTGTATCAAAAGACTGGAAATGGTTCTTTCAAACGAATAAAGAAACTTTCTTCCAGAACTACTACGTACACAGTTAGCACCAGAAGAGGCACTGTTTATAGCTATAAGCTGCTCCCATACCGTGTAGTCAACAAAAAAGCAATATATGGTCCATCCAGTGCGGTAAAAAGAGGCAGAGCTAAATAACGTAAAATCAAAGGGAGGCTTCTCAGTTCAACCAAACTGCAGCCTCCCCCAATAATCTACGGAGGTAAACACCCATGGAAAAACAGATCGACCTTTCTTCCTGGAAGCGAAAAGAAATTTTTGATTTTTTCAGCCACGCATCCAATCCCTATTATATGGTAACCTTCCGCATAGATGTCGCACCGTTGTACGCCTACGTGAAAGAACATCATCTGTCATTTTATTATTCGCTGGTCTATCTGTGCACCCAGGCGATTAATGAAGTGGATGCATTCCGATATACCATAAGAGGGACGCAGGTATTTTACCTGGATCCGCGCATCCCAAGCTTCACAGACCTGAAAAAAGACAGTGAATATTTCCACATTGTCACCATGCCGACTATAAACTCCCTTGCAGAATTCAATGCAGAAGCCAGAAAGCGCAGTGCCGCTCAGCAGTTTTTCCTGGATACTACTCAGGAAACCGACCGCGTAATCTACTTCTCCTGCCTGCCCTGGGTAGACCTTACCGCTCTCACAAATGAGCACGATTTTTCCTCTCCTGACAGCAAAAACGACTCCATCCCCCGCATCGCCTGGGGAAAATACGTCCCAAACGGCGACCGCCTGGAACTTGGCATTTCTATAGAGGTAAACCACCGCCTTATAGATGGACTGCACATTGGACAGTTTGCGCAGAGGCTGGAAAAATTGATTGGGGAGTTGTAGCTACTCCCCCAGCGTAAGCATAGTATCAATACAAGCCTTTGCCTTCACCCTCACATTTTCATCCAGATTAATTTCCTCACCGCCCTGACCGCGGACGCAGTTGTAGACGTCCATCAGAGTGGTCAGCTTCATGTTGTGACATACGCAGTCTTTGGAAAGCGGGTAGAACTTCTTGTCCGGGCACTCGAACTGAAGGTGCTGGACAATGCTGTTTTCTGTGCCGATGATGAACTCTTTGGCATCACTTTCTTTGGCATACTTCATGATTCCGGTTGTGCTTCCGATATAATCTGCCATGGCGGAAACTTCTGACAGGCACTCCGGGTGAACCAGGAATTTCGCCTCCGGGTGCGCTGCCCGGGCCTTTTTCACATCTCTGACAGACATTCTTAGATGGGTAGGACATCCGCCGTGAACAAACTTAAATGTTTTCTCAGGCACCTGCTTCTCCACCCAGGCTCCCAGATTGCAATCCGGGATAAACAAAATCTTATCGTTATCAATGTTCCTCACGATCTTCACAGCCGATGAAGAAGTTACGCACACATCGCAAATCGTTTTCAGCTCTGAGGTGGTGTTAATATAAGCCACAACTGTATAATCCGGGTTGGACGCCTTCAGCGCAGAAAGCATCTCCACATCCAGCTGCTCCGCCATTGGACATCCGGCGCCGCTGTTGGAAAGGTAAACCGTTTTCTCCGGGGAAAGAATCTTCACCGTCTCTGCCATAAAACGAACTCCGCACATCAGCACATTTTTCTGAGGCGCTTTGGCCGCCTGCTGGCTCAGTCCGTAAGAATCTCCTGTATAATCTGCCACCTCCAGAATTTCCTGGCTCTGATATGCGTGGGCAAGAATGCAGATGTCTTTTTCTTTCTTTAAACGCAGAATTTCATCCTGCAGTTGTCTTGTAGTCATCATAATTATTTTTTCTCCTGTTTTCGGGCATTTTCTTAGGATTATATTCTCCTGCCGCTTCACTGTCAACCAAAAAGTTTACAGATATCTTGTCAACTGTAAAGTTTAGTGTTATACTACAGGGCATGTCACCTGGCAAAAAAGCCGCAGGATGCTCAAAACACTTCCCCTTTTCGTTTCTGCAGCCTGCACGCAAACTTATTTTTTCAAAAAGGAACCCAATTATGAAAACAGATATTCTCATCGCAGGCTCCGGCTGCTCCGGCCTTTACTGTGCCCTCCAGCTTCCCCGCGATAAAAAAATTACCATTATCACCAAGTCCGATCTGACCAGCAACGACTCCTACCTTGCACAGGGCGGTATGTGTATGCTGAAAGAAGAATCCGATTACGACAGCTTTTTCGAAGACACCATGAAAGCCGGTCATTACGAAAATGACAAAAAATCAGTAGAAATCATGATCAAAACTTCCCCGGAAGTAGTCAAAGATCTGGTTTCCTACGGCGCACGTTTCGAACGTAATGAGGACGGCAGCCTTTCCTACACCAAAGAAGGCGCCCATTCCACCAACCGCATTATTTTCCATGAGGATGTCACCGGCAAAGAAATCACCAGTTCCCTGCTCCGGGAAGTTCAGAAGCTTTCCAATGTTGAGCTTCTGGAATACACCACCATGGTAGATATCCTGGAAAAAGACAACCACTGCTACGGTGCTGTGATCCGCCGCCCGGACGGTTCCCTTGATACCGTAACTGCTTCCTGTACAGTTATGGCAAGCGGTGGAGTAGGCGGACTTTACCGGCATTCCACCAATTTCCGCCACCTTACCGGCGATTCTCTTGCCATTGCCCGCAAGCATGGAATTGAACTGCAGAATCCAGATTATGTACAGATTCACCCAACCACCTTCTATACCAGACGCCCGGAAGACCGCAGCTTCCTGATTTCCGAGTCTGTCAGAGGCGAAGGTGCCAAATTATACGACAAAAATATGAACCGTTTCACCAACGAGCTTCTGCCCCGCGACCTTCTTTCTGAAAAAATCCACGAGCAGATGGCAAAGGATGGCACAGATTTTGTGTGGGAAGATCTGCGTACCATCCCGGAAGAAACTCTCCGTCACCATTTTCCAAACATTGTTGAACACTGCAAAGAAATGGGCTATGATGTTTTCAAAGAATGCATCCCTGTGGTTCCAGCACAGCACTACTTCATGGGCGGCGTAAAGGTTGACCACCAGAGCCGTTCCTCCATGGAAAATCTTTATGTAGTAGGCGAAGCCGCATGCAACGGCGTCCACGGCAAAAACCGACTGGCAAGCAATTCCCTGCTGGAAAGCCTTGTTTTCGCCAAACGGGCAGCACAGGATATGGCAAAAAATGTTTTTTCACAGACAGATGACGCGGCAGACTGCGGCACAGATAGCAGCATCACAGAGATATCCAATACATATGCAGCAGCCAATACTGCAGATATTCACGATACACAAATTACTGCAGACTACTTAGCTTCCCATGTAGACCTTCACCAGTACGAAGACCAGCAGGCCCTTGCCGAAGCTTACCATCACCTTGCAACCGAAGCCATCACACTTGGCGCAAATACAGCCAACAGAAAGGAATTTTTATATGTTTGATCAGGTAACTCTTGGGTTAAATGTTGACCCATTTATTTTAAGCGCATTAAAAGAAGATATCACAAGCGAAGACGTATCCACCAACAGCGTTATGCCAACTCCTACCCCAGGCGTGGTAGACCTTATCTGCAAGCAGGACGGAATCATCTGCGGACTGCAGGTTTTTGAGCGTGTTTTTACACTTCTGGATCCATCCACAAAGGCTGAATTCTACGTAAAAGACGGCGACCATGTAGAAAACAAACAGCTGATTGGAAAAGTTTACGGAGACATCCGCGTGCTGCTCTGCGGCGAAAGAACCGCCCTTAACTATCTTCAGAGAATGAGCGGAATCGCCACTTACACAAGCCAGGTGGCAGCCCTTCTGGAAGGTACCGGAATCAAGCTTCTGGATACCAGAAAGACCTCACCGAACAACCGTATTTTCGAGAAATATTCCGTACGCATCGGCGGAGGAAATAATCACCGCTACAACCTTTCCGACGGCGTTCTTCTGAAAGACAACCACATCGGCGCAGCTGGCGGAGTGAAGCAGGCAATTTCCATGGCAAAGGCCTACGCACCTTTTGTCCGCAAAATCGAAGTGGAAGTAGAGAATCTTGATATGGTAAAAGAGGCTGTAGAAGCTGGTGCTGACATTATCATGCTGGATAATATGACCACCGAACAGCTGAAGGAATCCATTGATTACATTGCCGGACGTGCCGAAATCGAAGTTTCCGGAAATGTTACAAAAGAAAACATTGCCAGACTTACCGGTTTGGGTGTAAATTATGTATCAAGCGGAGCACTTACCCATTCCGCTCCAATTATGGATTTATCTATGAAGAATCTTCACGCAGTGGAGTAACTTCGCATAACAGGCAGACAGGAGATGAAATTATGAAGGGTGAAGAAAGAAGAAAACAGCTTTTAAATATCTTATCCTCCAGCACTGGTCCGGTTTCCGGCGGCACTTTGTCACAAGAGCTGCATGTAAGCCGGCAGATTATTGTACAGGACATTTCTCTCCTGCGTGCCAACGGTTCCACTATTTTTTCCACAAACAAGGGCTATCTGCTCCAGGAAGAGAAGAAATATTCCAGAGTCTTTAAGGTGTATCACACAGACGATCAGGTGGAGGAAGAGCTGAGCGCCATTGTAGATGCAGGCGGACAGATCCGTGATGTGTTTGTCTATCACAAGGTCTATGGCATCCTCAAGGCAGACATGGGGATTAAATCTCGCCGTGATATCCGCGCCTACATGGAAGAAATCAGCACCGGCAAGTCCAGCCTTCTGAAAAACGTAACCTCCGGCTACCACTACCACACCATAGACGCCGAAAGTGAAGAGATCCTGGACACCATCCAGGAAGAACTTCGTCAGCGCGGTTTCCTGGCCAAGCTGCAGGATTACGAACCCGTAGATTTCTGGGGCGGACAGGGCTAAAGAATATTTCCCCCTTTTCCTGCATACATATAAAAGGATGTTGCAGAAAGGGGGACTTTTTTATGCAGAATATTTATACTCGCCTGATCAACCGCAATCACCCGCTTCCACCCGACTATGTTCCCGAAAATCTTGTTGATATTGGAATTCCATTCGATACCCGTCCCGGGGATCCGAAACGTCTTCTGGAAAAAAAGACTGCTCACGCTGCCCTTTGCCTTATAAATGCAGCTTGCAAAGAAGGATTATGCCTTTATGGAATCTCCGGATATCGTTCTTATAAGCGCCAGCAGGAGCTTTACACAGGCAATCCCTATGTTGCCCAGCCTGGCACCAGTGAGCACCAGAGCGGACTGGCACTGGATGTTTCCTGTCCTGCCGTTGGCCTGGAACTGATTCCTGAATTTGCCCAAACTCCAGAAGGCAAATGGCTTACCCGCAACGCATCTCTTTTCGGATTTATTCTCCGCTATCCCCAGAACAAAGAAGACATTACCGGAATTCCATACGAGCCCTGGCATATCCGCTACGTCACACGGGAGCTTTCCGGATATCTGACCCTTACCGGAATGACGCTGGAAGAATATCTGGATTTTCCCGTTAAAACAAAATCCGCCAGCGGTTTCGAAAAATGGAAATTTTAATGTTTTGGAAACGCTAAAAAACATTAAATGTCAGGCATAATTCCCCCAATTTTTCACATACTATCCATACAGTACAAAATATGGAAGCAGATGAAATATACAGGAGGAACAGATAAATGAAAGCGACAGGAATTGTAAGAAGAATTGACGACCTGGGCAGGGTGGTCATACCCAAAGAAATCCGCCGGACTCTGCGAATCAAAGAAGGCACACCCCTTGAAATCTTTACCGACCGTGAAGGCGAAATCATCTTGAAAAAGTACTCCCCAATCGGAGAGCTGAGCATTTTCGCAAAAGAATACGCCGAATCCCTTTCCCAGTCCACCGGCATGCTTTCCTGCATTACCGACCACGACCAGGTAGTGGCTGCTGCCGGACCGGGAAGCAAAGAATTTATCGGGAAAATGATCAGCCACCAGTTAGAAGGCGTGATCAACGACAGGGAATCCAAATGCCTGAACACCAAAGACCGGGGCAAAATCCCCGTAGTGGACGAACAGCCTGACGTTTCCAGTTCCCAGGTCATCCACCCCATCATTGCCGCAGGCGACGCCATCGGCAGTGTCATCCTCATGGGAAAAGGCGACAAAGACATCATGGGTACCAACGTAAAACTCCTGGTCCAGACCGCCGCTGGATTCCTTGGACGGCAGATGGAGCAGTAACGCTTCACACACTTTTTCAGACAAAAAACTGCTGCACCCTGGTATATTTTTTATATGCCAGTCGGTACAGCAGTTTTATTTTTTCTTATTTCGCCTGCTCTCTCATCTTCTGTCTCTGTTTGGTAATATCGAAATACTCTGGAGAAATAATCCCATGCTTCACCAGCGCGTCAAAAACCTCTTTCTGTTCTGGCGTCATGGCCATTCCTACTGTGGAATTGTAATCTGTAAGCACGCATCCGGTTCTCTCGATCATCCAGAATAGTGCGGAGTCATTCTCCGGTATCATTTTCCAGATTTCTTTCTCCGGATATGGCAAAAGCGCCATCATGGTCTGGAGATGTCCATTCTCTTCGATCAGCCTGTAATCTCCATCCGGCATAATGATTCCATCTGAAAAATTCTGGATTTGATCAGCTTTCTGTAAAAGCTCTTCTGTTACCTTCACAATTAGTTACCCCCTGCAAATTCTTCGCAGCATTCTCTTAAATATGCTGCTTTCTTGAAACTCATTATACCATGCTGCAAACTTAAGTGCTATCTATTTTTGTCTTCCAGACAATTTCTGGCTGCCCCCAACCCCCAAAAACTTTTATTATAAAACTTTTCTAAAACCCCTTGCATTTTCGAAAAAAAGTGGTATAGTTATTGCATACTCGATGACATAGTTTTTAATACTACGTATATTAGTTTTCGTTTTCCATTTGTCTGGAGGTGTTGTTTATGAAATTCAAATTAAAAGATCCCGGAAGCGCGATTACCCACGGTATTGCCTTTCTTCTGGCTGCTGCCGGAGCTGCGCCGCTTTTGATTCGTTCCTCAGTGTGGAGCGACCACATTCATGTTCTGGCACTTAGCATTTTTATTCTTACCATGATGCTGCTTTACGCGGCCAGCACACTTTATCACTCCGTTGATTCTACAGACAAGGTGAACCGACGTCTGAAAAAGCTGGATCACATGATGATCTTCGTAATGATTGCAGGCAGTTACACACCAGTGTGCCTGATCGTACTTCACGGCAAGATTGGTTATGCACTCTGCGCTCTTGTTTGGGCAACTGCAATCCTTGGTATTGTATTCAAAGGATTTTGGGTCACATGTCCCAAATGGGTATCTTCCGTGCTGTACATTGGCATGGGCTGGCTGTGTGTTCTGGCCTTCGTTCCAATTATTCACGCACTTCCCAAGGCTGGGTTTGGATGGCTGCTTGCCGGCGGTATTATCTACACCATCGGCGGTGTGATCTACGCACTGAAGCTCCCCATTTTCAACGCCAGACACAAGAACTTTGGATCACATGAAATCTTCCATGTATTTATTATGCTGGGAAGTGCCTGCCACTTTATTGTGATGTATTGCTTTGTGGCAAATATGCCAGTGTAATGGCTTTTTCCTAAAACATATTTGAAAAAGGCTTTCTGCAATAATTTGTGAGACATTTTACCCGGATGAGGGACTCGTAGCTGGAGCCCGAATTCGGGTAAAATATACCGCAAATCAGGTATACAGGTCGAAATATTTTTTCCCATTCTGTCTACGGCAACTGAATTCGGACTAAATATACCGCAAAGTGGGGCGTGCAGATTGCGGGAATGATTTTTCAAACACGCTCTAGTCAGACGGCTGCTGCCCTCTGTCATCTCAAAATTCCATCAGCGCAAATTTCTTAGCCCGCGTCAGCTGCTTAATGGCATACTCCCGGCTCATCGCCTCCTCCTTCGTCGCGTATCCCTCATAATACACAAGGGTCACCGGCCGCTTCGTCTTCGTGTACTTCGCTCCGTTTTTCCCGCTGTTGTGCGCCTTCAGGCGCTTCTCCAGACAGTTTGTCCACCCGGTGTAAAGGGTTCCGTCCGCGCACTGCACAATATAAGTATAATTCATTTTTATCCTTTCCAATTCCCGAATCTTTTATAGAGCATTACCACGTTTTTTCCAGTTGATAAGTATTTCCTGGCTTCTGGCAGCGTCAATTTCATTCTATGTAAAGGAGCACCGCCTTCGTCTTTCCCAACGGCCAGCACCCCTTATCTTTATAAAAAGCAATCGGTCCAAACTACAGTATTTCACCAACAAGCCCCATCATTTCCCTGCGGAGCCGGAAAAAAGCAGGTAGGACACAACACCGACTGCGAATTTTCCCACCTGCTTTATTATACGTTGTTTTTACTCTTTTGTGAATGCTGCCATCCTGTTATAAACACAATTTATAGCATACAAAGAGTTACTGCTCACACCGAGATCAGTAACCGCTTTGTTATTCATAAGCGGTTACTATCAAGAGCCTAAGCTCCCATCTTACGGCAGATATGCGATCGGATCAATGGGCTCTCCGTCCTTCTTCATTGCGAAATACAGGTTGCTGCCTTCCTCACTGTAATACTTGGTAGGCGCTGCAACATAGCCGATGATCTCTCCTTTTTCAACCGAGTCACCTTCTGCCACATCCAGATCTGTCAACTGTCCGTAAATTGCCTGATAGCCGTTTCCAAGCTCCATGGTCACGGTAGTTCCTGTCTCAGCGTCATTCTCAATGGAGTACACAGTGCCGTTCACGGCAGACACAACAGGTGCCCCTTCCACTGCCTGTACGGAAATCGCAGGACTTAATTTATACTGGTCAAGAGTTGGAAAATAAACGCTCTGATCCATGCTGTAGTCGATCAACACATGTCCGTTCACTGGCCATTCCATCAATGTATCCTCAGAAAAATTGATTTCCGGACTCTGATTCAGGGAAACCTGGGCATTCACGCTGGTACTCTCTCCGATGTCCGCAGAATTTTCAACACCTGTAAGATCAGCCGCATTATCCACCTCATTGGCAGCTTCCTTCACTACAGCTTCCTCATCCAAAATTCCTGTATCAGACATTTCGTCCATATCTGCCTCAACCAGGCTGGTTCCTGCCTCTGCCAGAGTTCCGGAATCCGCGGAACTTTCCCCATTCGCCGTATCGTTTTCCTGTGTACTTTCCAGGGGAAGCACCTCCTGAATATGTTCCTGTTTGTTTGACACCTGATAAGCTGTCACGCCCAAAACTGCCATCACTGCCAGAAGCGCACCATTAAAAATAAATCTTGCTGTTCTGTTTTTCCTCATATTCTTTTCACCTCTACATACATTCTGTTCACAGCTGTTGTACCGTCTGTATTTATAGGGTGTCCAGAATAAACAGGCTTATTCATTTTATCTGCCAGATTTGTAAAAAATCTACACGGAATTTATATTTTGAAGCTCCATCTCCGGAAAATAAGCCTCCAGAATTTCCTCCCAGCTGCTGCCCTCCTTCGCCATCTCATTTCCCCCATACTGGGAAAAACCCAGCCCATGTCCTTTTCCCTTGCACAGAAACCGCACCGCATTTCCCACTTTTTGCATGGAAAAATCCGCCGAAGCCAGATGCATTCCCTCCCGGAAGCTCTCTCCTTCCAGCCAGCTTCCGTCTGCGGTCAAAGCAGTCACATAGCCTGCGCTGTCCCTTTTTTTGATCACAAGCCTGGCTGGAAGCTGACTTGCTGACACATATGTACTGTTTACATAATCCGGAGCATCCTTGTCCTGGCTGCTGTCCACAGATTTCAAATAGGAATATTCTTCATTATGAAAAACCTCCGCCCCATCCCTGGTCATTCCGCTGCTGATCTGGTGATACGGCACCAGCTTCAGTTCTCCCTGATAAGTAAGCACCTGCCCGGCAGTTGCATCTGCCGCGTTTTTATTTTCCTGCAGCGTATCAGCCTTTTTCATCATCTCCCAGATTTGGGACAAATGTCCTGGTGACAGAGTTCCAGCCAGAATAAACGAATACTCTCCACCGCTATTTCTGTCCGTATTTTTCCCGGTAACTTCCCCGCTTACTTCTTCCATAATTTTCCCCGCCTGCTCCCCTGCTGCCAGCCGCCTGTACAAATTCGACCTGGCGATCACAGCCTGAGCCTTCACCGCTTCCTCCTCATAATCCCCTTTCAGCTGCACCATAAGCAGCAGTGGAACCATAACCTCCTCATCCGGAGAAGAAAGTAAAAGTGCTTTATCCGCACCGTTTAACAGAATCGTACACACATAAGGCATCAACAGAACAAGGGGAATGAAAAATCCCGAAGAACAAAACTTCCGAAACCACTTTCTCATGCCAGCCCCGTGCCGCCTTTTCCCCAGTATCGTCCAGGCGCAACTTGCGGCACACTCGTCCTTATCATTTTCTCCCTATTATATGCACAATTGCAAAAACTTATGAACCGTAGTATACTGAACTTGTTTTACAGAATTTTATAAATAATGGAGGTTTCTATGGGAGCAATACTTCTTGCACCTGTGTACATCCTGATCAACTTTTATGTGGTCCGCTGGATGATACGCTGGATGGGCGCATGTCACAGGCTTTTCCAGACTATGGCATTCCGCGTTTCCTTTGTGGGAATTTATATTATACTTGCCACTGCACTGCTCACCGGTTTTCTTGTGAAAAAACCGCTCAGCCTGCACCGCATTTTGAAGCATATTGGAAATTACTTTCTCGGTACTTTTATTTACATTCTTCTTGTAATCGCTGTTGTGGATTTCGGACGCCTGATACTGAAATACGTTTTCCACGCGCCCTTTATCGGACAGCGGAGCACCTTTGTGATCACCGGACTGATCTGCACGGTTCTGATCATTGCAGTCAGCATTTACGGAATTCTTCATGTCGCCAATGTGAAAACCACGCCTTATGAGGTTACTGTGGAAAAATCAGTGGACGGCATGGATTCCCTGAAAGTAGTTCTTCTTGCAGACACTCATTTCGGCTACAGCATGGGCACCGCCCAGGCAAAACGCATTGTGAAAAAAATCAATGCCGAAAATCCTGATGTCGTCTGTATTGCCGGAGATATTTTCGACAACGAATACGATGCAATTTCTGAACCGAATAAATTAAAGAAAATTTTAAAAGGGATCAAATCCAGATATGGGGTGTACGCCTGCTGGGGAAATCACGATCTCAACGAGCCGATTCTTGCAGGATTTACCTTTAATGGAACAGAAGACAGCTACAACGATCCAAGAATGGAAGAATTTCTTACAGATGCAGGCATTCACCTGCTGGATGACGAATCTGTACTGATTGACAACAAGTTTTACATAGTTGGGCGCCGGGACGCCTCCCGCTGTGAAAAAGTAGAAGGCTCCCGTCAGACTCCGGCCCAGCTTACCCAAGCGCTGGACCAGAGCAAACCAATTATATTTATCGATCATCAGCCGAAAGAGCTTTCAGAAACAGCTGCTGCCGGTGTGGATCTGGACCTTTGCGGTCACACTCATGACGGCCAGATTTTCCCCGGAAATCTCATTATCCATCTATTCTGGGAAAATTCCTGTGGCTACCTTCAGAAAGGAAGCATGCACAACATTGTCACTTCCGGGGCCGGAATCTGGGGACCAAGCATGAGAGTAGGAACCGACAGCGAGATCTGTCCTATCACCATTCATTTTACGAAATAACACCGTTTACAAAACATTTTTCAGGCAATCCTTATAGCTTTCCTCACAAAGGACTGCCTCTGCACACGGACTGCCGCATATACGGCAGTCCTTTTTTGAAATAAACATCTCTTATCCGGTTGCTGTTTTTATGAAAAACATCCCTTATTCGGTTGCTTCTTTTATAAAAAACATCCCGTATCCGATTGCTATTTTTTCCGCGCATTTCTGCGGCCGTCACTTTTCTTTTCTCCGCATCTGCCGCATGCATTTCTTCTGATGTCATTTTCTGCAATAATTTTCCTGAAATTGATTTCTCACGGACACTACAGGGGCCTTCACTGCATCCTGATCTTAACCAAGTCTGGGCGCCTGCAGCCTGTCCGCTCACAAGTACCTTTACGAACTGAAGTGCATTACCTTTTCCACAAAATACTCCTGTGACAAAGCCAACCATAACAGTCATCATCATATCAAAAAAATGCTTCATAAAGGTCCTCCTTTTTTTCATGCCTGTCCACAACCGCGATGGAACTGCGCACTTTCCATGATTGTGCAGGTATAGTTATTCTTATGCCTGTCCGCTTGCAGGATAGAACCTGATTTCTGAAAAATTTTTGCCAAATCACAGCCGCACTTTCCTTTTTTGCCTTATTGACACCGCAATTGTCCACTGCTACAATAAGCTCAATCAACTTTTGGTTATACTAATATAGCAGTTACCTAATATTCCCTTCACCAGAAAGGAGCAGCCTATGGCAAAAGAACAAATTGCAGTTGCAGAACTGATCACCAATATCATTCTTGGAAAAACCGATGGCGCAAGCAGAGTAGATTTTTTCCCGCAAAAGCCCAAGTTCCCATTTGACAAGCCCTATGAGCAGCCATTTCCCAGAGCAACACCGGAAAGCCAGGGCATTTCTTCCGATATGCTGGCGGATCTGCTCCGTGATCTGGTGGCTTCCCACTATACAGACATGCATCATTTCATGGTTCTTCGAAACGGGAAAGTCATCTGCGAAGCCAACTTCGCGCCTTATCGCAGCGGAATCTGGCATGTCACCCATTCCATGTGCAAAAGCATCACAGGAATGGCTATCGGACTTCTTGTAGAAGAGGGCAAGCTTTCCCTGGACGAAAATATTTATGATATTTTCCAGAAGAATTTGAATACCTTCACCAAAATTTTCCGTCCCACCGTCACCGTGGAGAATCTTCTCACCATGACCAGCGGCATCACCTTCAATGAATCCGGCATTGTGTCTGGCAACGACTGGCTCACCAGCTACATGAATTCTTCCATCACCGGAAACCCTGGGGAAAATTTCCTATACAACAGTCTGAACACCTATGTTCTTTCCGCAATTATCACAGAGCGCACTGGTCAGACACTTACAGAGTATCTGGAGCCGCGGCTTTTCGCTCCCCTTGGCATTACCCGTTATTTCTGGGAAACCTGTCCTAAGGGCATTACCAAGGGAGGATGGGGACTTTTCCTTTGTGCGGAAGACATGGCTAAACTTGGACAGCTTTATCTGCAGAAAGGCAAATGGAACGGCCAGCAGATCATTCCTGAATTCTGGGTGGAAGTTTCCACAGCCAAGCATAAGGAGAGCATCGAGGGCACTTACGGATACGGTTACCAGATATGGATGGAGGCCCGCCCCGGCAGCTTTGAATTTAACGGAATGCTGGGGCAGAACGTAATTGTTTATCCGGACATGAATATGGTAATCGTCACCAATGCAGGCAACAACGAGCTGTTTCAGAACTGCGTCATGCTGAATATTATCCGCAAGTATTTTCCACGGAAATTTCACCCTGCAGACGTTCTCCCTGAGAATCCATGCGCGCAGAGCCTGTTGAACCGCCTTACTGCCCAGTTAGAAAACGGCACCGCCACTGCCCAGACACTTTCATCCCTTCGAAAAGGCGGCTGGAAAAAGAATCCTGCCGGACTTCGCCGCAGCACCGGTGCCCGCCAGAATATCTGGAATTATGTGAAAGGAATTCCTTCACCTGATCCCCATCAGGCAGCCTTACAACTGAATGGGAAAATTTTTGAACTTTCTCCACAGAGCATTGGACTTTTTCCTCTGTTTATCCAGGTTTTCCACAATAATATGACGGAGGGTGTGCAAAAGCTTTCTTTCACCTGTGAAAAAGGGGAGTTCTCTGTAAACTTCCTGGAATCCGGAGAGTGGCATCCCCTCCCGGTTGGATTTGGACAGGCAAAGGAATCCTGGCTTACGCTTCATGAAGAGAGTTATCTGGTTGGTACCTGCGGAGAATTTACCACTGACGAAAATGGCACCGCTGTCCTGAAGCTTGAGATTACTTTTCTGGAAGAATGCGTGCGCAGAAAAATCCATATTTTCTTCCTGCCAGAGGATGAACTTCAGATTCGCTGGTACGAGACTCCGGGAAAAGGCATGATTATGGAAGGACTTGAATCTATCACGGAAGAAATCTCCAAAAACTTCCTCTATGGCACCTTCAAAGGTGCCGGCGGCCTGGAACTGCTTCACCGCATTATGGAACAGACCATTGAACCGGTCTCACATGGATATCTGGTGACAGAAGAGGAAGATCCGGGGGATTCTGAAGAAGGAACACTTGAGAAAGAAAATGCTGAAGTACCTGGTGCCCAAAGCGTAGTTGCATCCGTTGCTGACGATGCTGAACCTGCGGGTTCTACAGCTAAAGATTTGCAGGAATGAAATTAAAAATCCCATCGAAATACCTTGAGTCAGATACTCAAATATTTCGGTGGGATTTCCACATTTCACATTATTTTATTTTTAACTTAATTCTCATACCACAAGGTTCCATCCGGCCCTGTAAACGTTCCGTCTCCATTATCCGAATACGCACCAGAAGCATTATTTTCCCATTCTCCGGCACTGTTCTGATAAAGAGTCTGATAGTTCAGCCCTTCCTCATCCACAACAACCAAAGACGCCTGCGCATTCTCAGAAGGTGTTTCCGGCGCATCTTCTGACCCCTGTTCACCAGTTGCAGCCTGGGTCCATTCTCCGCCGCCATTTTCATAATACAATCTTCCGCTGCCATCATACCAGTTTCCATCTGTGGCACGATATACATAATTTGCCCAGGAACCATCCTTCGCCCAAACTGTGACCTGTTCATCCGTTAAGGTAATTCCTCTGGTTTCGGCACTGCCTGTCACGGAGTCATCACTTGAATCCGTACCTGAATTTCCAGATTCAGAAGTACTGTCTGATGTACTTCCATCGTTAGTATCTATGCCCTCTGAATAATCAGCTTTACTCGTACTCTCACTGTTCAAAGTCTCGCTGCCATCTGCATTTATATTCCCGGAAGCAGATTGATTTCTTCCTGCAATGGAATCCTTGTCTCTTCCTGCTCCGTAAGAGCTATCAGAACTGTTTTCTGCTATAAGGTTTACATATTCTCCTGCAGCTCCCCGATCTGGCTGAAATTCCACCAGGTCACCTACAGCCGCCTGAACCGCATCGAAGGAAACTCCTACAAATACCTGAGCTCCCACCAAAATAGCTCCCAGCAATACTGCCGGAAAAACCTTTTCCTTCAGGCACCTTAAATTTTTCATATACAAAATACGGTCCTTAAAAACTTTCTTGCCATCACTGAATCCCACTGACATATAAGGAATGTGATTCTGGCTCGCCGCAATCTTTAGCAATAGCTCCCCATATTTCATCCGATTCTTCATGGTATAATGGGCTGCCATTTTTCCGTCACAAAGATTTTCAATATCTTTCTCCGCTTCTCGCTGCATCAGGTAAAGGGCCGGGTTAAACCAGTAGATGGTTGTAACGATGAGCATCAGCATTTTATACCACAGGTCATGTCTCATATAATGGGACAGCTCATGGGAAAAGATAAATTCCAGTTCTTCCAGCGTGAATGCCTTTTCCGGCACATAAAGTCCGGGATTGCGAATTCCTGCCAGCATCGGGGAGGTAAGCCCTTCCCATACAAGAAGCCTTGGCGGATTTTTGATATGTTTCTTACGGCAGAGCCTGAAATACAATTCCTGCATTTCCTCATTATCTGCGGGGTAACTCCAACGCTCCATCTTATGCAAGGAAAAATAATAGCGCATACCCCTGGTGAAGCCAAACAGAAGAATTCCGCACAGCCAGATGATTCCTGCCGCATTCAGAAGCTTTTCGAGCGGCAGCGTGCCGTAACTGAGAGTAATCGTAGAAATACCTTTAGAAAGTACTTGTCCACTCTTAGCACTTTCTTCAGCTGCATTATTTACAGCATTAGACTTCTCATCAACAACTGTACTGATCAGATTTCCCGAAAGTACTGCATCTGTTGTGGAGGTTTCCCCAGCTTCATTTTTATTCTCCGCCTGGTTGCTGGCATTTTGTTTTCCCCTCCAGGAACTGCTTGCACTGCTATTTGCTTCCTTCTGCCCGATCTGAATCCTAAGCAGACTTCCTCCTGAGAAATCCACGGGTATCAGCAGAAAAACCATAACAATCAGCCACATATAATATTTCCATTTCGATGAATATTTTCCCTTCGTAAAATGTCCGATCCACACAGTTGCGCAGATTATCAATGCTGCAATCACATTCATCTTCAAAATCAGAAACATAAATGATGTCATAAATCCTCTTCTTTATCCTCCAGCTCCTCTAAAAAGTCATGAAGTTCTTTAATGTCATCCTGATTCATTTTTTTGCCCTGGTACAAAGAAGCCACAAATTTCTTCAGAGAATTGCCGTACAGCTTCTCCAGCACACTTTTGCTTTCACTCTGCTGATATTCCTCCTGGGAAATCAGCGGCGTGTAAAGATTCATTTTTCCCTGTTTTGTCACTTTCACAAAATTCTTTTTCTCCAGTCTGGTAAGAAGTGAAAGTATGGTTGTTGGCGCTAAAGCTTTTTTCTCATTTACCACACGTTCAATCTCAATTCTGGTCATCGGCGGCTCATACTTCCACAAAACCAGCATAATATCCAGTTCCGAATCTGGAAGACGGTTAATTGTTTTTTTCATCCTACTCTATCCCTCCTTATTGACACATCAAACACGCATATTCCTATTTAAGTTCTCCTTGTACATCCTCTCTATCTATATTTCCCACAATAGATAGTATGGTAATTAGCTGCTGGTCCCACCATGCACAGTAACGCAGAATGCAGCCAGTGAATAATCACTTTAATTCTACACTTGTAGTAATACTTTGTCAACAAAACTTGCAAATTTGCAATTTTAATACTATACTGAATATAACACAAAACCTCAGGAGGTATAGAATGATATCCAGAGAAAAACGACTTATCATAACCTTTCGCTGCACCACAGATGCCATCGCTATGGAAAAAGCCTGCAAGGCAGCCCAGGCACCTGGGCGGTTAATTCCTGTTCCAAGGGCGATTTCCGCCAGCTGCGGACTTTCCTGGTGCGCAAATCTTAACAGCCGTCAATCTCTCGAAGAACTGCTTTCACAGCAGGACCTGCAGCCTGAGGGAATTTATGAATGCATGATTTAACAGAATACCGACAAGTACTTATTAAAAATTTTTAAGGAGGAACTTTATATGCAGAACAAAACTGTAGACGCAAGAGGCATGGCATGCCCTCTTCCCGTAGTAAATGCCAAGAAAGCATCTGAAGAAATGACTGAAGACGGTGTTCTTACCGTTCTGGTAGATAATGAAATCGCCGTTCAGAACCTGACTAAATTTGCAGCAAGCAGAGGCTTCCAGTCTTCCGCAGAGAAAAAAGGGGAAAAAGATTTCGCTGTAACCTTCCAGATTCCAGAGAAAGATGCACAGACTGCTGTTTCTCAGCCCACAGCCTCATCTGAACCAACCTGTGCTCCAGATTCCAAGAAGCACGGCCTTGTAGCTGTTCTGTCCGCCAACACCATGGGAAACGGAGAGGAACAGCTTGGCAAAATTCTTATGAAATCTTTCATCTTTGCCCTTACCAAACAGGATCATCTCCCGGAAACCATCCTTTGCTATAATTCCGGCGCTTACCTTACCTGCGAAGGTTCTGACTCTCTCGAAGATCTGAAGTCCCTGGAAGCAGAAGGCGTCAAAATCCTCACCTGCGGAACCTGCCTTGACTTCTATGGTCTGAAAGAGAAATTAGCCGTAGGCGGCGTTACAAACATGTATGAAATCGTAGAAATCATGGAAAACGCCGGAACTATTGTACGCCCATAATTCATTACTATAAAGCTTGTACACAGCAATACCTTTTACGAGATTGCAAGCCACCAAAGATAGATCATCTTGTGCACCCCAAAATAGCGTTTGCTGCGCAAATAATATTACAAAAAAATCCAAGTTTTTAAGTATTTATATTACTACTTAAAAGCTTGGATTTTTTATACACCTCTTAGATATTTATCTATTAAAAAATCAATGTCCTTTATAAAGTCTTTGTGGCCCAGGAAATTTCTTCCGTTGTGATATAATCCGCCTTCCAGCCTACATACTGCCGCATGATCTGCTCACTGGTTATATCCCAGACTGCGATTTTAATTCCCTGTTTATGCAGATCATCTATTGTCTTTTGGTTCACATACGCACTGCTTACGCTAAGTTGAAAACCATAAACCCTAGCATCTCGAAGCGCAGACTCTGTAATTCCCTCCCTCATAATATACTGAATGCCTATTTTTGAATTAATCTGTCTCAATTTAATTAACGGCTTTTCCCGGAAAGAAATAACAATTGGCTGACGTTTGGAAGTTAGGAAAATCTTGTTCATTTGCTCTACTTCAGCATCTTTGCAAGTCCATTTCAGCTCAATGACCGGAGTTGCAAAATATTGATTGCAAACATTAATGTATTCCTGCAAAGTCGGTGTATAATTACCTGGATACAATTCTGCATTCATACCGCCAATAATGGGATAGGATTTCAACTCAGCATATGTAATCTTCTCAATTCTTTTATCAACACCGCACATGCGCATCAAATTACTGTCATGAGCTACTACATATACCCCATCAAGAGTTTTTCGTACATCACATTCCAGATATTTTGCACCTCGTGAACCAGCTAATTTAAAGGAGGGCAGCGTATTTTCAGGAGCTTCTCTTAGAAGCCCACGATGCATAATGAAATTTGTCTTCGTATATGTATAAGAAGTTCCCCGTGCTTTTACCTGAATAGTAACAGATGCTGTATACTTATATTTTCCATAAGATGTATAGGTAATTTTTGTTTTTCCTTTTTTCTTCGCATATACGGTACCATTCGAGGAAACACTGGCAATACTCGGTGCTGAAGATTTATAAACTGTTACAGAGCCTTTCTTTTTCGGAACAAGTGTAATGCCCTCACCCGTTTTCATAGAAACGCTACTGCCGTATGAATAAAATCCTGTTTTTACAGTCTTAGAATATACAAAAATTTTGCAGCGAATGTTCTTCTTACCCCTGCTGGCTGTAATATACGCACTTCCAGTCTTCTTGGCACGTATAATGCCCTTAGAAGAGACGGTAACAATTCCTTTATTAGAAGACTTCCATTTAAAAAGATCAGCCTTCACTTTCTTCTTTCCAGAATATACAGGAATTTCTTTTTTACTTCCAGTCTTTATTACTACCTTGGAGGCACTAAACGAATAAGTCTGTGCCTCTGTTGAAACAGGAAAGCAAAATAGAAAAACAATCATAATTCCCCATATTAACTTCTTCATAACATGCCCCCGTAATTTTTATTATTTTTTATAATTGTACAGGACAGTTTTCTATTATGCAAGTCATGTTTTCAAACAAAAAAAAGACCGAAAACCTATTTGAAGGTCTTCGGCATTTTTTTAGTGAAGCATCGGGGATTCGAACCCCGGACAACTTGATTAAAAGTCAAGTGCTCTACCAACTGAGCTAATGCTCCATATTATATTTTTTATTTTAAACGTCTGGGCTGTTTAGAAGAAGCCTTTGACATTTAAAATGCTCAGGCTTTTTCTAAACAGCCATCGCATTCAAAATGCCCAGAGCCGGAATCGAACCAGCGACACGAGGATTTTCAGTCCTCTGCTCTACCAACTGAGCTATCTGGGCATAAGTAGCGGGAATAGGATTTGAACCTATGACCTTCGGGTTATGAGCCCGACGAGCTTCCAGACTGCTCCATCCCGCGATATTTTATTCTTTTTCAAAGAAAAAGCCGATGATCGGACTCGAACCGATAACCTGCTGATTACAAATCAGCTGCTCTGCCAATTGAGCCACATCGGCGCGTAACCATTGGCTACAACAGATGAAATTATTCATCAAGTGGATGGAGAAGGATTCGAACCTTCGAAGGCATCGCCAGCAGATTTACAGTCTGTCCCCTTTGGCCACTCGGGAATCCATCCATAATATATGGGACCTATAGGGCTCGAACCTATGACCCTCTGCTTGTAAGGCAGATGCTCTCCCAGCTGAGCTAAGATCCCATAATATTTAATTATTACTGATTTTCATCAGTAGCGACCCGGAAGAGACTCGAACTCTCGACCTCCGCCGTGACAGGGCGGCGCTCCAACCAACTGAGCCACCGGGCCAAATAAAGGTTTGCACCTTCAAAACTACATACATGTTACATCCTTGTTCGGAATTTGTCAAGAATCTTTTTTCAACCTTGCGATTGTTGGTCAAGCCCTCACCCTATTAGTAGCAGTCAGCTCCATGCGTTGCCGCACTTCCACCCCTGCCCTATCTACCTCGTCGTCTTCAAGGGGGTTTACTTCTTTCGAATGGGACATCTCATCTTGAGGGGGGCTTCAC